>LNEO01000277.1 GCA_001465015.1 Deltaproteobacteria bacterium Ga0077539 | reverse complement strand
GGCGCGCGGCAGCGCGGGTGGGGGCTTCAGCACTGCGCCCACTGTCGTTCTGCTCATTCCGCGCGCGGCAGCGCGGGTGGGGGCTTCAGCACTGCGCCTACCGGCGTTCTCCTCACTTGGCGCGCGGCAGCGCGGGTGGGGGCCGCGCTTCGCGGTCGCTGCGCACAATCTGCGATGGAGGGGCGCCTGCTGGCACAACGCTCGCTATCAGGACGTTCACCATGAAGACGCTCTCGATCTGGTCCCTCTTTGTGCTCTCGCTCGTCATCGCGATCGGCGCGACCCTGTTGGCCGCGAGCCCTGCAGAGGCGCAGTACGGTCGCTGCCCGCGAGGGTACTTTCGCAACCGATTCGGTCGCTGCGTCCTGGCCGCGCCGCTGAGCCCGTCGTGCCCCATCGGAACGGTGTTCTCCAACGGTCGCTGCTGGCGCACCTCGCCCGGCTGCCCCGCAGGGTTCGTCCGCAACCGCTTCGGCCGCTGCCTCCGCGCGTTCTGAGCGAGAGGCTGCCGCGAGCAACGCGGGCGCTCGATCCGCGCGCGTTCGGGCTACGCTCGACGCGAGCGAAGATGGTCGACACCACTCGACAAGAGCAAAGCCACAAGCGACCGAAGACGCTGCGCGCGCTCACGCGCGTGCTGTCGTACGACGACCTGCTCGAGGGCGAGACCTGCTCGATCGCCCTCGATCAAGAGGGCACGCTGCGCGTCAAGCGCGCGAGAGAGGGCAGCGCGAAGCTCTCGATCACCAGCGACGAGCTCCACATCCTCGACCCGTTCATGTCCGGCGCGCACGCCGAGCTCGTGCTCGAGCGAGACTCGGTCTCCATCCGCGACGCTGGGAGCCGCAACGGGACGTTCGTCAACGGCGAGCCGATCGACCGACGAACGCTCGCGGACGGCGACCTCGTTGAATGTGGACACACGTTATTGTGCTACCGCGAGGTGCTCTCGACCGTCGCCCAGCGCGCCGCGGCGGCGGGCTCGCTGCGGTTCGGGCCGACCAAGACGCACTGCCCCGAGGTCAGGGCGCTGCTCGCGGACCTGAAGCGGGTGGCCTCGAGCGCGGTTCCGGTGTTGATCCTCGCGGAGACCGGAGCGGGCAAAGAGGTGCTCGCGGCCCTCGTCCACGAGCTGAGCGGCAGGGCAGGCAAGTTCGTCGCCGTCGACGCCGGAGCGGTGCCCGACTCGCTGCTCGAGGCGACCTTCTTCGGCCACAAAAAGGGCGCGTTTTCGGGCGCATCCGAGGCGCGAGAGGGCCTCGTTCGCCGCGCCGATCGAGGGACGCTCTTCCTCGACGAGGCCGGCAACCTCTCGAGCGACGCGCAGGCCGCGCTGCTTCGCGTGATCGAGCAGGGCATGGTGACGTCCGTGGGCGGCGACCGCGCCGAGCCCGTCGACGTGCGCTGGATCGCCGCCACCAACCGCGAGCTCTTCGGCGACGACGGCTTTCGCGAAGATCTCCTGCGCAGGCTGGCCGGCTTCGTCGCGAGGATTCCGCCGCTCAGACAGCGCCGAGAAGACCTCGGCGAGCTCTCGGCGTTCGCGCTGCGCGAGGCGTCGGTGACGCGCGCGTCCATCACCGTCGACGCGGCGCGCGCGCTGTTTTGCGGGCCGCTCACGGGCAACGTTCGCCAGCTCAGGGCCGCCCTGCGCACAGCAGCCCTGCTCGCGGGATCCGAGGCGATCGCGCGCGAGCACTTGCCAGAAGACCTTCGCGAGCCCCGCGCCGCGTCCGCCGAGCGTCGAGAGAGCGCCGAGAGTCGACCGCACAAAGACAGCGCCGCGCCCAATCCCGAGCCGCCGTCGAGACCGACGCGCGAGCAGCTCGAGGCGATCCTCGAAGCGTGCAAGGGCAACGTCGTTCACGTCGCCGAGCGCCTCGACACCCATCCGAGGCAGGTCTACCGCTGGATCGAGAAGCACGGTCTCTCGGTCGAGCACTACCGCAAGCGGTGATCTTCTCTCGGAGACCTGCGGTACGCCGATTGCTGACGGTGTCTGCGTGAAAGGAAATCACCGCATGCAGACACGCTCGTTCTCCGCGGCCATCGTCCGCGCGCTCGTCTCGCTCTCGATCTTGTTCTCGATCGCGAGCGCTCTCCCCGGGTGCATCATCGCGTCGAGCCCCGCTGGGTACGCCTCGCCCCGGGGATGCCAGCGCTATTACGTCGCGGGCTATTGCCGCTTCGGCCGATGCTATCCGGGCCGGTGGGCCTGCCGCTGAGCGCGCGTGACGCTCACGCCGCCGCCGTGAGCCCCTCGGCCCCCATCTCTTTCTCTTCGCCGCGGGTGGGAACCCAATCCGCGTCCGGCAGCTTCTCGACCACCACGGGCGTGCCGTCGAAATTCAGTCGCTTGCCAGGATAGACGAAGGTCTTGAAGAGATAGATCGCGAGCGACTTCTGCTCGAGGCGCGGATCGATGATCGGGTGAAGCTTCTCGTAGTGCTTCTCGGGCAGAAGCGACCAGTGCAGCCCCGCCTGCTCGTGGTGCATCCCGTGAAACCCGTTATTGAACGTGAACCAGTTGAAGAGCTTGCCCACGAAGTTGCGCGAGTGGTTCGCGGGGTGGCTCATGTCGCAGCCGTCGTGCTGCAGGTAGTTCACCGCGGTGATCCCCCACACCGCGAACAGGTGCGGCAGCACGATGTAGACGAGCGTCTTTCGCCAGTCGATCGCGAAGAGGACGATCTTCTGGCCCCAGCAGATCGTCGTCTCGAGGACGAACTGTCGGTACCACGCTGGGTGCGTCTGCTTCATCGTCTTGACGAAGCGCATGTTGCCCGAGGTCACGTGGAGCGCGACCTTGGGGACGAAGAGCATGAAGTTCAGCAGGTTCCACCCGGTGTCGACCTTGGTGGTGCGCATCACGTCCTTGGCGCCTTGCGTAAACTTGTGGTGGCTGAGGTTGTGCCCCGGCACGTACTCGCTCACGGGAAACCCGTACGAGCACGTCAGCGCCACTTGAAACGCCCGGTTCAACGGACGCGACTTGAAAATGGGCGCATGAATCGAGTTGTGTGTGATGACAGCGCAGATCCAGCTCAGCGCCATCGTCACGATCACCAGCGGCGCGGCGAACACGAGCTCTCTCGGTCCCCAGAACCACTGATAGATCACCAGCAGGTAGTACGTCGCGACGAACGCGAGCGTCCTGCGGTCGGCCTTGAATCGCAGCATGGTCTTCAGCGCGGACACTACCGCGGCTGCGCGCTTTTTCCAGTGCATCGACTGCGCGGCGGCTGCGGGCAAACCGCGTCGCGCGCTACGCACCCGCCCTCGCGCGGTCGGCGCGAGCGAGCGCCGCGATGATCGCTTCGCGCGCTTCGGCGGCGAGCCCCGTCGCGCCGTGCACGAGCCGCTCGCCTTGGGTCCTCAGCACGATCACGACAGGCTCGCCCTCGCTCGCAGTCTCGGGCCGAGCCCTGAGCGCGTCGCGCGCTTCGCGCTGCCTCGAGCGATGCGCCTCCGCCGCCTCGGGCATCGGCAGAGCGACAAACGTCATCCGCACGAGCTGCACGGCGTCCGCCGGATCGACCCACGAAATCAACGCGTACCCCTCGTATCGAGAGAGCATCGCGGAGAGCGCCGGCCCCTCGAGGCTGACGGCGTGCCGCGCGCCTGCGCGAAAACCCTCGTTGGACCCGTTGCTGTGCGGCGCGTGCAGGGCACCCACGGGCTTGTACTCGCCGCGGTCTTCGCGCCACAGCGTCGTGAGCGCGCCAAACGTCGGAATCGCATGCACGAGCGGCGCCCATTCGTCCACGCGCTCGGGCGTCGGCAGCACCGGCTCCAAAAAGAGCGTCGCGCGCTCGTCGCCGCGCTCGGCGGCGGATCGAACCAGCAGCTCGAGGATCGCCACTTCGTCCGCGAGCGCCGCGACCCTCGGTCGGTTGCGCTCGAGCAGCACCCGGCTGCTCTGTTGGATCGGAACCTCGACGAACGTGCTCTGCGCGTAGCGAGCCGAGCGAGGGGCGTTCCACCGGCGGCGGCGAGACTCTTCGCCGGGGATCTCTTCTTCTTCGAATTGCAGCGTCGACAGGTCTTCCGTAGCGAGCTCGTTGATCGCGAGGCGACAGGCGTCGAGCCGATCGAGCAGCTCGATCGCGCTGCGCGAGGACACCGGCGCCGTCCCGGTGCGACCGAACACCGCGAGCCCGCTCGCGCGGCGAGCCTCGAGCTCTTTGACCCACGCGCTCTCCAACAGCTCGTCGAGCGCTGCGTCCATCGACTCGAACGCGCTCTGCATCGCGCGCTCGTCCCAGCTCGCCGTGTCCTCGACGAACACCGACGGCGCCTCGCGCAAGAGGCGCACCGCGAGCGCCATGTCCCCCTCGCGCTCGAGCGCGTGCACGAGCGCCACGTCGTCGCCTCGCCGTCGCACGAGATGGTACGCGAGCGGAACGGCCAGCCGTCGCTCGAGCGCCCGCCGCAGCGGCCTCGCGCCGTAGCGCGGGTCGAACGCCTGCTCGACGAGCAGGTCGAGCAGCTTCACCTCGACGTCGACGAGCACGTTTCCCCGGCGCACTCCGCGACGAGAGAGCAGCTCGCCGAGCGCGTTGCGCACGATGACCCGAAGCGCCCCGCGGTCGAGCGAGCGAAACGCCACCACGCGATCGATGCGATTGAAGAACTCGGGGCGAAAGAACAGCTCCGCCGTGCGAACGTAGTGGCGCCTGGCCTCCTCGGGATCGTTGCGCAGAAAGCCGGCGCGCGCGCTCGCCTCGCGGACGCCGAGGTTGGAGGTCATCACGATCACGCACGCGCGCGCGTCAGAAGGACGCCCCGCGGCGTCGCAGATGCGCCCCTCTCCTAGCATTCGCAAGAGCGCGTCGAAGACCGCGGGGTGCGCCTTCTCGACCTCGTCGAACAACACCACGCGAAACGGCTGCGAACGCAGCGCTCCCGTGAGCTCTCCGTCCGGTCGCCACGCGTCGCCCACCAGCCTCGCGACGCTGCTCCGCGTCTGAAACTCGCTCATGTCGAAGCGCAACAGCCGCTGCGAAGAGCCGTAGAGGTACGCGGCCAGCGCCTTGGCGGTCTCGGTCTTTCCCACGCCCGTCGGGCCGACGAACAAAAACGTCGCGACGGGCTTGTCCGGATCTCCCAGCCCCGCTTGCACCGCGAGCACCGCGTCCGCAGCGGCCTCGATCGCCTCGGGCTGCGCCGCGACCATCGTCTCGAGCTCGCGAACCACGCGCTCTTTCGTCCTCGGCGGCTCGAGCCCCAGCACAAACGGCGGCAGACCCGTGCGTCGACCGACCACCTCGAGCACCTCGCGCGCGGTGATGCGCGAAGCCCCCGACGATCCCGAAGCGTCCTCGATGTGCTCGTCGCTCGCCAGGCGAGAGACGACCTCGTCGTCGAGCACCGCGCGCATGAGCCGCACCGCCGAGCCGGGCAGCGCCTCGTAGGACCAATAGCGCCTCGCCGCGGCGAGGATCGCCTCGAGCGCGTCCGGCCCGAGCGCTCGCGCCGGCGCAGTCTCCTCACCATCGAGCGGTCCCTGGCTCCCGTCGCCGAACGCGCGCGCCGCAGCGAGCAACACCGGAACGCTCTCTCGCTCGGTCATGGGCGCGACGGGCACCACGCGAAACAACCTCGCGAACCCTGGCTCGTCCTCGCGCAAGCGCTCGAGCGCCTCGGGAGAGCACTCGGCGAGCACCGAGAAGTCTCCCCGCGCGAGCGGCTCTGCCAGAAACTGCGCGAGGTTCGAGCGCGCCTTCGACGTGCGCCCCGCGTGCGCGAGCGCCGCGAGGTCGTCGACATACAGAATGTCTCCGGTCGCCCGCAGCTCGCTCACCAGCGAACGGGCGCGAGCCTCCCACTGTCCGACGACGCTCATCCCCGCGACGAAGCGATTGGCGTCCACGCGCCAGACGTCCCGTCGCCGTCCCTGCCCCTCGCAGCGCTCGCGCAAACGCCGAACGAACTCGCGGACGACGGCGGTCTTTCCGACGCCCGAGGGGCCGACGAGCACGAGCGCGGCGCCTTGCGCGCCGTCCATCGCGTCGAGCAGCGATTGAGCGAGCGCGTCGCGGCCAAAGGCAGGCTCGAGGAGCCCGTCCGCCGCGGCGTGAGACCAATTGCGCGCGACCGTCCTCAGCGTCTGCGCGGCGAGCCTCGCCCGGCGGCGCGCGTCTTCGGGGTCCTTCTCGCGCAGGGCGGCCTTCGCGGCCTTCGCCACGGGAGCGGGGAGGATCGACGGCGGATCGACGTCGACCTCGAGCACCTCGACGCGCTCTTTGTGCGCGGCGGTGAAGGCGCTCAGCGAGTCGAGGCCGTGTTCGATACAGTACGCAGAGAGCCTCTGCGCGAGCGCGTCACGGAGCTCTCTCTCGTGCGCGAGGGCGAAGCGCGCCGAAGGAACGCGCGTGGGAGTCACCAGCAAGAAGCCATCGTCGGGCCAACGCTCGATCAGCACCGTGACCTGTCCGCTCAACGGCACACGTTTTCGAGCGCGCTCGTCGAACGCGACGGTGTCGACCTCGATCGACCGAAGGCTGTGGTGCGGCGCGAGCGAGAGCTCGGTGACCGACGACGCGTCGTCGACCGTCGCGCAGTGCTCCATCACCGCGAGCGCGACCTCGTCGCGAAGCTCGCTCAAGCTCGGCCCCACGCGCGAACTCCCCGCGACCCGCGGGACAAACGCCTCGAACAACCTGCGCCCCTGGCGGGCCACGATCAGCGGAAGTCGAAGCTCCATGAACCGCGCCGGAGTGTACGCGATCGCTCGACGCGTAGTTGTTCACGGCGCTCCGTCGATTTTTCGTCGGGGCTCGTCGCCTTGACGCGGCGGGACGGCTTTGCTTCCCTGCGACGAATTTACGTAGCGCTCGGCTACGGCAGGAGACGAATTCGCAATGACGAACCTGGTGTTCAAGAAATACGCTGGCTCTTTGCAGCTTCAGATCGGGACGTTCGACGAGCTGCTCGCCGCTGTGGATATCCCGAAGACGCAGTGGGTGGCGACCGCGGCGCCGACCGCGGGGCTCAACTGCGACGCGAAGGCCCTCGAGTTCTTGGATAGCGACGGCAACCAGCGAATTCGCGTGGCCGAGCTCTGCGACGCGATCCAGTGGACCGCGAAGATGCTCAAGGACCGCAAGGGCGTCGAGAAGCGCAGCGACACCCTGGTGCTCTCGAGCCTCTCCAAGGACGCCGCGGTGCTCGAGCAAGCGGCAAACCTCGTGCTCGAAGCGCTGGGAAAGGGCGGAGGAACCGAGCTCTCTCTCGCGCAGATCCGCGAGAGCGCCGCGTCGCTGCGCGCCTCGCACTTCAACGGCGACGGGATCATCGCGCCCGAGAAGTTCTCCGAGTCGCTCGGCGCCGCGGCCAAAGCCGTGATGTCCCTCTCGGACGAGCAGAAGAACCGCGCCGAAAAGCCCGGCGTCACGCAGGCGATGGTCGCGCACTTTCGCGAAGCGCGGACCAAGGCGCGCGAGCACCTCGCCAAGAAGAAGGACGCCTACAGCTGGGGTGACGCTTCGGAGTCACGCGCGGCCGCGGTGCTCGCGGTCAAGCCTCGCGTCGACGAGTACTTCTTGCAGTGTCGCCTGGTCGCCACGCAGGCGGACGCTTCGGGCGCGCTCAAGCCCACGCTCGAAGGCATCGCCGGCAGCGCGGACAAGCTCGTCGCCGCGCTCACCGCGACGCCGATCGCCCCGCCGTCCGCGGACGGAAGCCTCACCTGGTCCAAGGTCTATCGCGGCAAGGACTTCGAGGCGCTCGAGGCGCTGCGCAAAGACGCGTTCGAGCCTGCTTTTTCAGCGGGTTCGGTGATGAGCGAGGGCCAGTGGCGCGAGCTCGTCGCCAAGAGCGAGGCGATCGACGCGTGGAAGACCGCGGCCGCCGCGGACAAGGCCATCGGCCTCGGCGATCAGCTCGAGCGCATCACCGAAGAGGACCTCGCGTCGATCGAGAAAGAGTGCGCCAAGGACCTCGATCGCAAGCCGATGATCGACGCGATGGCGGACGTCGAGAAGCTCGTGCTCTATCAGCGTTGGCTCATGGCGCTCGCCAACAACTTCATCGCGATGCCCGACCTCTACGACCCCTCGCGCAACGCCCTGTTCGAGCGGGGCAACCTCGTGCTCTCGGGGCGATTGTTCACGTTCAGCGTGCTCGTTCCGGACCGCGGGGTGCACTCGGCGCTCAGCGAGAAGGGCACGATGTTCACGATGTACGTGAAGGTCGACGCGTCCAAGGCCGGCAAGGAGCCGTTCGAGGTCGCCGTCCCCGTTACCGCGGGAACGTCCGAGGGCATCGAGGTCGGAAAGCGCGGCGTCTTCAAGGACCTCGACGGCAACGAGTTCGACGCCACGGTCTTGCAAGTGATCCGTCAGCCCGTCTCGCTCTGGGAGGCGATGGTCATGCCCTACCAGAAGATCGGCCGATTCATCTCGTCGAAGATCGAGGGCTTCGTCGGCGAGGGCGACAAGGCGCTCGAGAAGCAGCTCAGCGCGTCGTACGAGCGCGCGCAGACCGCGACCACGTCGGGGGCCACCGCAGGGTCCGCCGCTGCCGCTGCCGCTGCTGCACGCCCTGCGGCTCCCGCGACTCCCGCAGCCCCAGCGGCCGCTCCCGCAGCCGCTCCGCAGTCGGGCGGCGCCCTCGCAGGAACGGTCGCCGCGCTCGGCCTGGGCGTCGGCATGATCGTCGGCGCGTTTACGTCGCTCTTCGCCGCAGTGAGCAAGATGTCGCCCGTCGAGCTCGTCGGCGCGGTGATCGGCCTGTTCGCGGTCGTGTCCCTGCCGAGCGCGCTGTTCGCGTGGCTCAAGCTCCGCAAGCGAGACATCGCGATCGTGCTCGAGGGCCAGGGCTGGGCGCTCAACGAGCGCATCCTACTCGGAAAGCACCTCGGCCACTTGTTTACCCGCAAGCCGTCGCGCCCGAAGGGCAGCAGCGCCGAGCTGATCGACTCGGTGGCCGAGCTCGTCGAGCGCCGCAAGAACGAGGGCCTCGACGAGGCCGAGCCCGAGGGGCTTCAGGGCAAGCACTGGGCAGGGATCATCGCGCTGATCGTCGCGATCGCGCTCTACCAGTTCGGCGGGCCGCTGATGAACATGATCAAAGCGTCGCGCAGCGCGGGACAAGCCGCGGCCCCCGCCGCGACGCCGTGAGCGCAACGACGGTCAGAGGCTGAAGCTCTTCTCCACGAGCTCGCAGCACAGCACATCGAGCCGAGCGCGGTCGGGGACCTTGGGCAGCGGTGAAGCCGCTTCGATCGCGTCGAGCTCGGCGTCGCGATCAATAGCCCACTGCTCGAGCTGCTCGAAGCTCCACGCTCCGTCGCGGATCGCGCGCAGCTCTTCGGCGTCGGGTCGCTTCACGATCACTGTCTGCGACTCGAGCACCTCGCGCGCCATGCGCATGAGCCGCACGACGTGCATGCCGAACTTGGTGTCGTAGCCGAAGCGGTCTTCGAGCGCTTTTCGCTTGGGATTTCGCTTCTTGGACCACTGCTCGTAGCCGCCCCGATCGGGGTCACCTTCGGCCGGCGGAGAGACGATGTACCGTCGATGCGCGCGCAGACGCTTGAGCTGCGCCATGGCGTATCCTGAAAACGTGTGCCTGGCTTTGCGCGACAGAAACAGCGCCCGCGCCTCGATCAAGGGCTCGACGAGCGGCGCGCGAAAGAGGACGTCTTCGGGATCGACGAAGAGCATCTCGAGCGCCCACGCCTGCGCGTCCGCGGCGAGCGAGAAGAACCGTCGCAGCTCGATCACGAGCACGTCTGGCTCGGGGCACTGAAACTGCTCGAACCCCTGGGCGAAGCCGAGCACGTAGCCGCGCGGCGCCGCGCAAATACCGCGGAGATCGACGTCGCTGGTCGGAGTCGAGGTCCCGTACGCGTGCGAGCCCGCGCGCGCGAGCCACAGCGTGCGCGCTCGGAGCCACGGCGGAGCATCATGAAACTCGAGCATCGCGGAGTTCATCGAGGCCGTGGTGAGCCTTCGCGCGGTCGTTGGCAAGGGCGCGGGCGGCCAGAGTTTGCTATGCACTCGGCCACGATGACGGTGAAGCGAATCAGCGCCCGAGAGGCGCACGAGCTGATGGATCGCGACGGCTACGCGTACGTGGACGTCCGCACGGTGGGCGAGTTCGAAGGGGGCAGGCCTGCGGGGGCGTACAACGTTCCGGTGGCCAACGCTGGGCCGGGCGGGATGACGCCCAACGATGAATTCGTGGCCGTGATGGAGGCGAGCTTCGCCAAGGATGCCGCGATCGTCCTCGGCTGCCAGTCCGGCAATCGCAGCCAACGAGCCGCGGCGCTGCTCATCAACAGCGGGTTCACCAAGGTCGTCGAGCAGCGCGCTGGATGGGGCGGCGCGCGGGACCCATTCGGCCGCGTCGTGGACAAGGGCTGGCAGGCCGAAGGACTTCCGACCGCGTTCGGTCCCGACGCCGAGCGCAGCTACGCCGCGCTGCGAAGCAAGAAGTAGCTCTACCTGCGATACGCGATCGCGGCGCCGGCGCTCAAGTGATGATCGAGCGCGCCGCCAGCGACCCATCGATCGCCGATCATCGGGTTCATCGCGAAGAAGTACCGACGCGCGTCGGCGAGGACGCGCAGCTCGAGCCCCGCGACGAGCCCGATCGCCACGCCGATCGACGCCTCGACGCCCGCAGCCGTCGCCCGCACAAAGTAGTTGCGGCCGATGTCTCCTGCAGCGAGCAGGGGCATTCCCGAGGCGCCGAGCAGGATTCCGACGCGCTCGCCGGCGGCGATGCGAACGGACGCCCCGATGCGAACGCTCTGATACTGCACGCCCGGAACGCCGGGGTCCTGCGTCGCAGGCCCGCCGCCGCCGTTATTTTCGACGGTGAAATGCTGCTGACCGTACGTCACGTGCAGCCCGAGGTCGTGCAGCCCGATCGGCACACGAAATCGAAGCCCGACGTCGAACGCAAACGCGGTCGTGCCGTAGGTCATCGCCCGCGAATCCCGCGAGGAAACGCCGGGAACAAACGCGCCCTGCGCCACGATCCCGAACCACGACGCGACGCCGCCCGAGAAGTGCGCTCCCGGGTACCATTCGACCGAGGCGTTGAGCGATGGAGCCGCGGACAGGTCGTACCCGCGCAGCTCGCCGAACACGTCCTGATTGTACGAGAAGAACCTGCCGTACCAGCGCGCCCCGAGGCTGGCGTCGATGGCCGCAGGTCGCCACGCCTGAACCGGGGGCGCG
This sequence comes from Deltaproteobacteria bacterium Ga0077539, assembly GCA_001465015.1. Lineage (GTDB taxonomy): Bacteria > Myxococcota_A > Polyangia > Polyangiales. Next base: position 122,039 of record LNEO01000277.1, on the reverse strand, counting down.
TCGCTCGCGGCCGCTGCGTTCGGGTCGCTCGCGGCCGCTGCGTTCGGGTCGCTCGCCGGGGTTGTGCCGCCCGCCTGGGCGCCAGCATTGCTCGAGCCCCAACCATCGGAGCTGCTCGACTGCGTGTTTCCGCTGCTGTTGGTCGCCCCCGAGCCGCTGGCGGTCGAAGCGCCCGAGTCCGTGCCGCTCGATTGCTGTCCGGTGTCGGTGCGACGCCGATTGCGACGGCGGCGCTGAGCCTCTGCGTCCCCCGCGAGGAGCACGATCGACGAGAGCGAGAGCGCTGCGGACAGCACGACGAGTCGTTGGCGATTCATCACGACGGCCCGCGAGTATACATCGATCGCCGTTGTGGTCTGTCGCGGCATCCGGTCGCGGGACGAACCGAAGCGGCGGAGAAACACAAAGACCCCGGCGCGATGAAGCGACCGGGGTCTTTGCGCGCTCGACTCGAGGCCCTTCCCCAAAGGGGCTTAGGCCGCGCGTCGAGCTTCTGTGCGCGCGATCAGAGCACCATCTCCTTGAGGCCCTTGAGGGCCGTGGCGCGCACGCGCTTGGACGCGGGCTTCGCCGGGATCGTGATCTTCTCGCGCGTCTGGGGGTTGATGCCCTCGCGCTCCTTGGTGGCGGGGCGCTTGACCACGCGGACCTTGAGAAGGCCCGGAAGAACGAACTCGCCCGGTCCACGGCCGGTGAGCTGCTTCTTCATCACATCGGACAGAGCGTCGAAAACCTCAGCAACCTTCTTCTTCGGAAGCTCGGTCGCCTCGGCAAGCTCCGCAAAGAGCTGGGCCTTCGTCAGTCGCTTAGCAGCCATCCCTGGTCTCCTTTGTACCTCCGCGCTCGTGCGCGGAGCGTTCTGAGCGGGGAATTGCCTATCAATCCCACACTCGTTGGCAGCGTTGGTATCAGCGTCCCAAAGCGCATGCAAGAGTGTGATTACGTTTTGGTGCGGAAAAAATCAGGGTGGCTCCGTCATCGATCCGAGGCGCCGCGCTTTTTGGCGAAACGAGCCGCGCCGTCTCTTTGTCCATCCGAAGCTCTTCTTCGTCGGTCTGATGATCCCATCCGAGCAGGTGAAGAAGACCGTGCGCAAGCAGCGTAATTACTTCAGTTTCTAGCGTAATCCCCCGGTCGATCGCCTGTCGCTGCGCGGTGTCGACAGAGATCACCACGTCGCCGAGGAGGTCGCCCGCGAGGTGCCCTTCGTCCCCCTCTCGCAGGGCGAACGCGAGTACATCCGTCGGTTTGTCTTTGCGCCGATAGTCCCGGTTGAGGACCTGTATTTCGTCATCTCGGCACAAAAGGATCGAGAGCTCCGCCCGGGGCAGCTCCAAGGCCCGGAGCATGGATTCTGCGGCGAGCCGGAGCTCTGCAGCGCGCACCTTGCGTCCCGCCCCGCCCTTCGTTGCCACGGCCACGCGCAAGGGATCACTCTCCTCCCGCGTCGCGGTCGTCACGCGTGGCGGGCGCGCCCTCGACGCTCTCGAGCCGCACCACGGGAGCGTTCGGGAGCTCGGGCGCGGCGTGGCCGCGATGACAGACTCCCGCGCGCTGATAGGGCTTCTCTTCGACCACGCGGTTGAACGCGTCCACCGCGCGCCACGATAGATACGCGCGGTTGAAGCCCACGGCTTGCTTCGGATCGAAGAAGGGGTTCTTCAGTCCGCCGTGCGCGACGAGCGCCAGGACGTGCTCGGCCACGGATACGGGGCACCCTGTGAGACGAACGTGGGGCGCGTCCTTCTCGCGCGAGAGCTTGCGAAACACCGAGACCATCTTCGCGTAGATGTCGTCGTGCTTGGCGTGGTGCGGGTCCTTCGTCTCGCGCGGCTTGTAGAGGGACTCGACCGAGACGAGCGAGCCGTTGATCTCGCCCTTCCACTGCGCGCAATCGCCGATGAAGAACACCTTCTCGCCGGGCTTGGCGTCGATCGGTCCGTCGTACGCGCCGAACACGACGTGCGTGCGCGGCAGCTTCGCGTCCGCCGTCGCGTCGTACTGACGGATGATCTCGATGGCCTCTTCGATCGCGCCCGGGCACCCGCCCCAGCAATAATCCGTGTGCTCGTTCTCAGGAGGAGGCCCGGCGTACGCCGTGATCGTGCTGCCCTCGAAGTACTTCTCGACGCGGATCAACCCCACCTCGAAGCCCTCGGCGCGCTTCTTTGCTTCATCGAGCGTGACGTCGCCCACGATCTCGATCTCGCTGAGGTCGATGGGGCCGAAGCCCTCTTCGTGCGCGAGTCGAATGTGCGGGACCGTCCTCGGGTCGACGCCGATGATCGCGCAGCAGACCGCGTCGAACGCGAGCTGGTTGTCGCCCATGATCACGAGGTTCAGCTCGAAGGGCTTGGGCGTCAGCATCCGCCCCTCGCCCGCCACGATCGCGTCGATCACGATGAACTGCGGTTGAATGATGTACTGCAGGTCGCGGATCTTCTCGTCGAGCCGGTGATCGTGGTCGATCAGTCGGTGCCGGTCGTCCTGGATTCCGATGTAGTTCTTGCAGCCAAACGTGACGGTGGTCCAAGGGTGCGCCTTGAACTTCGGCATGTTGACAAAGAAATCCGCGTTGGCGACGGGCTCTGGCGTAAAGACGTAGTCGCGCAGCCGCGAGGCGTGCGTGTACTTGATCTCGACCTGCTGCTCCTCTTCGAAGAGGTAGCGCTTCACGTCGGCGACGCGCTCGAGCATCGCGTCGAAGCCTGACTCGCGAAACACCATACGCGTCGGGATCGTGATGCCGCAGCGCTCGCCGACGGCGAGCTCGGTCATGCGACCCCGGTCGCGATCTTTGAGCGCGCGAAGAACTCCCTCCGCGAACTCGGGCCGGGTGTGTGCGTAGGGAAAGTACTCTCCGGCCGCCACGATGTTCGGCTTCACCAGGGTCCGGCCTCGCGGCTCGAGCCCGAGGGTCTCGAGCCCCTCGCGAACGATCGTTCGGATTCGCTCGGCGTCGTAGCGATCGCAATGGCGAATGATCACTCGTGGTCGCGCGACAGGCTTCATGGTCCGCGATCGTAGCGCTCGAACGCCAGCCGCGAGAACTCCCTCTCGTCGACGATGTGCGAGAGGCCCGCATTTGCGCAGCGAGCCCCTCCGCCCGTCCGCCGGTGTACGGACAGGCTTTCTTTCTGAGGGCGTCTGCGGCAAAGTGACGTCGAGCGAAGAGGGCAACGGAGTTCGATGGGAGACGAGACGACGACGCGGCGCGCGGCCGAGCGCTTCTCCCGACCTCCCAATGACCGGAGCATTCGCCTGTGCGCGTGTCTGCCCGAAGACGACGCCGTGATCCTGGCGGCGCTGTCGTTCGACGGCTTTCTCGTGAGCCGATGCGACGCCAACGAGCTCGCGTCCACCGCGTCTTCGCGCGGCGCCGAGGTGCTGCTCGTCGACTCGGATCTGCCCGACACCCTCGCGGCGGTCGCGCGGATTCGACGGTCGGATTCGGTGCTCTCGACGTTGCCGATCGTGCTGGTGGGCGTCCCTGGAGCGTCGTTGCGCACGGGCCTGGACGCGGTCGAAGCCGGAGGAGACTCGTTTGTTCCAAGGCCCCTCGACGCAGGTGACCTCGCGTCACGGCTGCGCTCGCTGGTCGAGCTGCCAGCGTCCGACAGCGCCTCGGGGCCGCTGTCGGTGTTGCCCGAGCCCGAGCTCCGTGAATCCACGGCGATTCGCATTCCTTCGTCGCCGCCGGTCGCGCGCACGCGTGCGCAGAGCGAGCCGCCGTTGCCCGCGTCGATCGCGCCGCCCATGGGACCGATCGACTCGAGGCCGCCCCCCGCGCCGCCCGCGCTCTCGCCGGGGCTCACAGAGGTCTTGCGCGCCGCGGTTCAGCGGGTCGGCGGAGACGGCGAGCTGTTGCTGCCGACGCTCGAGGACGACGCGGTCGACGAGCTCGTTCCGTCCGAGCTCCTCGAGCCGCTCGAAGCGCCCGCCGACGCCCTCGGCGAAGACGCCCTCGCGGTCGGAACGCAGAGCACCCCCACCGGTTGGACCCCGAATCAACCGACCAAACGCTCGTCGCGCACAATGGCGGCGGTCTCGCCCGCCGGCCAGCGCGCGGCCGCCGGCACGCCTTCGATCACGCCGCTTTCGATCAACGGTGACGCCCGGCTCACTGGCGCGCTCGGACGGTTCGGCGCAGGAGCGCTCCTCGGCGCGGCCGCGCGGGTTCGCGCCACAGGGCTGCTCGTCCTTCGCTGCGGTCACGAAGGAGAGTTTGCGCTCACGCTCACCAGCGGGCACCTCCTCGCGATCGCTTCTCGTCGCGCGGGCGACGAAGTGGGCTCGATGCTCGCGAGGCTCGGCGCGATTCCGCGCGAGGCCGCTCGATTCGCGATGGTCCCGCTCGACGGAGGGCTGAGAGCCGCCGCACCCCTGGCGGCCCGCGGTTATCTCGCGGCAGACGCGCTCGCGCTCGCGCTCGCCTCCGCGGCGCGCGAGCTCGTGTTCGACCTCTTGTCCCTGCCCGAGCTGACGTGGGAGATGCTGCCGCTCGAAACCGCGACAGAGATCCCCCTCGCGCCGCGCGCGCTGGACGCTCTTTTGTTGCTCGCGACCCGGGCGCGGATCGAGCCCGAAGACGCGTTCGCGGCGCTCGGCGGCGGAGACGCGACGCTGTCGCTCCGCGCCGACGCGTCGATTCCCAAAGCGTTGCAGCTCATCGGCGCAGAGCGCGAGGCGATCGAGCTCGCCCGAGGCAGCACCCGGGCATCCTCCATGAAGGACGCCTTTGGCCTTACAGTGTTTCCCGCAGCGCTCGCGCTCGCGTGGCTCGGACTGCTCAGGGTCGAGGGGCCCGCGGCGGCGCTGTCCGAACCAGAGCCCGCGATCGCTGACGAGCGGGCACGCGTGCGCGCGCTGGTCGAGAGCGCACAGAGAAAAGACCTCTTCGCGGTGCTCGGCGTCAGCGAGTGGAGCACCCGCGCCTCCGCGCGCGACGCGCTCGTGGCGCGAAAGCGCGAAGTCGAAGGGCTGGCGATCAGACACCCGCAGGCGGATTTTTCCGTCGTTTACGGGGCGATTGCCGATCTCTCGGCGCTTGCGGAAGACGCAGACGCGTGGAAGCGCTTCGTCGGAGCCCTGCGAACGCGCGGATAGCGCCGAGCCGAAGACCGTTGATCGGACACAAACGTGCGAACTGTCCCACAAGGGTGATAGGGTCACTCCCGAAGCAAATGTGAGCGCGTGTCGCGACCGATGTTCGCGCGACGCGACGCGAACCCAAACACGAGGTCTTCGGTCATGGCGTTCGATCCAGGTGGTGGTGGCGGTCAAGGCGGCGGCGGGTGGAATCCCGGTGGAAATCCTCCGGGCGCTGGCGGGCCATGGGGCCAGCCACAACCAGGAGCCCCACAACAGCCACAGCAGCAGCAGCCACAGCAAGGCGGCGCGTGGGGACAGCCGCAACAACCGCAACAGCAACCACAGCAAGCAGGCTGGGGACAGCAGCCACCGCCCGCCGCTCCCCCCGGCGGCGCGTGGGGACAACCGCAACCCGGCGCCCCGCCCGGTCAACCTGCAGCGCAGCCCGGGTTTGGGCAGCCCGCTCCGCAGGCCGGCTGGGGACAGCAGGCAGGCAACGCGTTTGGTCAGGCTGCCAATCAGCTCGCCCCGGTGGCAGGCGCTGGCGGCCCAGCGCCGACCAACCCTTGGTTTCCCGCGGCGGTGGTCTCCTGGCTCTTCCCTGGGCTCGGACTGCTGATGCTCAAGGACAAAAACCGCTCGAAGCTCGCGTTTGCGATCTTCGGAATCTACATCGCCGTGTACGTGCTGCTGTCGGTTCTCTGGTGGCTGTTCGTCGGCGTCCTCGAGATCGGCGCGCTCGGGGCGATCGTCTCGCTGTTGCAGTGGGTCGTGCGCCTCGTCGCGCACTTCGGCTCGATGATCTTCACCCACGACGAGACCGTGAAGGCGTACCCGCACCTCGGACAGCCGATCTTCTTCAAGAACCCGGTCAACATCCCGCCTGCGCTGCAGTGAGCGGTTGACCCAAACCGGGGGGGACTCACGAAAGTCATTCGGCCTACGCGCAGAGTGCAGTACGATGCACCCATCGCTGCGATGGCTGATTCGCGCACGATTCCCCCGACGGACTTCGACGACGACGATCCCGCAGGTCAAGCCGCGTGGGAGATCGCGACGGCTGAGACGCTGCGCGCGCGCGGCGACCTCGCCGACGCAGCGAGCTGGTATCGGCGCGCCGCCAACCACTTGATGGAGGCCGGCGACGACGAGCGCGCGATCGAGGTCGCGAAGCTCGCTGCAGAGCTCGTCGCGCTCGAGTCCGCCGTTCGTCCTGCATCTGAACGCGGTCCGACGAAGGCTCCCCCTCCTGCCGCGCCCTCGGTGTTGCCGAGCACCGCTGCGCCGCAAGCGCCAGAGCCGAGCAAGTCCCGGGGCGCCGAGCCCGCTCCCGGCAGCGCAGCAGCGAAAGTCTTCGGTTCGGGCACGGGCGCGAAGCCGACAGGACCGGTTGCATCGCCGGGCGGCGCGGCCACAGCCACTGCCACCAAGAGCGTGTTTCCGACGCACGCGAGCGCGCCCACCACCGCGACCAGGGCCACGATCACCAGCCCATCGAGCGTCGCCCCTTCGAAGACGTCCAACGCGCCCGCCCCTGCGACCTCCACGCAACCGCGGCCCACGAGCGTCGCGCCGCCGCCGGGACCGCGGTCCGCGGTCCCTGGACCCGCGCCCCGCGTCGCAGGACCCGCTCGCACGGTCACGCAACAGCCATCGACGCGACCGTCGGCGTTCGCCGCTCCTGCCTCTCCCGCGGCGCGCAGCGCGGTGATCCATCCGCCCCCCGCGCCCACTGCGCCACCGGCGCCCGAACCAGCCAAGAACCCCTTCGCGGCAGAAGGCGGCGGAGACACGTCGGTCATCTCGTTGGGGGCCATCGCGTCGCCCATCGCGTCGCTGCTCGACGAGGCCGTCGCCAACCTCGAGCCGGTGGCCGACGCGTCGAGCCCCGCGCCGGTCTCCAAGCGCCCGTTGTCGTTTCTTCCGCAGCGCGCGGCAGAGAGCGAGTCGATCGCCGCGAGGCTCTCGGCCTTGCCGCTCTTCAGCGATCTTCCCGCGGATTCGCTCAGGCAGCTCTCGCGACAGCTCATCACGGAGTCGCGCAGCGCCGATGAAAACGTGTGCGAGTCCGGCGCGCCCGAAGGCCCGCTGTACGTCATCCTCTCGGGCAGCGCCTGGGTGGGCGTCGCAGGTCGCGCCTCGCCGCTCGCGGTGCTCACCGCGGGAGACTTCGTCGGCGAGGTCGCCGCGCTCTACGGCGGGCCGCGCACGGCCACGGTCGTCGCGCGCGAACCGATGGAGCTCGTCGGCGTGTCGCCCTCGGTGTTGCGCTCGATGGCCAGGGATTTTCCTGCGTTTCGCGAGTCGCTCATCGAGTCGGTCCGCGAGCGCATGATCGAGTCTCTCCCGCACATCGCCACGTCGCTTCGACGGCTGTCCGACGAGGCCCGCAAGGCGCTCATGGCCGCGTGCGAGTTCGTCGAGTTCGCCGAGGGCGACGAGATGCTCGTCGAAGGCGAGCCCGCGCCGGCGCTCTACCTCGTGGCCGCTGGCGAGGCCGAGTGTTTCGGCGGCGAGCTCGGCGTGAGCAAGGCAGTTCGCGCGCGGGTCGGCGAGCTCGTGGGCGTCTCGAGCACCGTCACGGGCACGCCGTCGGGCGTCAGCGCGCGCGCGGCTCGCGCGCTCCTCGCGGGCAGGATTTCTCGCGACAAAGTGCGCGATTTGCTCAAGACCATCCCCTCGATCGTGGACCTGCTCGAAGACGTCGCTGCCCCAGGGCGCGGCGTCGTCTGCTGAGCGGGGCGAACGACGACCGCATCGCCTTCCGTTGGCGACGCGCTATTGCCGCGAGACCGCAGCGCTCACAGCGAGCAGCGCGAGCACGAAGATCACCCGTTGAATGCGTCGCAGCTTGGGCGCGTGCTCCGGAACGTACGGCGCCTTCGGAGCGCTCGGTGATTCAGCCCGCTCGACGGCCTCGCCCGAGTCCTCTTCGACTGGTGTGCGCTCGGGCGGGGACACGACGACCTTGGCGGCCCGCCCGACGCGGCGATCGAGCGCGCGCTGCATGAGCACGAGCAAGACGCCGCTCGCGAGCTCGATCCAGAACGCGCGCGACCCCATGAGCGCCGCGGTCTTCCTCGAAGGACCGAGCAGGACCAGAAGAAACCCCGCGCCCATCGCGGCGAACATCCACGGCTCACAGAGCGAGCGAGAGAGCTTCTTGCACAGCGCGAAGAGCGGCTGGCGCGCAGCAGGGTCGCGCTCGTTGTCCGCGGCGAACGACGCGCGCGTGACCGCGAGCGCTCCGCCCAGCCACAAGGCCAGGCCGAGCAGGTGCACAACGAGCGCGAACTGCCGCAACCACGTCATCGCTCGACTGCCGAAGTCACACAGAGCACGGCGCGCAAACGCGGTCAAACCCTTGCCGAATCGAAACATCGTTGCGTACGGTCCGACGGACGACACCGAGCATGAAGCGATCGAAGGACGATCGAGAGGACGGCGCCATCGTTGGCGATCAGGCAGAGCGCGGCAGGAGCTCCTGGGATCTCTCGGGCGCGATCGCGCGTTCGCCTGCGTTTTCTCGGAGGAGCGCGCTCTCGCTCGCCGCTGCGTCTCTGGGCTCGGTCGCGTGCAGCGGTCGCGGGCGAGGGACGGTGACGTTTGGAGTCCTCGCCGCCAAGACCGGCGCGCGCAGCGTGTGGGGCAATGATCTTTTGCGCGGAATCGAGCTCGCAGTCGAGCGCGCGAACGCCCGCGGAGGGCTGCACGGACGAAGGATCAGGCTCGCGGTGGTCGACGGTCGAAGCCGCGACGAACAAGCGGCGGCGATGACCAAGCAGCTCGTCGAGCGCGAGGACGCGGTGGTGGTGTTCGGCGAGCTCGGCTCGCAGGCGTGCGAGCGCGGCGCCAACGCGAGCGCTGAGAAATCAGTGCCGTTCGTCGCGGTGGGATCGACGGCGAGGGACGTCTCGAGGGCCAACGAGTTTGCGTTTCGCGTAGCGCCGATGGACATCGAGCACGGCCTCGCGCTCGCGAAGTACACGAGGCAGACCCTTCAGAAGCGACGCGTCGCGGTGCTGTACCGACGCAACTCTGTGCTGCAGCTGCAGCTCGCGGACGCGTTCGCAGAGGCGATGCGACGCAACGGCGGCGAGATCTTGGTCCGCGAGACCTTCTCCGACGTCGACACCGACGTGGTGGCGCTCGCCAATCAACTGCGCGGGGCCAACCCCGAGGTGGTGTTTGTTCCGACGCAAGCCGCGGACGGAGCGCGCGTGGCGCTGGCGCTTCGCAACGCGCGGGTCACGGGACAGTTGCTCGCGACTGACGGGTGGCGCAGCGAGGCGGTGTTCGCGGTGGGCGCCGAGGCGGTCACGGGCGCGATCGTGACGGACGCGTTCGCGCCGACCGCGCCGAGGCCCGCGACCGAGGCGTTCGTACAGGTGTTTCGCGAGCGATTTCGCGCAGAGCCAGGGACGTTCGCGGCGCTCGGCTTCGACGCCGCGCGGTGGGTGCTGTCGGTGGCGACGCGCGTTCCTTCGCTCGAGTCGAGGCCGCTCAGGGACGCGATGGCGGGCTCGCAGTTCGACGACGGAGCCACGGGACCGCTCACGATCGACGCGCGACGGTTGCTCACGCGCCCCGTTCAACTGCTGCGCATCGAGCGCGATCGCTTCACTTACGTGGACGCGGTCGCGCCGTAGCAGGCGCGCGCGGCGCTGATGGCCGAGCGTCGGGCGCTCCCGCGTCCACGACGGCCGCAGGCGTTGCAGCGGGCCTCGGGCGCACGACGATGCGACCGCGCAGCATGTTCATCCAGCACTGAAACGGGTGCTCGCCCACGGTGAGCGGCGGCAGCTCGATCACCATGGGCACGTTGGTCGCCAACATCCGCCGCAGATTGAACGAGGGAAAGACCACCTCTCGCGAGCACGGGCTGTAGTCCCGACGCACGAAGCGCAGCCGAAGCACCTCGCCTTCGGTCGCCTCGATCACGTTGGGCGTGTAGCGATTGTCGACGATGACCTCGATTTCCCGCGGTTGGGGCGCTTGTTGCGCCCACGCAGGGAGCGAGGAAAGCGAGATCGAGACGAGGGCGGCGATGGTGAGCGTGCGGCGGGTGAGTGAGAGCATGGTGGTGATCGAGAGCAGATAGCAGCGAACGGGCCCAGCGTGTCACCCGTGTCACGCCGGTCACAACCACCGCGGTTCGCGCTATTCACGCCGCCGCCCGATGCCTCGCTCGCAACGCACGCTCCTGGCGCCCTTCGCGCTCTTGGCGCTCTTCTCTCTCCAGCGCTGCGCCACGCGCGTGGCGCCCGACTCGTTCGCGCACAACTCCTCTCTGTCGCCCGAGTCGCCGCAGCGCCCGGCGCCCACCGCCGCCGTCTCCCTGCGAGAGGACCCACCCTTGCCCGACGAGCCCTCGGACGCCGCGCTGTGGAGGGCGCTCGATGACCCCGATGCGTCGGTGTTTCCCCTGCCCGCTCAGCCGGGGGAGAGCTGGGGCGGCGCACAACCCGCGGCGAACGTAGCACCCACACAATCAACTGGAGCGCACAATCATGGCCGTTGAGCGCCCTCGCACACTCGCGCTCGCGGCGCTCTTCGCGGCGCTGTCGTCGTCGTGCGTGTCGCACTCCATTCGCGACGACCTCGACCGCGTGTCGCGCCGGTCGCGCGTCGAGCTTCCTCCGGCCCTCGAAACACCCGAGGTCGACACAGAGTCCCGCGAGACCGTGCGCAGGATCCTCGGCGCGCCCATGACCGCCGAAGACGCCGTGCGCGTCGCGATCAGCAACAATCGCTCGCTTCGCGCCACGCTGCGCGAGCTCGGCGTCTACCGAGGCAGGCTCGTTCAGGCGGGGCTCGTCGCGAATCCCGCGGTCGATTTCGACATTCGACACCCCAACGACCCCGTGCAGCCCGTGCAGTTCGACCTCGGACTCGAGTGGGACCTGACGCACTCGCTGCTCGCCCCGGTGCGGGCGGGAGTCGCTCGCGCCGAGCTCGACGCGGCCAGGCATCGCGCGGCGAGCGCCGTGATCGACCTCGGGTTTCGTGTGCGCGCCGCGGTGTACGCGACGCAGGCGTCTCAGTCACGGCTCACCGTGGTGACGCGCGCGCTCGACACGTTTGCCGCCGGTCGCGACGCGGCGCGCGCGCTCACCGAGAGCGGCAACGTCATCGCGCTCGACCGCGCCACGCACGAGGCCGCGTACGAGAGCGCGAGGATCACCGTGGCGCAGCTCGAGCTCGAGGTCCTCGAGCGACGCGAGGCGCTCTCGAGGCTCTTGGGCGCGCACGGAGAAGAGGCCGAGTGGAGCCTGCGCGACGAGCTGCCTGCGCTGCCCGAGCAGTACGAAGTGGTCCCGGACCTCGAGCGACGAGCGATCACCGCGTCGCTCGCGCTACAAGAGCAGCGCAGCGCGCTCGAAGCGCACGCGAGGCGCACCGGCCTCACGCGCGCAGAGGGGCTCATTCCTGACGTGTCTGTAGACGTTCACATCGAACAGGACGGGCAATTCTGGGAGGTCGGCGGCGGCGCGCGCGTCACCCTTCCGCTCTTCGACCGACGCCAGGGAACGCTCACCGCCCACGAGGCCACCTTCGACGCCGCGATGGAGCGCTACGTCGGCGCGTCGATCGACCTGCGCTCGCGCGCGCGCTCCGCTCGAAATCGTGTGCTCAGCGCTCACCTGCGCGCCAGGCAGTACGCGACGGTGATTGTTCCGGCGCGCAGGCGCGTGCTCGAGCAGTGGATGCTGCAGTACAACGCGATGCAGATCGGCGTGTTCGTGCTCTTGCAAGCGCGCAGAGACGAGCTCGACGCGCAGATGCGGGCGATCGAGACCGCGCGCGAGTTCTACACAGCGAAAGCCGCGCTCGAAGCGCTGCTCGCGGGCCGCGCGGTGGACGCGGACGCGTCGATGATGACCAGCGTCGAGCTGTCGAGCGCGCCGAGCGCAGGGCACGGAGGACACTGACCGATGGACCGACGATCGTTTGTTTCGATGGGCGCGATCGCGACGGGAATGGCCGCGCTCGTAAAGGCCTCGCAGTCCAACGCGCAGAGCGTCGACGGCGGCGCGCCAGACGCCGGCGCAGCGCCGCCGAGAGCCAATGACATCACCCCCGGACAGCCGCGGGTGCACACGCTCAACGGCGAGGCGCTTGCCTGGCGAATCGTGGACGGAGTGAAGGTCGGGCACCTGGTCGCCGAGGAGATCGACCACGAGTTTGCGCCGGGGCTCCGGGCGAGGGTGTGGGGCTACAACGGGCGCACGCCGGGGCCCACGCTCGAGGCGATCGAGGGCGATCGACTGCGGATCTACGTGACCAATCGACTGCCAGAGCCGACGGCGGTGCACTGGCACGGGCTCATCTTGCCCAACGGAATGGACGGCGTCGCCGGGCTCACCCAGCGCGCGATCCAGCCGGGCGAGACGTTCATGTACGAGTTCGTCCTGCGCTACCCCGGGACGTTCATGTACCACCCGCACTACGACGAGATGACGCAGATCGCCCTGGGAATGCACGGCATGTTCATCGTGCACCCGCGCAGGCCGCGCGGACCTCGGGTGGACCGCGACTTCGTGATGATGACGCACGAGTGGAAGATCGACGCGGGCGCGCGCAGGCCCAACCCGAACGCGATGGCCGACTTCAACGTGCTGACGTTCAACAGCAAGGCTTTTCCTGCCACGGAGCCCATCGTGTGCGCCAGGGGCGAGCGCGTGCGCATTCGCCTCGGCAACCTGAGCCCGATGGATCACCACCCGATCCATTTGCATGGGCTCAATTTCAAGATCACCGCGACGGACGGCGGGTACATCCCCGAGTCCGCGCAGCACCCTGCGACGACGGCGCTCGTGCAGACGGGGAGCACGAAGGTGATCGAGTTCGTCCCCGAAGAGCCTGGCGACTGGGCGATGCACTGCCACATGACCCATCACGTGATGATGCAGATGGGGCACAACGCCCCGCCGATGGTGGGGGCCAACACCAGAACGCTCGATCGGCGGATGAGCAGGGTCGTGCCCGACTACATGACGATGGGCGCGACAGGCATGGGAGGAATGGGCGAGATGCCCATGCCGATGCCCGAGAACAGCCTCCCGATGCGCGGCGGTCCAGGGCCGTTTGGCTACATCGACATGGGCGGGATGTTCACGATCTTGAAGGTGCGCGACCGCGTCGTGGGCGACGAGCGCGGCCGTTGGTTTGCGCACCCCGCGGGGACCGTGGCCACCCTCGCGGACCCGGCGCGCATGCGCGCGGACGGGATCGATCCCGCGCGGCGCTAGCGCGGTCTGAGCACGCCTCCCCATCCGACACACACAATCAATTCGCCGCGGCTTCGCTCTTGCTCTCGGCCTTGTTCACTCCGGCGGCGCGCTTGCGGCGCACGCGGCGCACGACGAGCCACGCGGTCCCGACGAGCGTCAACAGCGCCGCCAGGTACAAGATCGGAACGACGATCTCTCGATGCCGCCCCAGCCCCAATCGATCGATGAAGAGCGCGTTGCCAACGCGCGCGCGAATCCACCCGCGCAGGCCCGTGCCCTCGCCCGCCTCGACGTCCGTCGCGTGCGACCGATTGCGAAGGGCCGCTTGCACGACGGCTTGCGGCGTCTCGCGCACCTCTCGAACAGGTGCCACGGCGAGCGCGCCGTCCGTCGTGGCAGCTGGGCCGCCGTCGCTCGCCGTCGTCGCGGCGACCGCAGCGACGGCAGGGGCTACGACGCCGATGTGATTGACGACCTCGCGCTCCCAGCCGCGCGAGGGGCGGTTGACCACGCCTCCTTCGGACGCGACGTACATCGTCGTCGAGCCGCCGCCGTCGAGGTTGAGCCCGCGATACGCGCCGAGCTCGATGAGCAGCTCGGCCATCTCGTAGAGCGTCCCGCCGTGGCTCGTGGCGCGGCGGCCATCGACGGTGACGAGGATCACCTTCTTGCCGTCCTCGCTGACGCCCACCGCCGTGCGCGGCTCGCGGGTGTTGCGGTTTTCGAACTGGTGCAGCTCATCGGAGATGCGCCCGCGGTCCACGATCAACGGTCGGCCCGAGACGCCGTCGGTGATCCCGCGACGCTGCGCTTCGACCACGTCGCTCGGGCGCGAGATCATCGCGTTGCCCTCGCGCGTGTATGCGAAGAAGCCGAAATCCGCGTCGTCGCTGGACCACACCTGACCGCTGCCCGCAGCGAGGCCCTGAGCGCCCTGCAAGCCGCCCCAGAAGCCGCCGTTGATGGCAGCCGCGAGGTTGGCGCCGCGCGCGAAGGTGCTCGTCGCCTTCCACCGCTCGCGCAGGGGCGTGCAACGAATGGCGACGCCCGGGACGTTCAGGTCGATGACGAGCGCGTGAAACTCAGCGGGCGCCGGGGTCGTCCGATGCAGGTGCTGGATCCCCGCGTTGGGCCGGGTCATCACGTCGATCGCCCGCGCAGAGCGCGGCGAACAGACGACCGCCAACGCGACAATGGCCGCCCACACGTACGAGATAAAGTGCGACGAGGGGCGCGGATGCGAGAGCGGCGTTGTTCGCGTCATGGTGGGAGTTCAGTGGAATCTCTGGCGGCAGAGTTGCTATTCCGCCGCGCTTCGTGCTGTGAGACGTCCGGAAGGCGGCGCGCCCTTCAGCAACAAACGAGGCCGCGTCGAGTTGCCACAGTGACTCTGGACCGTCAACCAAGGCACATTTTCTCCTGCGTCTTCGGGGTCGCGCTCGCGGCGAGCTTCCTCGGCGGCCGCTGCTCGCGCACCGAGACGCCCGCAGACAACGCCCGGGACGCCCCCGCGGCTTCCCCAGCGGACGCAGCTTCGCCCGTCGCCGTGGACGCGTCGGGGGGGCGCTCGAGCAGCGCCGCCCCACCGACCGCCGACGCAGCGCCGCCCAGTACCCTGGACGCGAGCGACGGCGCCGAGGGCGGCGCCGCCCCGAGCGTCGCGGGCGCAGACGGGTCGAGCTCGTTTCTCGGAGCAGACGAGCGGGTGATCCTTCGGCGCCTGTGCGACGCCGAGGTCGTTCGCATGCAGCGCAACACCGGCGGCAGCACGCTGTCGTTTCGGGTGTGGTTCGCGGACGGCGGGCGCGGGCTGTTCAAGCCGCAGCAGACCAACAGCGTCGCGAACTTTCGCGCTGAAATCGCAGCGTATCGAATGTCTCGCTTCCTCGGGCTGCACCGGGCGCCGCCCGCTTGTGGGCGCGCGCTCCCGCGCTCGATGCTGCAGCGAACGGCGGACGCGACCGGCGACATGCCGTTCTCCGAGCGCGTGATGCGCGAGGTGCTCGGGCGAGGCGACAACGTTCCGGGAGCGATGATCTATTGGGTGCCGGGCGGGCTCGAAAACGTGCCCGGCAGCGAGCGGTACCCCGACCTGCTCGACACGAGCAAACCTCTCGCGGACGGCGATCGCGCGCTCGCCGCGGATTTGTCGGCGTTGATCCTCGTCGATTTCATCAACGACAACATCGATCGCTGGTCGGGCGGCAACATTCTTCGTCAGCGCGCGACCGCGCAAAACCCCGCGCCTCCGATGCTGTTCATGGACAACGGCGCGGCCTTCACGATCGGCCGCGACAACATGGGCGCGCGTCCGACGGACCAGTCGCAGCGGCTGTCGCGCATCTCTCGCGTGTCGCGGTCGCTGCTCGCTCGGCTGCGCGCGATGAGCGCGGATTCACTCTCGCGCGAGATGCGCCTCGACCCGCTCGGCTCTCCGGTGGGCGACAACGGGATCGCCGCGATCCTCGCGCGTCGCGATCGCCTCGTCGCGCACGTGGACGCGATGATCACCGCCCGTGGCGAAGCCGCGGTGTACGCGTTCGAGTGACGGGGGTACCGCCGCTCTGCCGCGTTGCATGTCGGCGCGTTCGTCCTACGCTAGAGCGCTGCAATGACCTCGCAACGACTGACGCTCGAGCAAGCGCGCGCGAGCTGGTGGCAGCGGCAGTGGCTGCTCACCGCGCCGCCCGCGAAGACGCCTCTCGTCGACGTCGTGTCGGCGATCGGCTGGATTCCGCTCGCCTCTATGGCGAGCGCGCCCCTCGCGCTCTTCGCGCGCGGAGCGCTCTCGGAGCGAGCGCCGTTCGACGAGGCCGTCTGCAAGTCGCACTCGCTCGTGGTCGTTCCGGGGCCCAAGAGCTCGACGTGGCTCGTGGCCGCGCAAGAGGCGCCCGTGTGCCGCGCGTTCGCGGTCGCTGACCTGGCCTCACGCGAAGCGAGGATCGCCGCGTCGGTCTCGCTCACCGCGCGGGACCTCGACGGCGCGAGGGACGCCCTCCGCGGTCTTCTGCTCGAGCCGCACAGCGCCGATGAGCTGCGCCGAAAGCTGCCCGAGGCCGCGCTTCGCCCCCTTGGCGACGTGGGAAAGCGCAACGGAGTCCCGACCCTCGCCTCGCTGGTGCTCAAGCAATTGTGGGCCAACGGCGAGCTGTGGCGCGTGCCTCCCAGCGCGCGCGGCGACGATCCGACGTCGCGCTGGCAGATCGACCCCAACCCTCGCCCGACTCCCTCGGGCGCGGACGCGGTCGGGTTCGTCGCAGCGCGATGGCTCGGCGCGTTTGCGCCGGCGCCGCTCAAGAGCTTCGCGGTCGCGTTCGGCCTCGCCACGGGGCGCGCGAAGACCGCGCTCGAGAGCATCGGAGCGCGCGAGGTCATCGTCGAGGGGATCGACGAGGCCTGCTGGGTGCCCGCGGACTTCTCGCCGCCGAGCGCGCTCGATGCGAGCGAATGGCCTGCCAGATTGCTGCCCGTCCGCGATCCGCTCACCGACGTTCACCTCCCGTTCATGAGCACCTCGACCGTGGCGCGCGCCATCACGAGCAGGGCCCACGGCGTCGGAGCGACGATGCTCGCGCGCGCAGAGGTTCTCGGAGGATGGGCCTACGACGAAGGCGGTCGCAAAGTGCACCTGCGGTGGATCGCGACCGACGTGGGCACCGAGCGAGCCAGGGCGATCGAGGGCGAGGCGACGAAGCTCACCGCGTTCATCGCGAGCGAATTGGGGACGGTGCCGCTTCACACAGTGGTGATCCCCAAGGCGAGCGTCGGGCTCGAGCTGTCGCTGTAAACGAGCAAGCGAGCCACCGCTGTGAGACCATCCTTGGTCCGATGAGCAACGACAGCGTGCGCTCGGAGCCGCACTCGGCTCGCGTGCTCGATGACACGCGCAACCACTGGTGGAACGATGATTTTCTCGCGCTGATCGCGGCGCGCACCGGGCTCGATCGCTGCGCGCGCGTGCTCGACGTCGGCTGCGGACAAGGTCACTTCACGCGCAAGATCGCCTCGCTCGTACAGCGCCCGTTTGAAATCGTGGGCGTCGATCGCGAGCCTCGGTGGGTGGCCGTGGCCGAGCAGCGCGCGCGGCCCTTTCTCGCGCGCACGGGGCTCGAGGGGACGCTTCGCTTCGTCGAAGGCGCCGCCGAGTCGCTGCCGTTCGAGTCCGGCTCGTTCGACGCCGTCACGTGCCAGACGGTGCTGATGCACTTGCGCGACCCCGAGAAGGCGCTCGACGAGTTCGCGCGGGTGCTCGCGCCCGGAGGGCTCATCCTCGCCGCTGAGCCGAACAACTACGGTGCGTTGCAGCGGCTCGCCCACCGACCGCTGGGACAATCGCTCGAAGAGGCCCTCGCGTACGCCGAGGTCTTCGCGCGGATCATCGACGGAAAGCGCGCCCTCGGCGAGGGAGACAACGCGCTCGGAGCGAGGCTCCCCGCGCTCTTTGCGCGCTTTCGTGACGCGCAGTACTACACCAGCGATCGCACGTTTCGCATGGCTCCGCCGTACGAGACCGACGCCGAGCAGCTCGAGATCGAGCGGCTGAGAGACCGCGTTTCGCGCGGAGAAGCCGGCTGGTCGAGGCGCGAGGCCTCTCGCTACTGGGTCGCGGGCGGAGGGGATCCTGCGCGCGCGGACGAAGCGTACGAGCGGCTCGCCAAGGCCGAGCGCGACGAGCTGACGGCGATCGATCGAGGCACGTACACCGAGCTCACGGCCATCGTGCTCTTCATCGCCGCGGCGAGGACCTGAGCTGGGACAAACTCCGCTGTATCTCTGCGGGGGTGCTGTGCGACCCTCTGCGGCCAAAGGAGCGAGAGAGGCATTGTCCCTGCTGGTGAATACCGACATCGAGCGGAGAGTCGACGCGCTCGAGCTGTCGTTCGACGCGCAAGGGGTCGATCCGTACGGCGTGCGAAAGAGCGACCTGGCGTGGTTCTACACGACGCTCTCGCGGCTGTATCGATACTACTTTCGCGTCGCGTGCGTGGGCGCAGAACACGTTCCGACCCGCGGACGCGCGATGCTGATCGGCAATCACTCGGGGGGCGTCGCGATCGACGGGCTCATGGTGATCGCGTCGATGTTTCTCGAGAAGGACCCGCCCAGGCTGGCGCAGGGCATGGTCGAGAAGTTTGCCGTTCGCGAGCAAATGGTCCGCCCGCACAGGGCAGCTCACGGGGCTGCCCGAGCACGCGCGGCGGCTGCTCGAGGACGAGCGTTTGCTCATGGTGTTTCCCGAAGGCGCGCGCGGGACCGCGAAGCTCTACAGCGATCGCTACTCGCTCGTGGACTTCGGAACAGGGTTCGTCCGGCTCGCGCTCGAGACCAAGACCCCCATCGTTCCCTTTGGTTTCGTGGGCGGCGGCGACGCGGTCCCCACCATCTACAACGCCTACAAGCTCGGAAAGATGATGGGGGTCCCCTACGTCCCCTTCACGCCCTACGGCGCGGCGCTCCCGCTCCCCGTGAAGCTCCGCGTGCACTACGGCGAGCCCATCGTCTTCGAGGGCACCGGCCGCGAAGACGACGAAGTCATCGCTGGCTACGTCGAGACCGTGAAGAGCCGCGTGCGCGCGCTCATCGAAGAAGGCAGGCGAGCAGAATGAAGGTCCTCGTTCCAGGGATCGCCGGGGCGATCGGGCGCCGGCTCGCGAGCAAGCTCATCGCGCAGGGACATCAGGTCATCGGCATCGACCGACGCCCGTGGCCGGATCCGCCCGAAGGCGTCGAGCTCCACGCGGTCGACGTTCGAAAGCGCGCAGCCGAAGACGTGTTTCGCAAGCACAAGCCCGACGCCGTGGTGCACATGGCCACCGTCTCGCACCTCACGCGCACCCGCGACGAAGAGCGCTACCGCATCAACCTCGGAGGCACCCAGGCGGTCTTCGAGCACTGCCAACGGTACGGAGTCGAGCACGTCGTCTTCGTCGGCAGGCACACGTACTACGGGGCGGGCCCCGACGCGCCGCTCTATCACCGCGAAGAAGAGCCGCCGATGGCGCTCGCGACGTTTCCCGAGCTCGCAGACCTCGTCAGCGCAGACCTGTTCGCGGCCACCGCCCTGTGGCGCGCGAGGGACATGACCACCACGGTGCTGCGCTTTTGCTACACGCTCGGCGCCTCGGGAGAAGGAACGCTCGGAACATTTCTGAAGGGCCGTCGCGTGCCGATGGTCCTCGGCTTCGACCCGCTGTTTCAGTTCATGCACGAAGACGACGTGGCCTCGGCGCTGGCCATCGCGCTCGAGAAGCGGCCGCGCGGCGTGTTCAACGTCGCCGGCGGAAACGCCCAGCCCCTCTCCATGATCGCGAAGACGGCGGGGCGCCAGACGCTGCCGTTGCCCGAGTTCGTGCTCGCCGCCCTGCTCGGCCGAAGGGGCATGCCGCGCCTCGCCCGGGGCGCGATCGAGCACATCAAGTACCCCGTCGTGATCGACGATCGACCGTTTCGCGATGCCACTGGATACAAACCCCAGTATTCAAATGAGGACGCGATCCACGAGTTCAGCGCGCGCCACCCGGTGATCGGGTAGCGCGGCTCGCCCTCACGCGACGCACCAGTAATCAACGGTCTCGCGAAAGCCCCATCCGTCCAGCTGCGCGCGGATCAACGCCCGCGCCCCCTGCGCGCCGACTGCCACCATCACGCAGTCTCTCTCGGGCGAGAGCACCTCGGGCCGCTCGATCGCCACGCCCCGCGCCACACGGCCCACCTTGCGCGGGTCGATGTCCACGAAGCGCGCGGCGCGCAGACCGTGCTGCTCGAGCGCGCGCATCGAGCGCCTCCCCGTAGGCCCCGCGCCCCACACCGTGAGGGGCCTTCGGGCGCGCTCGATCTTCGGCGCGAGATACTGCGCTTTGGCCTCGTAGAATCGCTCGGGCTCGTAGCGCGCGTGCGTGAAGGTGAGCCTCCCCTCGCGCTGCCTCCAGCGAAGGAGGCAACGAGGAACCTTCTCGATCGCGCATCCGTCCGCGTCGAGCCGAAGCCACAAGTCGTAGTCTTCGGCCCAACGCGTCTCGCGATAGCCGCCCACGCGATCGAGCGCCGAACGCCGAACGACCACGCTCGGGTGGCAGACCGGAGCCTCGACGAAGAGCTCTCGCCGGTGATCCTCCACAGTGAGCGCAGCGTTTTGCCAGGCGACGTAGCGAGCGAGCCCCTCGCCCACGACGTCGCTCGGAAACGCCTCGACCTGCGTAGCGACCAGCGCGACGTCGGGCCTCGCGTCGAGCCACGCGAGCTGCTCGACGAGCCGCCCAGGCAGCGCTACGTCGTCGCCGTCCATTCGGCCGATGTACTCGCTGGCCGGGTGGACCATCGACCGCGCGCGCTCGAGCGCGCCCACGATCCCCAGGCCGCTTGTGCTCGCGAGCCTCACGCGTGCGTCGCGCGCGACGATCGCGCGGACGATCGCGGCGCCCTCGTCGGTCGAGCCGTCGTCGATCGCGATCACTTCGATCGGCGCGCGCGGGTCGCCGAGCAGCGACTCGACCGCCTCGCCGATCGTCTCGGCGACGTTGCGAAACGGCAAGAGCACCGAGCAACGCGGGGGAGCAACCTCGTGCATGCTCACGCGCTCGATCGGCTCGAGCCCGCGATCACTTGCCGGCGCTCGCGCTTCCGCTCGCGCTGGCGCTGAAGCTCACCGAGACGCTGACGGCGACGTTGACGCGCGCGGCGGCGGTGGGCAGCGCTGCCACAGCTTGCAGCGAGCAGGCCGCGGCGGCCGCGCCGAGCTGCGTCGTGCTACGCGCAAACCCGCCAGCGTTGCGGACCATGGTCGCGCCGGCCTCGCCGAGCTCGCGCACGCGCGCGCCGATGGCGATGATGGCCGAGCCGCGGGCTGCCACGGCTTCGCTCAGGCGACGGACGCGCTCGGCGGCTTCGGCGGCGGCCGTTCCGTCGACGATGATGCGCGTCTGTCCGGGGGTGCACTCGCGCGACGAGACCTGAACGGTGTCGCACGACTCGCGGCACTCCGTGCGAATCTCCGGCGGAACGATCCTGCCCGTGCACACCGGCTGCGTGTACTGGACCGAGCATCCGCCGCGGCACTCCGCGTTGCATGACGCCTGACCGCTCACTTCGCAGCGACCCTGGCAGGACCCCGTGCACCCTGCGCTGCACGATCCGTAGCAGGTTCCCTGGCACGATCCGTTGCAGTTTCCCTGGGCGTCGCGCGACGAGCAGGTGCCTTGGCACGCGCCCTGACACACGCCGGTGCAAGAGCCCGAGCAGGTTCCTTCGCAAGCGCCCGAGCACGAGCCGTTGACCTCGACCGCGCAGCGGCCTGTGCACTGCGCGCCGCACGTCCCGCGGAGCTCGCCGCCAGTGCACTGCGTCTCGATGCGCCCCTCGCGCACGACCTCTGGCTGGCACCGTTGAACGCACGACGTGTACTCGTCGACGCGCGTCCTGCACACAGGCGGCGTGCTCTCGACGTGCGTACGGATCTGCGCGCTGCGGATGAAGTCGTACTCCGCGCGCACCTTTGCGGTGACCGCGTTGCAGACCGAGCGCGTGTCCGCGCCGTTGGCCGAGAGCTCAGCGTCGGTCATGCCGAGGTCCGTCCCGAGCCCGCGACACGAGCCGATGAGCGCCTGGTCGATCTCGCCCGCGGCGCGAATGAACGTGGCGCTCGCGGTCAAGAACGCAGAAAACGCCTGCGCGTTCGCGGTCGCGCCGTACTCCGCTGCTGTGCACGAATCGGCGATCGTCCCGCCGCTGCCGCCGCCGGAGACGTCACCGCCGCCCTGAACTCCGGCGCCGCCTCCGTACTGTCCGAAGCAGCCGCTCCCCGCGAGCGCGAAGGTCATCGTGCAGACAGATACCAGCTTGAAATCACGCATGCTCATCAGTCTCCTCGGGGCGGAGGGTCGCCCTGCGGCAACCGACGACGCAAGGGGCATCGCGATTCATCGTTTCTTTCCACGCTGGGCTCTGGTGCGAGGTGTCCCGACCGCGCGAAGATGTATGATTTGCGGTACTTGCGATGAGCCCTCTCCGCGTATCCAAAGTCCGAGCTGGCCATAGACTCTCTACGTTGTCCCGACTCGTCTGGGGACCGGCGCTCCTCGCGCTGGCCGCTTCGGCCTGCGAAGAGCCGCGGATGTTGCTCATTCGAACCGACGTCACCACGGACAACCGTCGCGACGATGCGGCCCCGCCCGACGCTCCGTCGGACACTGGCGTCGTGACGGACACCGGCGTTCTCGACGCTGCGAGCGACACGGGCGTCGTGACGGACACCGGCGTGGACACCGGCGTGGACACCGGCGTGGATACTGGCGTGGACACCGGCGTGGACAGTGGCGCCGACGCCGCTGTCACCCCGCGCTGCACCCCCACCATCGACGGAACGATCAACGCCGCCGAATGGGCCAGCGGCCTTCGCGTGAGCAACACCGTGCTCCCGAGCGCGTGGGGCCCCAACGAACTGCGGGACCTCTACCTCTGTTACAACAGCACGACGATGTTCGTCGGCGTGCGCGGCAGCGTCGAGGCCACCCCGTCTGGCGGAGGCGGAGCGAACTCCATCGTGCTCTACGTCGACCGCGATTTTCGAGGCGGAGCCGGAGGGACAGCGACGGGCATTTCGCTCTTCAGCGTTCTCAACGACCGAATGGGCGCGCTCGACAGCGCGATGAGCGCGGATTTTCGACCGACTCCAGCGATCGATGGCTTCGGCGTCGAGGCTGCCTTCGGCATCGCTGGGATGCGCAACCTCAGCACGATGACGAGCGAAGAGACCCACGGCTGGCGGCTGTTCTGGCCCGCGGGCGGAACGCCCGATCGACGAACCAACTTCGCCTACGTGCTGAGCGGAATCGAGACGCGCTGCGTAGACAACGCGGGCACCGAGAACGACGCGTGCGAGGGCTCGATTTCGTGGGCCTCTCTCTTCGAGACGCCGACGCCCCCAGCGAGCACGACGGTCGCGGTGTTCGCGCGCATCGTCAACGCCGGCGGAGCGATGTCACCGAACCAGACGCTCCCGCAAGACGACCCCGTGACCCCGCGCAACGTCAGCCGCGTGGCCATTTTCTCGGTCCGCTGATCGCGACGGGCTTTCATCTCTGAAAAACGCTGCGATACTGGGGCCCATGCAGCGCAAATTTTGGCCTCTCGCGCTCGCTGCGGGCGTATCGATCACCGCGGCGTGCAGCGAAATGGGCGTCTCTGCGGACACAGGCGTTCGCGACGTGCGCACTCCTCCAGAAGACACTGGCGTCCCCGTGACGCCCACGGACACCGGCGTAGACACCGGCGCCGACTCGGGCGTTGCGGAAGACGTTCCGACGACGCCGAGCGACGTGCCGACGACCGCTGACTCGGGCGTGTGTCGCGGCAACGGCGACTGTGACGACATGAATCCATGCACAGAAAATCTGTGCGACACGATGACCGGCGCGTGCGCCTATCGCACCATCGTCGGCTGTTGTATGCGCGCCGCGGACTGCGACGACAGCAACACATGCACGACAGACACCTGCGACATGACCTCGCGGCGGTGCACCAACAACCTCCGCGCCGGCTGCTGCACCAACGACGGCGAGTGCAACGACAGCCTCGTTTGCACCCGCGACCGCTGCGACACGATGACCAATCGCTGCGTCAACACGATGGATCCCACGTGCTGCACAACCGGTCAGACGCGCCCTTGCTACACCGGCCCGATGGGCACCCGTGACGTCGGCGCCTGCCGCGGCGGGACCGAGTCGTGCGTCGGCAACGCGTGGAGCGGCACCTGCGTGGGGCAGACGCTGCCAGCCGCGAGCGAGACGTGTGACGGCCCGCGCGTCGACGAGAACTGCAACGGAATGCAGAACGAGGGCTGCTCGTGCGCCGCGGGCATGACGCGACCCTGTTACACCGGCCCGACGGGCACGCAAGACGTCGGTCGCTGCCGCGCGGGCACGCAATCGTGCTCGGGCGGAACGTGGGGCGCGTGCACGGGACAGACGCTGCCGGGCACGGAAGTGTGCGGCAACATGATGGACGAGGACTGCAGCGGCATGGACCTCGCGTGTCCGCCGGCCAACGACCGACGCGAAGCGGCGATCCCGCTCGTGTTCACGCACAGAGAGCTCGTCGTGACGGGGACGACCGTGGGCGCGACCAACGACGGACCGACGGTCCCGTGCGCGTGCACCTCGGGCGCCAACGTCTGGTACCGATTCACGCTCCCCACGCGCAGCGCTGTGTACATCGACACGTCGAGCACGACCGCGACGGACATGCTCGACACGTCTCTGTACCTCACGAACATGGCGGGCACGGCCGTGCCGGCGCAGCCCGAAAACGGCCAGAGCTCGCTCGGGTTGTGCAACGACGACTCGGGCTGCGGCGGCGTGACCGGTTGGGGATCGACGCTGCAATCGCGCACGTGGGGCACGCTCGCGGCGGGCACCTACTTCCTCGCGGTCGGCGGCTGCGGTCAGGGCACTTTCACCCTGCGCTTTCAGCACATCCCCGACACCGAAGGGTCGTTCTTCTACAGCACGCGCATCACTGGCGACTCGAGCTCGCAGACGTTCTTGATCGGCACCAACCGACACTCTTCGCACTGCGGCGGAACGATCTCTGGCGAAGACGTTCGCTGGTTCGTGACCTGCGGCGGCGCTCGGCAGTTCTTCTCGCTCTGCGAGGGTGACGGAGGCGGATACCTCTCGCGCGCGACCAACACCGAGACGCGGCGATGGGACCCGGTGCTCTACATCCACTCGGGAGTCACCGGCATCGAGAGCGCCTGCTCGGACACGGGCGCCGCGGGCATCGACTGCCGCGGCCGCATCGGAACCAGCCTGAGCTCCACGGTCTTCGACACCGTCCAGGGAGGAGCGCGATTCTCGATGGCCTCTACCTCTCGCGGCATCAACGCCATCCTCGTCGACGAGCGCGCGCGCGGATCAGGCATGGACTACAAGCTCCGCTGGCGATTGCTCGATCGCTGACCCGCCAAGGGCGGCGCTCAGTGCGCCGCGGTCGAGAGCACCGCGCCGAGGATCGCCTTGGCGATGCTGAAATACGCGACGATTCCCAGCACGTCGACGAGGGAGGCGATGAAGGGAGTCGAGCTCACCGCGGGGTCGAAGCGCATGCGCTTGAGCAGGATGGGCATGACGGAGCCGACCACGGTTCCGATCGTGACGACCGCCACGAGCGTGAGCGACACGATGAAGGCGAGCTTGGTTTGGTGCGCCACAACTGGGCGCCACAAGATCGTTCGAAGAAAGCCGATCGCGCCGAGGATCAAGCCGAGCACGAGCCCTTGGCCGAACTCTCGGCGAAGCACGCGAAACGCGTCGCTGTCCTTGATCTCGCCGACGGCCATGGCGCGGATCACGATCGTCGCCGACTGAGAGCCCGAGTTTCCCCCTGATGAGATCACCAGCGGAATGAACAACACCAACGTCGCGACCGAGTGAAACGCGTGTTCGTAACGGGCCAGCGCTGTTCCCGTGAAGAGCTCACCGATGAACAGCGCGATGAGCCACCGCGCTCGCGCCGAGATAAACCGCCAGAACCCAGTGGCGAAGTACCCCTGCTCGACCGGCTCGACGCCAGCGAGCTTCTGGACGTCCTCGGTCTGCTCCTGCACGAGCACGTCCATCACGTCGTCGAACGTGATCACCCCGAGCAATCGCTGAAACTTGTCGACGACCGGGACCGCCGAGAGGTCGTACTTCGCGAGCGTCCGAGCGACCTCTTCTTGATCGAGCTCGGGGGCGACGGTGATCACGTTTTCGGTCATCACGTCGGTGAGCGTCTGCGAGGCCTCGCCCAACAACAGATCCCTCAACGACGCGACGCCGAGCAGCTTGTGTGGGCCCTGCTCTTGCTCTTCGTCGCTCTTCGGCAAGAGCAAGACGTACACGTAATAGACGGTCTCGACGTCGTCCGCTCGCTCTCGAATCGCCTCGATCGCGTCGCGCACCGTCAAGTGCGGCGGCAGCCCGATGAAGTCCGTCGTCATCAAGCCGCCGGCGACGTTCTCTGCGTACTCGCTGAGCGCGCGCACGTCGCGAGCCTCTTCGGGCTCGAGCGCCGCGAGGATCTTCGCGCGAGGCTCCTCTTCGAGCTCTTGTACGACGTCGGCGCGGTCGTCGGACGCCATCGAGCCCACGATCGCGGCGGCAGCGCCGGTCTCCATCCGCGTGAGCACCGCTTGCTGCCTGGCGGATTCGAGGCGCTCGAAGATCGGCGCGGCGGTCTCTGCCGGAAGGTGCGCCATCACCGTGGCCGCCTCTTCGGGCGACAGGTCATCGACGATGTCCGCGATGTCCTCGGGGTGCACTTCTTCGAGAAACTCCGCGATGGACGCCGGTTCTTCTCGCAGCAGGTCTTTCAGCTCTGGGCCGATGAGCGTCGCGAACCGCATGGCGCCGCGAACGATACGGCACCGACCGAGTCCCGGAGCATCAGAAGCAGTGATCTGTCGAAAGTCCGACGATGGCCAAGAAGAACCCTGCGCCTGTGCAACTCCACGCTGGCGACCTCGCTCGGGCGAGGGTCACAAGCGCTCACGACGTTCCCGTTCGCCGCGGGCGATACGTGCTCTACTGGCTGCGCGCGCTTCGTCGCGCCGAAGACAACCTCGCGCTGGATCACGCTGTGCACAGGGCCAATGAGCTCGGGCTGCCGCTGATCGTGTACGAGTCGCTCGACGTCCGCTACCCATACGCGAGCGATCGGCTGCACACGTTTGTGCTGGAGTCAGCGGTCGATCGACGCGCGGCGATCGAGGCGCGGGGCGCGGCGTATGCGTTTTTTCTTCCGCGATCGGCAGAGGAGGCGCGCTCGAGCGAAGCGCTCGCGAAGCTCGCCGCGAGCGCCGCGCTGGTCGTGACAGATTGGCACGCCCCCAGCGGGCCGCTCGGGGCGTTCTTTTCGCGATCGGCGTCGGCGCTCGGCGCGAGGGTCGGAGTTCGCGTCGAGAGCGTCGATGACACGGTGGGCGTACCGATGGCGCTCTTTGCGGCCAAGCACGAGGTGGGGGCGCGGACGATTCGGCCGAAGGTGCAGAAGGTCCTCGAGGCGAGCCTCGTCGCGAGCGACGAGCCCGTGGTCAAAGCCGCTCGACTGCGGGAGCTCGAGTGGGCGTTCGACCCCGTCGAGCCGACGATGGACTCGATCTCGTCGCTCGTCGCCTCGTGCGCGATCGATCACACGGTTCCGCCCGTCTCGAGCGCTCGAGGAACGCGGGCCGAAGCCCTCGCGAGGCTCGATCGCTTCATCGCGACGCGGCTTCGCGCCTACGACGAAGCGCGCAACGACATGGGAGAGCGCGGCAGCTCGGAGCTCAGCGCGCATTTGCACTTCGGGGTGCTCTCGGGCCGCTCGGTGGCCCGCGCCGCGCGAGCCTCGCGCGCGCCGACCGAAGCACGGGATTCCTTTGTCGAAGAGCTCGTCGTTCGACGAGCGCTGGCCTTCAACCACGTGATGACGACGCCGTGCGAGGGCGCGCTGTCGCACCATCGGTACGCGGGCGCGGTTCCCGAGTGGGCGCAGCGCACGCTCGGGGAGCACGCGAAGGACGAGCGATCGACACACACATTCAAAGACTGGGAGTCAGCCTCGACCAGCGACCCGCTGTGGAACGCCGCACAAACGGAGCTCTTGCGCGACGGCGTGATCCAGCCCTACGCGCGCATGCTGTGGGGCAAGGTGGCGCTCACGCTCGCGCCCTCGGCAGAGACAGCGTTCGAGTGGCTCGTCGTGCTCAACGACAAGTGGGCCCTCGACGGGCGAGACCCCAACACGTACACGAACATCGCCTTGTGCTTCGGGCTTCACGATCACCCGTATCCCGGGCGCGCGGTCTTCGGGACGGTGCGGTGCATGACGTCCAAGTCAGCGCGGACCAAGTGGGACACGCGCGCGTACGAAGCGCGCGTACGGGCGAAATGACGGGAAAAGTGACAAAAAACAACGGGGACGGTCCTCAATAACTCAACTATTTGCCACGAATAGTTGAGTTATTGAGGACCGTCCCCGCGCCATCAGAGCCGAACCAACCGTGGCCAGCGAACGCCGATGAGCGGAGGCAGCGGCCGCAGCACCCAGGGCCCGGACTGATAGCGCCGATCTCCGTCGGGAATGAACCCCGAGCTCGAGGCGTCATCGTAGCGCGTGACGTAGAGCACTCCGCAGCTGCCGTTGAGCCGACCGCGCGCGATGCTCTCTTGCGCGATGATCATCGATGCCGGCAACGCGAGCATTCGTAGGACGCTCTCGATCAGCCACGGTTGATCGCTGTAGCAGACGCAGAGCTCGTCGGATCCTTCGCGAAAGAGCCCGCGACCGTCGCACTGAGGACAGGCGTCTCGCGCGAACAATCGCGCGGGATCAGCAAACCAATCGGGCGCGCAGAGGTCGCGGGCGACGGCCATCTCGCAAAACTCGTCGACGTGCTGCCCGTACTCGTCCGAGAAGACGAAGCGCTCGTCGAAGTGCCACTCGTTCTCGCGCGTAAACTTGTGCACGCGCGCGCGCACGAGCCGCGAGTCTGGCCCGGTCGCCAGCTCTTCGAGCCACTCGTCGATGACAGCCCCGACCCGCTGGGCGCGCTCGCGAACCGCGGCGCCCGAGGTCACAACTTGGGGATCCCCGGAAACAACTGCGCGACCGCCGCGCCCCGCACCGTCGTGTCGCTGTCTTCGGCGCGCGCTTCGACGACGATCACTCCGCCGTCCGCCGCGCGCACGAGCACGCCCTCGGCGGTCTCGACGATGTCGCCCGGCTCGAGCGCCAGCGGGCACTCTTCAGCGGGCTTCACCTTGAGGATGACCACCGTCTGGTCGTTGTAGCCAGTGAAGGCTCCCGGGTCGGGCGCCGCCGCGCGCACGCGCGCGATGACGTCGTCGACGGGCCAGTCCCACACGAGCTCGCAGTCCTCGTCGGTGGATGCCGGAGCCTCTGTGGCACGCTCTTCGTCCTGCGGAATCTCAGGGATCGTCTCGTTGCGAGCGAAGCGCGCAGCCATGTCTCGCATGAGGGCGAGCGAGGGGCGATCGAGGGCCTTGGCGAGCTCCCACGCGTTGCAGTTCTTGGGAATGACCATCCTGCGCTGCGCGAGGATGGCGCCGTCGTCGTAGCGGGGCGTGAGCACGTGCGCGGTCACGCCCGTCTCTCGTTCGCCCGCGGCGATGGCCCAGAAGTACGGGTCGGCGCCGCGATACTTGGGCAACAACGACGGGTGTACCCCGAAGCCTCGGCGCGTCAGGCGCAGCACTTCGAGCGGGATTTTTCGCGTCCAAAACCAGGACACGAGCAGCGACGGCTTGGCCGAGCGAAGAAGCTCGACCGTGTCCGCGTGCGCGAGGTCGGGCCGCGCGAGCACGAGCCCGCCACGATCGAGCATGACTCGACGAAGCCGCCGCATCCCTGGCAAATCAGGGCGAGAGATGCAGGCGACTCGAACGTCGTGCCCGTCACGCAGCAGCGCGAGAGCGCCGAGCGGCAGACCTAGATAAACAATGGGAAAGCCCTGCGACGACATCGCGACTCACACATCTCTGTTGTTACTACAGCCGCCCTTCGCCCCACAGGAC
Source organism: Deltaproteobacteria bacterium Ga0077539 (assembly GCA_001465015.1). Taxonomy (GTDB): domain Bacteria; phylum Myxococcota_A; class Polyangia; order Polyangiales. The sequence goes on along the minus strand of LNEO01000277.1, from coordinate 92,161 downwards.
GAAAGCGTGCGGGACGAGCACTTCGAACACCGAAGCGTCGGAGCGGCGCGAATCGTCCGGCTCGGATCGGTCCGATTCGGTCGCGCCCACATCGGAGGCAATGAGCACGACTGAGCCTACTGGGAGGGCAGTCACGAAGGACGCGATCGCCGCAGAAACGCGCCCCCTGGCTCGCTCGAGCCGAGCCGTGAGCGAGCCGCTCGCTCCGGCGCCGTCCTTGGCGGGAGCCGAAAGAGCGAATCGATACGCGGTGATGCGGTGAAACTCGCCGTGCTGAACGACCTCGCGTCGCGCGAGCGAGGCCTCCTCGAGCGAGCGCGGGACTGGAGGCTCGTCGCGCTCGGAGATCGGAGCGCCCAGCGCCGAGGCCCCTCGCGAGAGCAACGCCCGCTGGCCAGCGACCGTGAGCGGCCGCGCTGCCCAGTGCAGCCCTTCTTCGAGAACCGAGAGCCCAGAGGCCTTTGCGCCGATCGCCGTTGACAAAAGCGGCCACTCGTCCGCGCGAAGCCCTGTGCAGAGCAAGAGCGCCGCGGTGCGCGCCGAGCGCTCGGCGGCGAGCGCGTGCAGACGCTCGACGAGGTCGGGAAGCATCAGGGGCCGCGTCGCTCCTGCCGCCCACGCGCTAAACGCCGACGCGTACGCTTCGGAGAAAGATCGCTCGAAGGTCGACAGCGCGGCACGCGCCCGCCGCTCGAGGTGCGCGGCGCGCGCCCCGACCCCCGGCGCGCCCGCTTCGAGGGCCTCGAGCGCGAGCGGAATCCGCGCGATCGACCGCGAAAACACCTTTTCGAGCTGGCGTGTGCTGCGCCGCGCCGCGGGGTCTCCCAGCGTGTCGAGCGCCGAGCGAAGCTCGAGCGCAGCGCGATAGGTCGCCATCCACCGCGCGCGCTCGGCCTCGAACGCGAGGGGCTTTCGTGGGAGACCGCGCTCGGCTTCGCGCGCGATCGCCGAGGTCTTGGCCTCGGGAGCGCTCGGCTCGAGCTCGTCCGACGGCCATCGCAGCTCGGGCTCTTCGGGCGCGCTCGCCGCAGGCACCATCGTCGGCGCGAGCGGCGTCGTGAAGACGATCACGCTCTCGTCGTCAGCGACCTCCGTCCATGCAGAGACCGCGCGGGCTAGGGAAGACCGCGTAAACGACCGTCCCGCGAGCGTCGCGAGGAGCGCCGCGGGATCACGCACGACCGCTTGCGCCGCGCCGAGCGAGAGACGCTCGTCGAACAACGCCGCGAGCGCCGCAGGAATCGCTGGGGCGCCAGCGGCGTCCGCCGCGCGCACCGTGCACAGAAGCGAGATCGGCCGACGCTCGCGCTCTTCGAGCAGCTGCCCGAGGACCTCGAGCGCGTCCTCCGCGCGATCGCGATCGCCGCGGAGGTCGAGGTAGTCGTCGAGCTCTTCGATCACGAACAAAATGCCCGAGCGCCTCACAGAACGCGCGCGAAACAACCACCCTCCGAGCGCCGGAAGCGCCGCGCACGACGACTCATCGTAGAGAGCGCCTGGCGCTCGCAACGCATCGAGGACCGCTTCGGCCCTCGCGGTGAGCTCCTCGACGAGCGTCCCAGATGCGCCCCTCGGGCGCACGCTCACTGTGAGTGGCGCCGCCGACGTTCCGTCGATTTCAACGGCGCTCATCGCGCGCTCGACCCACGCGCTGCGCTGCGGCGCGGTCGCGCCGATCAAGAGCGTCGCGCGCCCTCTCTCGACGCTCGGGCGCAGACGAGCGAACGATTCGGCGGGATCAGGCGGCGCTCGCTCGGACAAGGGAGGATGTGCGTACGGTAGTTCTCCACGTACGAGCGCTGCAACAACGCAGTGCTCTGCGTTGCCATGGGCGAGCGAACCCCGTACATTCCGCGCTGATGTCCGACGGCGAACGAAGGACGATCCGCGTCGTGGCCGCGATGGTCGAACGTTCGGGTCGATACCTCATCACCCAGCGAAGACCCACGGCGGTGCTGCCGTTGCTCTGGGAATTTCCTGGTGGCCGCGCAGAATCGGGAGAGACCGACGCCCAGGCCCTGCGCCGCGAGATGCGCCACAGATTGGGCGTCGACGTCGAGGTCGGCTCGTTGATCTCCAACGTGTCGCACCCGTACGACCATTACACGGTCGAACTTCAACTCTACGAATGCCGCCTGCTCAGCGAGGAGCTTCGGGCGGTGAACGTCCACGCGTATCGCTGGGTCGCGAGCTCCGAGTTCGATCAGTACCCGTTCACTCCAGCGGATGACGCGTCCATGGCGAAGCTGCTCGGCGAATAACGACGAACCTCCAGGGGTGTCGATGGCTCACGCTTGTTACGTATGTAGCTTCTATCCCGTACCCGACGGCGAGGGCGTCGAGTGCTCGCACTGCCATCGGCTGCAGTACGGAAACAAGTGCCCCCGATGCGGGCAAAACGCGCCCACGCGATCGAAGGACTTTCGCGTGTTTTGCACGGCGTGCGGCTTCGAGCGCGGCCCCCTGTCGGGCAGCGGATTGACGATGCCCATCAACATGGTGGGCAAGCCTTCACAGTTCGGCGGCATCGCCTCGCGCGTCCTCGGCACCGCGGGCATCGCCGTGACCCTCTTGCTCGTCACGCTCGTCACCCTCGCGGCCGTGGCGTTCTCGAGCACCGTCCTCGGCGCGCTCGCGGTCTTGCTCGCGACGTTCGGGTCGGTCGTGGCGTTCTTGCTCCTGCGCGGCGGCAAGAAGCTGCAACAGCAAGGCGAAAGAGCGCAGCACGACGCGCGCGAGCAGGCCGTCGCGGCGGCGGCCAAGGCGCGCGGCGGCGTGATCACCGCCAGCGACGCGGCCGGCGTCCTCAACGTTTCTGTCAACGAAGCGGACGCGCTGCTCACGTCGATCGCAAAAGAAGGCGCCATCGCCCACGCAGAGATCAGCCACGACGGCGTGGTGAAGTACGTCTTTCACGAGGCCGCTCCTGTGCACGTCGCCCCGACCACCGCGCAGCAGCCCGCGACGGGCGTTCGCGTGGACGTCAACGGGCCCGCCGGAGCCGGACAGCCGCTCAACCCCAAAGAGGTCGCTCAACAACGGGTCGATCGCGAGTTCGAAGAGCTCAAGAAGACCCGCGTCGCCAAGGGTGACTGAGCGCGGCCCCCGTCGAGGTTCACTGCGCGCGATCGAAGCGCAGCGCGTCCACGATCGTGTAGCCGTTGCTTCCCGCGGCGACCGGGATCTTCACGGTCGCTCCCGCGCCGAGCTCGCGCACGCCGAGGTCCGCCCAGCCGTCGCCCGTGCGCTGATCGAAGAGCACCACCGCAGGGCTGCTGTCGCCCGCGCGCCGCGAGACCTCGTAGCGCACGGCGGTGTTGCGATTGCTGTGCGCGATGTAGCGCGCGAGCACGCGATACCGCCCATTGACGCGGGCGGGAACGGTGAACACCGCCTCGCCCGCGCGCCCCGCGGCGAGCGCCACGTAGTTGACGCCGACGTAGCCTGGGCGAGCGCTGCTGATCTCCCACGGTCCGCCGCTCGTCGCGAGGACGCCCATCGTCGCGTTGTCGATCATCACCGTCGGCGCGTTGGCAGGCTCTTCGCCGGTGAGCGCGTCGAGGCGATTGGAGGGTTCGTACGCGCAGTGGTTGGCGTCGAGCGCGCGACCCGTCTTGTGCGCGCACACCCAGCGCGGAAAATCGCTGGACCACCACGTGCGAAACATCCGCACGTTGCCCTGCGGCGCGACCGCGCCCGCGGTGCGCGGGTAGTTCACGTCGACGAGCTGGCCTCCCACCGAGTCGTAGCCCTCGATCACGTTGACGTCGACGCGGATCGATCGAGACGTAAACGCAGCGTGCGTGGTGTTCATCTGCAAGCCGAGCAGGTGCGCGAGCTCGACGACGTGCTCGCCCTGCATTCGATTGCAGCCGTGCGACACCGGGCCGCGCTTCAAGAGCCACTCGACGCCGGTCGCCGTCGTTCCGTGGGTGATCGGGCCGTGAAACGCGATCCCTCGGCGATGGTTGTACTCGAGAAATGGAAACCCTCCCCAAGGGATGTACTCGCCCCGCGAGTTGGGCGCATACGGCAGGTACGGCAGGCCGCGGATGTCTGGGTACATTCCAGGCGCGTTGGTCGTCGCGCCGGTCGCGATCGGATAGACGACGGTGACTCGCGTCCGACCGCGATCGTCCGCAGCGGTCGCGTAGAACGGAAGTCGCCCAGTGAATCCCGTGGGCAGATAGCCGCTCACGCGCGCGGTGTGCCCCGCGATCGACACGACGATCGACGGCTCGACGAGCGCGGGCAACATCCCGTTGTAGATCCACTTGTTGCTGTCGCTGTTGGACCCCCACCGCAGCTCGCTGATGTCGAACGAGTCCGCCTCGTCGCTCGCAGGTCCCATCGTCGGTCCGCACCCGACGAGCAGCGCGCTCGCGCCGAGCGCCGCGAGCGTCATCGATCGCTTCGAAGTCGTGTTCAACCCCGAAAACACCACCGTCGCACGCGCCGGTCAACGACCGCGCGAACTGCGGTTCGCACGGCGGCGCCCGAGCGCAGTCCCCAGCGCCAACGTCGCGAAGATCGCGCCGGGTCGACCGCGAGAGCCCGCGGGCGCCCTGCAGCCGCAGCCGCCAGAAGAGGGAGGGATGCCCCCGGCGTCCCGCGCGCCGCTGTCGACGCCGCTGTCCGCGCTGCCTGCGGCGTCGAACACCGCGCCGTCGGGGACGGTCGCGTCCGCCATCGAAACGTCAGCGGCGCTTGCGTCAGGCCGGGGCCCGCTGTCGAGATAGAACACCGTTCCGTCGCTCACGACCTCGGGCGACGCTCCCGCAGGACCCACGGCGCGAACGGCGAAGAAGTATCGGCCGCCCTCGCGGAGCCCTTCGCTCTGCGTGGCGCGCAGCACGTCCGAGCGAACTTGAATAAATGGGTTCGATGGCATCGCGGCGTTGCGCGTGATCGCGGTCCCCCCGCTCGTGAACACCGCATACTCGTAGCCCGTCGCTCCGGCGACCGCGGTCCAGTCCGCCGCGATCGCCAGACCGCGCGTCTCGTCGATGTCCATCGCGCCGGGCGGGTCCGCGACGTTGACGTCACGCACCGAGGTCGGCGGCTCGAACGCCTGCGTGTCGACGCCGTACAAAAACCCGTCCGCCGCGGTCACGACCAGCTCATTTTGCCCGTCACCGTCGGTGTCCGCGAGGATCGGCTGCCCGACGCCCGCGCGAAAGTTAAGACTCCAGATCAAGCTCGAAGCGCACGGATCGACTGCGTAGAGGTAGCCGTCGGTGCTTCCCACGAGCGCGGCGACTCGCCCGTCGCCGAGGTCCTGGGTCGTCGTGACGTTGCCGAGCGATCCGACGACCGGCGTCGCCGCGCGCGCCTCTGCCTCGGTGGCGAAGAGCCTCCCTCCCGCGAGGTACACGCTCGAGACGGCGGTATCGCTCCGGTGCGTGGCGACATCGACGACGGCCAGCCTCGCGCTCGCCTCGGGCGACTGCAGGTACTTGAGCGACGTACCGCACTGGACCACTCCGCCAAACACGCGCAGCGCGCCGAAGGGGCTACGAAGGCGCCAGGTCTCGTCGAAATCCGCGCTCACCGTGGATCCGAGAGACACCGCGCCAGGCTCTGTTCCCGACGCGGCGAGGATGGTGGTGATCGCGCCCGCCGTGGCGATGCCGCGCACGGTGATGGGCATCGCAGCGTACGTGTTGGATCGCGACGAGGCGAGCAGCGCGCCGCCAGCGCCGCCGTAGAGCTTCGTCGGCCCAAACGTCACGAGAACATCGTCGGTCCCGTCGCCGTCCAGGCGATCGACCGCGAGGTAGCCAGGGATGCTGCTGCCCGTGGGGATTCCGGCGGTGCGCCACGCGACGGTTGCGCCACGAACCGCGACGATCTGCCCGATGCCGTCGCTGCCGTTGACCGGAGCGGCGTACCCCGCGCTCGCGCCCCGCAGCGGAACGACGTCACCAGTAAACGACTGAGTGCTCGTCGTGGCGGTGACGCGAAACGACTCGGTCCTGCCGTCGGCGAGGCGACCGACCACCGCGCCGCTCTCGAGCGCCACGACGCGATCGACGAGCCCGTCGCCGTTGCCGTCGTCGAGCAGCGGAAACCTCGCGCCCCGCCACTCCCACAAGACGCGCGGGGGGCGCGCCAGCGACGCGCCCGCGGCATTGATGCGCAGCAGCACGCCTCGAGCGTCGTTCGTCACGATGTCGTTGATCGGTTCGCCGTCGAGCCGCCCCGCCGTCGGAATCGGCCCCAACCCCCAGACGCCTGAATAAAACCCGCCCGATCGCACGCCGCGCTCAGGAAACTCCGGCGTCCCACCTTGATTGAGCGCGCGCAACATCGGGTCGAGCACGACGATGTAGCCGTCGCTCTGCGCGACGAGCAGCCCCGCGCCCATGACCGACACGTTTTGCTGCGGAACGACGGCCGCCGCGCTCGTGTCCGCCGGAAGCGCGTAGCGAGCGAGAGCGCTCAGCGCGCCCGAGCCGCGCGGGTCGTACACCTCGATGGCTCCGCCGCGGCTCAACACGAGCCCGCGCTGCATCGACGCCCCGGCGAGCGGCGCGGTCACGACCAGGTTTCGCGCGCTTCCTCCGCGTCCCGCGAGCGTGTCGACGTAGCGCGGCAACGTTCCATCGGGCATCGTGAAGGCCGGCGTCGAGACCGGACCGCTCGTCAGAGCAGCGCCGCGATAGCCTTCGATCATCGAGCCCCGGCGCACGAGCACGACGGGGCGCTCGGTCGCGCCCAGCGAGACGACGCCGAGCAGCTGTGTCCCAGCGATCGTCGCGCGCACAGCGCCGGTCGCGCCCGACAGCACGGACGTCACGCGAGATCCGCCCTCGCGAAAGGTCGTCACGAGCTCGATCGAACCGTCCCCGTCGAGGTCCGCCGCGCTGTGCTCGATGAATTCGTGTGCGTCGCTGACGAGGTTCATCGCCGCGCGCGACCAGCGCACATAGAGCCGCTGCGCCGCGGGCCGCGCCGGGTCGTAGCTCAGCACAAACGCGTGCCGCGAGTTGTCGGGCAGCGGGTACGTGTTGTTCGAGAGCCCGACGATGTCCAGTCGCCCGTCTCCGTCGACGTCGATCACCTGCGTCGTCGCCAACCCGAACGGGAGCGCGAAGCCGAGGTCGAATCCCCCGTTTGGATCCGCGCCGGCCGAGCGGATCTTCTGCCCGGTCCGGCCGTTGTAGAGGTAGGCGTAGCGCGTTCCGAACGCGACGATCTCGGAGACGCCGTCGTTGTCGAGGTCCGCGACGACGTCGTTGAAGCTCGCTGCGTAGTCTCGCCCGGTCGGCAGCGTAAAGAGCCGCGCCGTCCCGTCGTCCACGCCCGCGCCGAACCCTCCGCTGAACGACCATCCGAACATCGACTCGGGGCGCGGCGCTGACTGACTCGAAGCCATGTCCGCCACGTACAGGTCCGGGAGCAAGTCACCATCCAGCCGCGCGACGCGCACCTCGCCGATGCGCGGGCTGAAGTCCGTCGGTCGCGTGCGCCAGAGCACCCGACCCGTGCGCCCAGAGACCAGCACAACGAGCCCCGGCGAGCCGGTCGCCACCACCTCCCGCTCGCCGTCGCCGTCGAAATCCGCGACGCCATCGATACGAAACAGCCCGAGGGGCGCCGTCTCCCACAGGAGAGTGTCGTCGGGACGCTTGGCGACGAGCTTTCCGCTCGCGATGAACACGAGCTCGTTGCGGGCGTCGCCTTCGACGTTCTCGACGATCAGCTGCGCCGCGCTGACGCTGCCTCCGAGGTAGTGCCGCCACGCGATCGCCGGCCGCGACAGCCGCGCCGTCCCAGGAGCGCGCGCGGTTCGCTGCGCGTTCTGCCCGATCATCGGCCAATCGGCGCGCGCGATCTGCGAGGCGCACACCAGCGCGAGCGTTGACGACAAGAGTCCGATTCGTCGCATCGAACGTCAGCGTACCGCACAGCCGCCGCCGCGAATACACGGAGGCGACGAGCGGTTGGTGGCGTTCTCGTGCAAGCGTCGGGTCGTGTGTCCTTCGTGCGGGGCGGCAGCAACCGGCGGAGGGCGGCGAGCAAACGGGCGATCGCGCCCACCGCCCAGCACAATGTAATCTCCCCTGTTTTTTTACAGGCAATACTGTATTGGAGCGCCTCAGCGCAGCCATCGATACGCGCTCGCCAACTGCTCGCGAGCGTCCTCGACGATCGGCGCACCGTGGCCGACGATCAACCGCTCGAAGCGCAACGCGAGCAGCTCGTCCACGCTCTCTCTTGCCGCGCGGCGGTCACGAAACGCCGTCCACCGGATGATCCGACTGACCGCGACGCGATCATAGAAGCCTGCGAGCTTCGAGTACGTTCGCGTCCATCCGTGCTCCGGTCGACCGATGTTCTGCACGAGGTCTGCACACACCGCCGACGCCGACGGCCGGTGAACGAGCACGGTCTCCACGAGCTCGAACCCACGAACACGAACCTCGTCGAACACGCCGTCGAATGCTGGCTCGCCCTCGATGTCGTGCGCGCGATCGACGCGAACGTCCTTGTTCTTCTTGGCGAGCGCGCTCGGCGCGTGAACCCTCGCCTTCGGAAATGCGCTCGCCCACGCTCCGAGCCACAGGTGGTGAAACGTGTTTGGCGCGTACAAATGCCGCACTTCGCCGAGCGATTCGACCGCTGCACGACGCTCGTCGGTGAGCGCGACCGGAGAGTGCACGAGCAGCCCGCCGTCGCCCATCGAGACGACCGTCATGTTGCTGTCGAGCTTCATTCCGAGAAAGCTCACCGGCGCTGCCTCGACGAGCACTCCTCGAGACACTTCGATCCGCTCGCTGGTCATGCAGCGTGGATCGCACAGGAGCACGCCGAACGCTCTGGTACGTTTGTACTACCGGCGTGATGTCCTGGGTGTTGCCTGACGTTTCTCGATAGGGGCCGGCTTCGACCCGCCGTCGCGAGCGTCCGCAGGGAGCAGCACGGCGAGCCGTACAACGTCGGCGCGGTTCGACGCGTCGAGCGTCGAGAAGATCACCGCGAGATGATTTCGCAGAGTGTTCGGCGAGAGCCCGAGCGCTTCGGCGATCTGCGCGTTGGTGTGTCCGAGCGCGACGTGCTCGACGATCTCTCGTTGCCGTCGCGTGAGCCTTTGATCGACGCACGCAAGCGCGACGGGCAGGCGCGCGACGGGCGTTGAGTCCAGCCCGCAGAACGCGACGTCCGCCAGCGCGAGCGTCGGAGCGATCGACCGCAGCCACGCGAGCTCGTCGCTCGAGAATCGGTCGCGTGTTCGTCGTCCCAGCACGAGCGCTCCACGGATCGTAGAGCCGACGACAAAGTGTGTCACGAGCGCTGTCGCGAGTCGTTGGGGCTCGAGCGCGGTTCGTCTCCACACGTCGTGCGCCCGCGATCCAGGCGAGAGCGCCTCGTGGTCTGCTGCGACGTGATCGTGCGCGATCGCATACTCGCGAAGCGCCGCGAGCTCTACGGCAAGCGCGTCCCATCGGGCGACAGTGTTCATCATGGACTCGACGTCGACGCCTCGAAGCACGGCCGTATCGAGCGGGACACGTGGTGACAGCGCGTGGATGCCCGCAGCGTCGAACGAGACGACCTCGCCGACGATGTCCAAGGTGCGCTCGCGGACTTCGCGGAGCGTCCGCGCCGTCGCGAGATGCTGCGCGATCTCCATGGTCGTCCGCGCCGAAGGTGGTTTCACACTCGAGATATACCCGACGTTCGTGGCTGCGCGTGGCGCCCCAGACGCCCACGAGCGTCGCCTCGCGTTCTGCGAAACGCAGTCCCGGCGGTGAGCTCGATCGAACTCACCAGTGCGCGACGCCCCCCCAAGCGAGCCGTGATTCTCGGTCCCTCGTGCGCTGCGGGCGAAGCGGCGTGGCCCGGTCGGTTGATCTCCAGCAAATCGATCACTTCGATCGCGTAAGGGGTCGCACTTGGTGGTGCGACGCGAGGCCGGTACGATCCTCCCATGCGTGTTTCGACAGCAAGTATTCGTCTCTTGGCTTCTCTCTGTCTCGTTGCCCTGAGTGGCTGCGGGACCGCCCCGCCGCCGACCATGCAACGCGGGGCGAGCCCTACGGTGCTCGCGTTTCGGGGAACGCGGACGGCGTCCTTCTCGATTCGCGCGAGCGGCGCGTGGAGCGTCGCGAGCGATCAGCCGTGGCTCACCGTGAGCCCGGGCAGCGGCAGCGGCGCCGCGATGGTGAACGTCACAGTGAACCGCATGGGGCTCGCCGCGGGCAACTACGGCGCCACGCTGACGGTGACTGCTGGGGCTGACACATTATCGGTGCCGGTATTCATGAGTTTTCCGACCGTCGCGGGCAACGTCAACGCGAGTAGCAATCGTCGGCGGCTGCACGTTCCCGGGACGATGATGCCCGCGGGCATGTTCGCCCCCGACCGTGTCGTTGCGACGTTGAGCCCAGGCGGCGTGGCGGTGGCGGCGCGCTCGTCGATCGCGCTGGGGAGCGAGCCTCAGCCCTCGGACGCAGAGTACCGCACCGCGGCCGCCGCCCTCGCGATGGAGCTCAACTTGACGGTGCAGGCCCAGTCGGGGCGCACTGTCACGTTTGGCGCGATGGGACAGCCGCTCGCCACGGTGCTCGCGTCGCTGCAGAGCGACGGTCGCATCGAGGAGGCCTCGCTCGAGACCCGCGCGGCCGCACGCATGATGCCGAACGATCCAAACTACGCGAGCCAGTGGCACTACCCGCTCATCAATCTGCCCGACGCGTGGAACATCACCCAAGGCTCTGCAGACATCCCCCTCGCCGTAATCGACGACGGCATCGACGCCAATCATCCGGACTTCGTGGGCCGCGTCGCTGGCGGGTACGACTTCATCACGAACAGCGACACTGTCACGCCGGGCTCTCACGGCACGCACGTGGGCGGGACGATGGGCGCGAATTCGAACAATGGCGTCGGCGTCTCGGGCGTTACGTGGACGAACCCGCTCATCAACCTTCGCGTGTTGCCGGGCGGCACCGATCAGATCATCAACAACGCGATCCTCTACGCCGCCGGCTTGCCCGTGCAGAACTCCGCGGGCGCGCTGGTGATGCCGCCGCGTCAGTCGAGGGTCATGAACCTCTCGCTCGGTCCCGACAATCGCATGTGCGTGAACATTCCGCCGACGCCGACGGCGGTTGACGCCGTCGCACGCGCGCTCGCGGCGGGCACGGTCGTGGTCGTCGCGGCGGGCAACGACAACTGCAACGTCCTCGACACGCTCTCGCTGATCCCTGGCGTCATCTCGGTCGCCGCCGTCGATCGCAACGGTGCGCGCGCCACGTATTCCACAGCAGGCCCAGAGGTCTGGATCTCTGCGCCCGGCGGCGAGGGCACGGCCGCCGATGCCGTGCAGTCCACCGACCTCAACGGGACCTATACGGGCCAGGCGGGAACCTCCATGGCCGCGCCGCACGTCGCCGGCGTCGTGGGCCTGATGCTCGCCGCGAACCCGATGCTCACGCCTGTCGACGTGCGACAGATCCTCGCTCAGACGGCGCGCCCGATCATGGGTGCCGACATGACTCGCAGCGGCTCTCCGACGCAGCGCGGTCTCATGGGCCACGGACTGATCGATGCGGCCGCCGCGGTGCGCGCAGCGCAGATGTGGATGCCGACTCAGTCGCGCTACGTGGCGCAGCTCGTCGACATGGGCGGCGCGGTCGTGCGCACCGCGCCCGTCGATCCAGGCGGCAATTTCCAGTTCAACGACGTGCTTCCAGGAATGTACGCGGTGCGCGGCGGCAATGACGTCGACGGCGATGGGATGCTCGGCGAGCCCGGGGAGCTCTTCAATCAGTCCATGACCATGGTCGACGAAGACGGGGATCTCGAGGTCGACCTCGATCTCGAGCAGCGATAAACGTTCGGTGGGCGCGCGAGGGAGGGACGCCGCTTCGCTGCATCGGACGCGAGCGGCAAATCAAGGCCACACGGCTCTTGCGTGCACACGGCTCGTACCCGCAGCGCAACCGAACGTCGGACGCTCGCGCGGTCTCGTCCGAAGCAGCCAGCACGCCGACCTCCCCCGACGCATCGGCAGCGACGGCCCGCTGATGGGCTCTTCGCTCCCTCCGGTGGAGGTGCCATTCCGTCGATCCCCGAGCGTCTATCGGTCGCGAGCGGCGCGCTGTCTGCGCTGTTCTTCATCTTCATCCCGTTCGAGCTGCGCGCCCGCTACAAGCGCGGAGCGCCGCAAAGAACGTGAGAAACTCGATCGCGAACCTGGATCGTCCACGAAGTGATCAATCCGCTCGACCCGTCGCTCACGAAATCGTCTGCAATGTGAACGGCTTGGCGATATGCGATGATCGCTGCATGACTCGTCCCCGGAAGCGCTCAGCGAGCTGGGCGGTACTCTTTGTTGCGGTGTGTGGTGCGTGCGCGCCGCGATCTTCGTCAACCAACGTGCGCACTTCGCGCCCGCCATCTCGATGGACGCCGTCGACTCCGTGGACGCCCGAGCCCGAGAGGGCGATGGCGTTCGCAGATCTGGGACCGACGTGGTTGGTACGATCGCAGATCGGCAGTCTCTTCGAGGGCAAGATCGCGTTCGTTCGCAATCGCGATCGCGGGGCGGTCGGCGCAGCGAGCCGCATGAACACCCATCCGGTGGTGGTCCGCCTCGGCGATCGCAATGGAAGTCGGGGACCAGACTCGGATCGCGACGGGCTCAGCGACGTCGCTGAGCGGGCGATTCGTACGGACCCAATGCAGGCCGACTCCGACGGCGACACGATTCCCGATGGATTCGAGGTCTTCGGGACCGGGACGCTGCCCACCGAGCGTGACAGCGACGGTGACGGACGCTCTGACGCAGAAGAGCTCAACCTCGATGATCCGTCGATCTACGCAGACACGGACGGTGACGGTCTGCTCGATGGCCAGGAGATCGCGTCGTTTTCGAGCGATCCGAACAGCATCGACAGCGACGGTGACGGACTCGGAGACGACCTCGAGTTCGTGTTCGGCACCCGCATCAACGATCGTGCTTCGCCCACGATGGACAGCGACAACGACGGCGAGCCCGACGAGTTCGAGCTCGCAAACGGGCACGATCCTCGAAACGCGAGCTCCGAGGATCCTGATTCAGATGGCGATTTTGTACCCGATTGGCTCGACGCGGATAACTTGATGATGGCGCGGGTGCCGGGGCGTCGTCGCGGCGTCGTTCCTGCGGCGCCCACGAACTGCAACTTCAACAAGCAAAACGTCTGAGCACGAGCGATGTGGCGTCGTGGGCCGTGGGTCTCCGCGGCGCTGGTCGGACTGCTGTACGCGCTCTTTCTGCTCGAGTCGTCGCGTCGCGCGGCGTCGGGGGTAGGACCGGACCTGCTTCCCGAGCGCTGGGTGCTCGCTGGGGATGCTCCGCGACCCTGGCAATTCGTTACCTACGCGGCCGTGCACATCGATCGTACGCACGTGCTGAGCAATTGTTTGCTGCTCGCGCTCGCCGGCGCGTGGCTCGAGCCGATCGTCGGCGGCGTTCGTGTCGCCGCGCTCGCGTTGCTGAGCGCCGTGCTCGTCGCGATCGTCTTCGTGCTCACAAGCGATCGCGACCTCTGCGGGGCGTCTGGCGCGAGCGCCGCGTTCATCTCGGCCTCTCTTTGCGCAGCGCTCGCCGCTCGTTCGCGCTCTCGGTGGCTACGTGCCGCGGTGGCCGTGCTCTGTGTTTGCTACATCGCGCTCTTCGATGCCGCGCCCGCGCTGGACACTGTGCATCCTTCGCAGCGGATTCACGCGATCGGCTACGCCGCGGGCGCAGCGCTCTTCGGGGTGAACGCCGCGCTCTCTCGTCGGCGATCATCACGCGTGGGGCTTCGATGAGCAGCGGTCGTTGGACCATCGCGCTCTTCGTCGCGTCCGGGCCGATCTTGTACGCCGCGTTGTCCTTCGAGCGGACGTGGCCTCTTGCGTTTGTGTGCTTGGTGCCATGGGCGCTGTTCACGCTTCGGGCGCGGACTGCGGTCGCGGTGGGAGGCGCGCTGCTCTCGTTGATGCCAGCGTACGTCGCGATGCACCGCGAGATCGTGCGAATCGCCCCGTTGTTTCATGGTGTGTCGTGGCCTTGCTTCGCGCTGGCGCTGTGTGGCGCAGCGTTCGCTCTTCGTTTCGCGGTACGGGTGTCGCGGCTTCCCGTCGCCTTGCTTCTGCCTGCCTTCTGGGTGGGCGGCGAGCTCGTGCGCTCTACCGAGTTGGTGCCGCCATGGCATCGCGTCGCGACCGCTCTTTACGGGCAGCTGTGGTCGCTTCAGGTCTGCGATTTGGGGGGAATGTCCGCGGTTTCCTTCGCCCTAGCCTGCGGCAGCGGCGCGCTCGTCGGGGTCGCGCTCCGCTGGGTCGCGCCCCATGCGCGCAAGACGCACTGCGCTGTGCGTGTCGAGCTGAGCGTCGCGCTCGCCATCTGGTGCTTCGTCGCTGGGTACGGCGCGTTTCGGCTTCGCGAGAGCCGCGCGGTGCAGCGTGAGGGGCCTGCGGTGCTCATCGTGCAAACGGACGAGTTTTCTGACGCGCTCAGGGTGCGGTCCGCGCGAGAGCGATTGCTCTCACTCGCTGGGCTAACGCGCGCTGCGCTGCGGCGGAACGAGCGACCCGCGTTGATTGTTTGGCCCGAGGCTGTGCTCGACGCTGTGATTTCCCCGGCGTTTCTCGACGCGCCCGGCGACGCGGTCGACGCGCTGCCCCGGTCGATGCGCACGGGCAACGCCGCCCTCGACCGCGCTGCGCTCGCGAGAGAGCAAGCGGCGGGACGCGCCCGCGCGCAGTGGATTCGTTCGCTCTCCGCAGAGTTTACGGTGCCCGTGCTGCTCGGAGGGCCAGCGGTGGCTCGCGGCGCGGACGGCTCGTGGCGGCGGTACAACGCCGCGCATCTTGTGGATCCTTCGAGACCAACCGTCATCGAGAGCCACTACAAGACGCGACCGTTTCCGCTCTACGAGCGAATTCCGTTCGACGACGCGCGGTCGGCCTCGCTGCAACGGGTGCACGATGCGCTGGCTTCGCTGCGTCCGACGAACGGCAGCTGGCCGGACCCGGTCAGCGCAGGCGTTGGCGTTCGTCTTCTGCCGCTCGGGGCGCTGAGGTTTGCAGCGCCGATCTGCTTCGAGACAGAGTTCGCTGACCTCTCGTGGACCGATGGGATCCGCGGAGCGTCGTTTTGGGTCAACATCGCCGACGACAGCTGGGGCGCCCGAGGAGACGACACGCTGCGCGCGTTTCGATTCAATGTGTTTCGCTCCATCGAGTCGCGAGTGACGATCGCGCGCAGCGCCAACGCTGGCGTTGCTGGACTCACTGGACCGACGGGAGAGATCTACGCTGCGGTCGGTGGCCCGGACGCCACGCGCTTGCCCATGCCGGGGCGACCCGAGCTGCCCGCGGTCGAGCGCGTGCGAGCCGTGCAGGCGCAGTTCGAGCGGACCGCTCGTGACACGCCTCACGCCGGTGACACGAGCGACGAGTTCGCGCTCCAGGGTCAGCAGTTGCGTCTGGCGCAGCGAAGCGCGCTGGCGCTCAGCGAAGCCGTGCGTCGCGAGGGGGCGATCGCAGCGAGAGTCAGGCTCGATGGCCGAACGACGCCCTACGTGCGGTCCCGTGGCCTCTTCGATCGGGTGCTCACACTGGCCCTGGTCGCGACCGTCGTGTTGGCGCTGCGTGACGCGTTGCAAAAGCGTCGCGATCGAGCTGCGCCGCGTTGACGCACGCGCCAAACGACGGGGGAAGAGCTGTGCGCACAACTCTTCGCCAACACAGCATCGCCTGCAAAAGCAGCGGAGATCGCGTCGTGCGGGGCGGCAGCGACGGGCTGAGCTGGGCGACGAAACGGGCGATCGCGCCCACGTCGGCCGACCGCGATCGGATGTCCTGTCCCCCACCGGAGGCGTGCACGAGGCGCAACGAGTGCCGGCCCGAGCGCTACGAGCGGCGCTTCGCCGGAGGAACTTCGATCACCAGTGCAGCAAACAGATAGAACTCGCCGGAGCTGCCTTCGTTGCCGAAATACCCCGTGAAGCTGAACTCGCGCTCGCCGAGGCTCCGGAGCTTCACACGATTGGACGCGTGGGGGGCCGCATCGCCATCGAGCGTCGCGAAGGGCTCTGGCAAAAGAAACGCGAGGTCGCTCTCGCTCGTCGAGCCTTCGGGCAGCGCGTCGAGGACGTCGTCCGACGTCGCGCGTGAAGGAATCCGAACGCGCGACGGAATCTTCGGCAGCTCCCACAGCGCTTCTTCGTCCGCCTCGGTGAACACGACGGCGCGAAGCGAGACCGAGAGGCCCGCCTTCATCGCCGCGCGAGCGACGACCGCGTCGCGTCCCTTGAGCGTCGCGAGCTCCGACGCGGTGAGCTTCTGACTCTTGCGCGCTCCCTCGGCGGACGTGCTGTACATGTGAACGCACGGGACCGCGAAGCGTGCGCCGTCGGGCTCCCAAGCGGCGTCGCCGAGGGCTTGCTTCAACGCCCGCAGGAGAGGCGCTTCGCGCGCGTTGGTAGACAGCAATTTCGTAGGCGAAGCGCTGGTCGAACGAGACAGCCGGTACGTCATCGTCACGCGCGAACCCGCGCGGATCGACTCGACGCGATGATCGACGTCCGAGAAGAACGCCGCCCAACGGAGGATCAACGGCGACGGGGACCCCTCGATCTCCGACGCCCAATCGACCTGATCGAAGAGACCGTTGTGCGAGAGCGAGAGCTCACCGCCCTTGAAGCGCGAGGCGAGACAAAGCACCAGCGACCCGAGCATGGTGCGATCGGTGGGCGTGTCCTTGTGAGTGTCGAAGTGGCCACGCGCTCCGTAGATGTGCAGCGCGTACGGCTCTGCAGAGAACGGCGTCGCGTCGTCCGGCGAGAGCGCGATGCGAAGCTGCTCGAGGATCCCCAACAACGCGAGGTCCACGCCCTCGAGGGTGAATTTGCTCGCGGAGATCTGCGCGCCGTCACGGACCGTGCGATCGAGCACCGTGGCGCGCCCCTTTCCGACCTTCGCGGGACGCGCGACGCGCGTGAGCTCGGTGTTGTCGAGCGCTTGCGCGCCGCAATCCACCGCAGGGCCCACGGGCACCACGCGTCCGTCCTCGAAGCGAACGCGCACAGGTTCGTGCAGGAGCACTTCGCCGGTGGCGAGGTACGGCGACGAGATCCCGAGGATCGCGCGCGCGATCGCGTTTTCGTGTTGGTCGCGGCTCATTGGCTTGGACGATCGATCATCGCGTCGAGCGTGTCGAGTCGTCGCGGCCTCGGCGGCGCACAAGAGATCGGCCGCAGCGAGCGTGCGTGGTGCTCACTCCATTTCCAGCACCACTACGACGATTGGATGCGACTCGTCGGCCCAATTGCGGCGCTCGACGCGATGGTTCGTGCGGACACGAGAGGGCCCCGACCATGCTGAGCCTTCCCCTCATTTCTGCTCGCGAAAATCTGCACAAGAAACGGATGGTATAGGACTTCGCTGAAGGAGGTTGGCAGCAGGAGAGGCGCCGAACACCAGACGATTGAAACGGAGCGTATGGCCTGAAAATCGAGCAACAGAACGACGTTTGGCATCGAGCCGCGCAGCGCAGCCCCCACCGGCGCTGCAGCCCACGAGATGCTCAACGTCGTTTCATTCTGCTTCATGGCTCGTGGCGTGTCTGCTTCCAACCGGGCGGCGCGAACAACCGCGCCGCCTTCGGTTGGCGACACGCCCTCCGTTGAACCCGTGGCGTGTCTGCTTCCAACCGGGCGGCGCGTTAGCCCCGCAGCCACACGAGAGCCAGCAGGATGAGCAACGCCAGCGTCGCGCCGCACGCGAGCGCCACGCCGGCGCGCGCCTTCGTGACGATCGAGCGCAGCGTCGAGCGCGGGTCCTCGGACTGCGCGCACACGAGCAAGACCGCGGGCGATCCCCCGTGTTCGAAGAGGATCTTTCCTTTCGTGCTGGGGCGCACCGTCCCCCACGCGAGCGCGGGCGCCCCCACAGGAACGATCGCCGAGTGGACCATGAAGGCTCGATCGCGCCGCTGCCCCGAACGCTCTTCCGCGTGCACCGTCGTCGCCCACCGAATCGCGCGAGGGTCGATCAGAACGTCGCCGTCCTGCGTGCGCAGCGAGAAGCCATCGTCGACGAGCTCGCGATGCGTCGTGATGTTCGGGTCCGATCCGGGGACGACCTCTTCCTCTGTGATCGCCACGATCGCGGCGGGCCCCAGCGCGCTCTCGACCGGCGTCGGGTCGACGATCCGGCCCTCGATCACGCCGCCGACGAGCGCCGTCGCTCGCTCTTCGTGCAAGAGCTTCCCACCGTGCTCCCTCAGCGCGCGGCTCTCGAAGATCGCGTACGCGCTCGCGCAGATCGAGACGCTAATCGCCCAGCCAAACGAGGTCACGATCAGAGACCTGCCGCTGCTCGAGGCGCTTGCGCCCAGCGAAAACCCCAAATCGATCGCGATCCCGATCACCATGACCGCCGCGAACACCAGCGAGAGCCCCACGCCGACCCGCACGTCACGCTCGCCTCCGTCAGCGCCGCTCGACCACTGGACGGACAACACGCGACCCGCGTCTGCGAAGGCCGCGCCCGACGTCGCCAGCAGCGACGCGGCCATCGCCATCAGCTGCGCAGACCACACGATCCGCTCGCGGACCAACGCCGCGATCATCGCCGTCGCCACCGCCGCGCCCACGATCGCCCACGGGTGCCACTGCTTCGATCGCAGCGCCGACCGGGCGTCCTCGGCGTGGCCCTCGAGCGCGAGCGCCAGGGTCCGCGCCGGGTCGCTCCCGGACGCGAGGTGCGTGACCCGTACGCGCGTCGCCTTGGCCTGAGCATTTTCGCGAAATCCCTGTGATTTTCCAGCATCTGCGCGAACATCGAGCACCGTCCCGCGAAGCATCACCCTGGCCCCCTCGTCGACGGACGCGACGCGAAGCTCCACCGCGACCCCCCCCTGCGCGTACAAGTCCTCCGGCAGAATCACGCACTCGGCTTGCGCCTGGGACCAGTTCGCGACGATGCGACGCGACGGCAGCAGCCCCTTCCACAACAGCTCGCTCGCGTCCAGCGTGACGCGCGAGCCATCGTCGAGCTCGATCACACAGTCGCGTCGAACCCACTGGGTCTTGCGGTGCTCGAGCCGCCCCTCCTCGAAGACGCTCAAATGCTCGAACCGCAAGAGCGGCCCAGCGCCATCTTTCTCGACGGCGCGCAGCACACCCTCGAGCTCGATCACCGACCCGACCGTCGCGCTGCTGTCGTTCACGATGCGCGACGATACATCACGCGCCATCGCTCAGCGGGCGAGGGAGATCCACGTCGCCTCGCGCGCGGTCGCGTAGCGCTCGGGATGACACGTCAGGACGATCACTTGCATGCGCTTCGCGGCGTCCTCGAGCACCTCGATCACCCGCGCGAGCCGCGCGTTGTCCGTCGCCACGAGCACGTCGTCGAGCACCACCATCGGGCGCTCTTCGCTGGCGAGCACCTCCGCCAAGGCGAGCCGCACCGCGAAGTGAACCTGCTCGCGCTCGCCCCCCGAGAGCCGCTCGAGCGCGACGCCCTCGCCCTCGCGCGCTCCCACCCACGCGCGCGTCGGCGCAAACGTCTCGCCGAGCTCGACCTCCAGCGACGATCCTGTCGCGATTCGCCCGAGAATTCGCCCAGCAGCGCGCTCGACCTCGCCCGACACCTTCGCGATCGCCTCGTCGCGACAGCGCACGAGGACCTCTCGCAACAGCTTGACGGCCTCGGCCTCGACCTCGAGCCGCGCCACCTCGGACTCGAGCCGCGTCACCTCTTCTTCGGCTCGCGCGAGCACCGTAAACGTCGCGCCCGACACGAGCTCATCGAGCCTGCCCTCCTCGGTTCGCGCCGCGTCGCGCAACGCCAGCGCGTCCGCCTCCGCTCTCGCGCAATGCGCGACGCCCTCGCGTACAGCGCGCTCGATCTCTGCGCGGCCCTCGAGCTCGAGCGCGCTCTTGCTGAGCGCCACCCGCGCCACATCGAGCGAGAGCGCCGCGCGCTCGAAGGCATCCTGACAGGCAGCTTCGCTCTTGCCTCTGCGCGCGAGCTCGTCGAGCGCCGCCCGAGCCTCGCCTGTCGCGCGTTCACAGGAAGAAACGCGCTCTTCGGCGACGGCGACGGCGACCTCGCGCTCGGCCAAGGCCCGCTCCGCGTCGCGACGAGCCTCGGCGCTCGTTCGGATCGAGCCCGAAGCCTCCGCATCGATACGAGCCCGCTCGAGCTCCGCTGCCAACGCCGACTCGGACCGATCGTCGGTCACGACGAGTTCGAGCGTCGAGACCGCCTCGCGACAACGCTCGATGAGCGCCAACCGCGCCTGCGCGCCCCCGAGCGTCGAGAGGCCGCGCTCGCGCGCGCGAAGCTCCATCGACGCAGCGGCGGCCTTCGCGCGAAGCGAATCGAGCTCGTCCGCGCTCGACGCTGAGAAGCGCCTCGAGAGCGCACCGAGGGCAGCCGCCGAGGCCTGGAGGCTCTCTTCAGCCTCGCGCGCATCGGGGCCCGAGAGCGGCCCGCGAACGGTGAGCGAGACCCTGTCGTCGAGCGCGGCGCTCAGCGCGCCCAACGCGCGAAGCGTGAGCGTTTCGCCCGCAGAAAGCGCCTTCGCTTCGCCTTCGTGCTCGATGGTCACAGGGCTCTTCGCGTCGAAGGTCACCGTCAACGCCAGGGCGTCGAGCCGCGCCTTCGCGCTCGATCGCGCGGCCTCGAGCGCGCGCATCGAAGCGACGTCCGCGGCGGTCGGAGCGTCGGGCACGAGCGCGGCGCGAGACTCTTCGACCCTGAGAATCTCCAGGTCGATCGCGGCGATCCTCGCGTCGCAGTCCGCGAGCACGGCCTCGGCGCGCGCTCGCTCTCGCGCCGCGCGATAGAGTCGCTCGAGCTCCGAGAGCGCCCCGTGCGCGCGGGCTGCGCGGGACTCTCGCTCGCTCGCTGCCGCGACCTCGACAGCGGCCTCGTCGCGACGAGCCTTCGCGAGCGCCAGCGCGATCACAGCGTCGGCCTGCCGACGCTCGCGCTCTTGGAGCTGCGCTTTGCCGTTGCGCCACGCGTCGAGCTCGACCTTCGCGCTCTTCGCGCCCGCCTCTGCGACGGTCGCCCGCTGCTCGGCCTCGGCCCGCGCCGACACCTTCGCGTCGAACGCCCGCAGCGACGCCTCGCGCTCTGCCAGCTGCGCGCCCCGCTCGGATCGCTCTCGCTCGGCGCGCACGAGCTCTGCGCGCAATGCGCCCACCCGCTCTTGCGTCAGCGCCGCTCGCTCGTGCCGCTCGCGCGCGCGGTCGACCGCCGTCTTCGCCAGCGCGAGCGCCTCGGATCTGCGCACGAGCTCGGGAGCCTTCTTGCCTGCCTTGAGCTTCGCGGTCTGCGGGGTAAAAAACGCGCGAAAGCGCTCTTCGACCATCCGCTCGATCTCGGCCCCGCGCGCGCCCACGACCTGCGCGGCCAGGGTCTCTCGCACGCGCGTGGCGAGCTCCGGCCCGAGCGGCCCGAGCTCGATCATCCCCTGCGGAGCCCACAGCACCTGCGCGAGGCCCCAGTGCGCCTCGCGCGAGAGCCCCTTGGGAGCGGTCGGCCGCGACAAGAGCGAGCGCACTTTTTCGTCCGCGCGCTCGCCGCGGTCGACGACCACGAAATCATCGCCCTCCCAACGAGACAGCTCGCAGCTCGGGTCGTCGAGAAAGCGCTTGTGCACCCGATATCGCAGCGCGCCGTGCGCGAAATCGACGGTGACCGAAGGCGAGATCGAGCGGCCCCACGGCCGCATCTTCTCGGCCTCGACGCCGCTCACCGAGTGGTGGTCGATCAGCGCGCGACGAAGCGCCTCGAAGAGCGTGGACTTGCCCGTTCCGTTCGGCGCGGACACGACGTTGAGCCCCGCGCCGAAGCCGGCCACGGTCGCGCTCTTGACGAAGCATCGGTACCCCTCGATCGCGATTCGCTCGACGATCATCGGTCACTCTCCGGTCGACGCCATCGAGTACAGCTCGAGCAGCGCGCGCGCAGCCACCTCCGCGCTCACGTGCGAGGGGCGCCCGTCGAACGACGGCTCCGCCCACTGCGCGAGCAGCTTCGCCGCGTCGAGCACGGGCCCCGGCGGCAGGTCTCTCGTCCACGCGCTGTCGGTCGGCGCCGGCCTGAGCGCGCTCTCGACGCGACCGAACAAGAATCGCTCGCGCACCATCTCGGCCAGAGAAACCAGCGCGTCCTGCTCGTCGACCCGCAGATAGCCGTCGAGCTTCAAGCGCATGAGCGTCTGCGCTCCCTCGCCCATCGCGCGGACGGCGTCCGCCGTGCGCGCGACGTCTCCCGCCTCGCGCAAGGTCGCCTCGACGACGAGCCACCGAAGCGCGCCCGTCACCATCGGCTCGATCGACGGACGGTCTCCCGCCTTCTCGATGGACACGAGCAGCGCCTGGCCTGGGTCTCGCTCGCCGAACCGCGTCGGCTCGTGGGTGCCCGAGTACGCCATGCGCGCGACTCCATCGCCGCCCACATATTCGAGATGCTGGTGAAAATGCCCGAGCGCGACGTAGTCGACCCGCGCCCGCTCCGCGCAGTCTCGCGCGATCGGGTACCACGGCTCCTCGTAGTGAACGCTCTCCACGGTCCCGTGCGCGAGCAGGACGTGCACCCTTCCGTCGCTCGGCGCGCGAACCCACAGCGTCGGGTCCCGCTCGTCGTGCCTCGCCCGCGCGACGCACGGCCACAGCGTCACGCCGCCCGGAGCGTCGAGCGGCGACTCGTCTCGCAACACGCGCACCGTCGGGGCGCGCGCAAAGCTCCCGTCGCCCCACACGCTGCCCGGCACCAGCGCGTCGTGGTTGCCGGGAATCACGTACACAGGGCACCGGCAGCTCGCCATGATCTCGACCACGCGCGCCACGAGCGCCCGCTCGACCTGGTTGTCCTCGAAGGTGTCGCCGCACAACACCACGAAGTCCGCCGCCCGCGCGCGCGCTGCCGCGGCCACGCGCTCGGCCGCGTCGATCCTCGCCGCGCGCACCTGCTCGGCCGCCGCCCCGGCGTGCGCCGCGCGCATCCCCATCTGCCAATCCGCGGTGTGAACGAAGCGCGCCACCAGGAGTCGTCTGTGCCACACTCGCCGCGGCGCCGCGCTCAAATTGTGAAGCGCGACCGCAGTTGCCGAAATCACTGAAAAATCACAGCTCGTTCGCCCAGCGACGCAGCGACGTTGAAATCCATCCCGTGCTACCCATCGCGCCGTGCGAAAGCTCTTCGCTCTCGTCGGCGCCCTGTGCGCCCTCGTCCTCTCGCCGCGCGCAGCCCTCGCGCAGCGGCCCGCGCCGCTCGAAGCCATCCCCGATGAAATCGTGCTCGGTTTTCATCCGGCGGAGAACGCGCAGGCGCTCCAGCAGAGCGCCGACGCGCTGGCCCGCGCCCTATCTGCGCGCATCCAGCTCCCTGTGCGCGCCTTCGTGACGCTCGACTCCACGGCGCTCGTCGAGGCGATGCGCTCGGGACAGGTTCACTTCGGCTGGCTCACGCCCGCGCCGCTGATCCTCGCCGAGCAGTTCTTCGACTGCCGCGTCGTGCTCACGCAGGTCCGCCGCGGGAGCCCCAGTTATTTCTCTGCGCTCGTCGTCCGCGACGACTCGCCCATTCGGACCGTCGAAGACCTACGCGGGCGTTCCATCGCCTGGATCGAGCCCAACAGCACGTCTGGCTTCGTGATCCCGAGGTATCTGCTCGCCTCCCGGGGCCTCGATCCCGAGCGGATCTTTCGACAGCAGGTGTTCGCAGGCGGACACGACTCGGCCGTGCTCGCGGTCTACAACGGTCAGGTCGACGTCGCCGCGGTGTGGGCCGAGCCCCCGGCGGACGGCGGCGGAGCGTGGACGCGCTTTCTCCGCAACCGCCCGCCCCCGAGGCTGCGCCCGATCTTGTACTCGCCCCCCATCCCCTCGGACGCGGTCGGCGTGCACCCGAATTTTCTCCGCGCGCACCCCAGCCTCGTCCGCTCGGTCAAGAGCGCCCTCGTCTCGATGGGGCAGAGCGAAGAGGGCCGCGCGACGCTGCGAAGGCTCAACAGCACCGACGGGTTCATCGAGGCCACGAGCGATCAATACGCGCTCGTCCGCCGAGCGTACGCGCAGAACCGCGCGGTCCAACGCGCCCGCGGCTTCGAGCGGCCGTGGGACGTCGCGGTGTTCTCGATTTTGTGTGCGCTCGCCGCGACGCTCGCGCTCCCCATGTGGTCGCGCAACAAGCGGCGGGAGCGCGCCCGCACAATCCTGGCGTGGACCGCCCTATCGGCCGCCGCCCTGTGGAGCGCCGTCGGCGCGCAGCTCTCGCTCGCGAAGCTCTTCGCCGGGCGCGCGAACATGCTGGCCTTCGTCCGCGGAATGCTCCCGCCGGACCGCGCCGTCGTCCCCTCGGTGCTCGAGAGCGCCATCGTCACCGCCCAGCTCGCCCTGATCGGAACGCTCCTGGCCGTCCCGCTCGCCGTCGTCCTCGCGTTTCTCGCCGCCGAGAACACCATGCCGTCTCGGCCCGTGCGCGCGATCGTCCGATTCGCGCTCAACCTCGATCGCTCGGTCGACACGCTCATCCTCGCGCTCGTCCTGGTGAGCGCCGTCGGCCTCGGTCCGTTGCCCGGCGTCCTGGCGCTCGCGATTCACTCGGTGGGTGCTCTGGCAAAACAGTTCTACGAGACCCTCGAGACCCTCGACCCCGGTCCCCCAGAGGCCATGCGCGCCGTCGGAATGACCCCCACCCAGGTGCTCCGCTGGGGCGTATGGCCGCAGTTCGCCGCGCATTTCGTCTCGATCGTGTTGTTTCGGTTCGAGCTCAACGTCCGCGTCTCGACCGTGCTCGGCCTCGTCGGCGCAGGCGGCATCGGATTTCTGCTCATGTCCTACATGCGAGGCGCGGAGTACGCGAAGGTGACCGTCGTCGTCGGGGCGATCGTCGCGATGGTCATGGCCCTCGACGCCATCTCCTCGCGCCTGCGCCGCGACGTGAAGTAGCGATCGAATCCGGGATTTTCCGGGACTGAGTGCGGATCACTCCGCGCCCTTCGACCCGAGGCCCGAACGTCGCTTGCCCTTCGCGCACAACGCCAATGGCATGTACGATAGACGCTCTTTTGGAGGTCCATCTCATGCTGCATTCGAGCTCTTTTCGTGTGTGCGCTTCGATCGTCGCTGCGCTCGCGTTGTTCTCGTGCTCCGAGGGGATGGACATCAACACCGGCGACGGTGGCAACGGCAACGGTCGCGACACGGGCGTCGGCCCGGGTCCGGGTCCGGGTCGGGACGGCAGCGTCAATCCTCCGGCCGACGGCGGCGGCGGCGTGCCGATGACCTGCAACAGCAACGATATGTGCAACGACGGCAACGCGTGCACCATTGATACGTGCGACACGAGCGCGGGCACGGGCCGCTGCCGCAACATCAGCGACGTCGCGCGGTGCGAGTGCGACCCGGCGTGTACGCGACGCCAGTCCGGCGGCGGCATGGGCGCCAACGGCGGGTGGAACATGATGGGCCAGAACGGTACGGACTTCGACATGCCGTCCGGCGGCCTCATCGTCCGCGCCAACGCGCGCCGCGCGGACTACCTCTGGGTGCCCAACACCGGCGAGAGCACGGTCTCGAAGTGGGACGCCACGACGCGCCGCGAGATCGGCCGCTATCGCGTGGGCCTCGCCGCCGGTGAGTGCCGAAACCAGTGCTGCCACGTGGCCTCGTGCAACATGACCTCGCGCACCGTCGTCGATGGCTTCGGCAACGCGTGGGTCGCCAACCGCGGATTCTCGATGCAAGGCACGGTCACCAAGATCGCCGCCGAGAGCGTCGACTGCGTCGATCGCAACGGAAATGGGACGATCGACACGAGCACCGGACCGATGGACGTCAAGCCCTACGGTCAGGACGAGTGCGTGGTGCTCAACGTCAACGTGGGCGCCGCCAACACCGTGCTCCGCTCGATCGCCATCGATCGCGGCGACGAGAGCTTTCCTGAAGGCTACGTGTGGGTCGGCGGCTGCTCGACCGCTGGAGCGAACCCTGGATTCAAGCTCAATCCTCGCACCGGCGCGGTGATCCAGAACGTGACGATCCCCCACTGCGCGTACGGCGCGGTCGTCGCGCCCGACGGTCGCCTCTGGTGGAACGGCGGCGCGCTCTCGCGAAACTTCACGCCCATGACCCCCGCCACCGGACGCATGGGAACCACCGTCGCCGGCGGCGGCTACGGGATCACGGTCGACGCGGACGGACGCCTCTGGTTCTCGCGCTCGAACCAAGCGTACGACACGCGCTCGGGCCAGTTCACGACGCTGCCGGTCTCTTCGTCCAGCCTCGGGATCACGGTCGACCCGATGAACCGCGTGTGGGCGACGGTCGGCAACAACCTCGCCAACTGGAACGCGTCCGCCTTCGTCGCGGGCGGAACCATCCCGATGGCGGCTGTCACCCAGCGGCCCATTACGCCGATGATCTCGAGCCCCAGCGCCCTCGGCGCCGACCGCGCCGGTGACGTGTGGATCGCGACGAGCAGCCCCGGTCCGCTCTGGCTCTACGAGACGATGGCCAACCGGTTCAGCACTCACACCACGCCAAACCGCGTTTACACCTACACGGACTTCACCGGCGCGGTCCGTCGTCTCGTGATCGGCACCGGCACGTACACCGAGAACTTCACGGCCGAGTGCGACAACCCGTCGTTCGCCGACCTGACGTTCGACGCGGCGACGCCGATGGGCACCTCGCTGTCGTTCTCGCTGCGCGTCGCGGCCACCGAAGCAGGCCTCGCGACTGCGATGCCAGTGAACCTCGGCACGACGCCCCCTGCGACGTCTCCCATCGCGATCACGCCAGCGCTCATGGCCGCCGGCGTGATGCCCGCGAAGTACGCGCGGCTCACGGTGACCTTCACGCCTTCGCGCATGCCCGTCGCGACGCCCGTCTTGCGCGCGCTCTCGCTGGGCTGGCGCTGCGTCGTCAACCCGGGCTGAGCCGACCGCGCTTCACCGCGCGAGGATGGGCTCGATCTCTGCGAAGATGCGCCTTCGCCACTGAGCGACGGCGCTCTCGCCCTTCATGAGCTTGTCGGTCTCGCGCAAGACCGCCTCGAGGCCCGTGAGCACGACGTACGGATCGTACGCGCAGAGCCTGGTGCCCGTCGCTTCGCTGGGCATCGCGCCAGGACCGATCCAGCCGGCCATGAAGTCCGTGTCGCCGTCGCACACAGCGCGCATGGCCGCGTGCGCGAGCCGGGCACCCAGCAGTCGATCGAAGGCCGACGGAGTCCCTCCGCGCACGACGTGCCCGAGCACGGTCACGCGCGTGTCCACGTCGGTGAGCTTCTCTTTCACTTCGAGCTCGATGCGCTCGCGGAGGTTGGCGCTGTCGATCTTCACGCCCTCGGCCTTGATAATCAGCACACGGCGCTTTCCAGTGTTCTTCGTGTACGCGTCGACCATCATCGAGACCGCGTGCTCGACGATCGAGTCCTCGCTCTTGCCGATTTCAGGAACGAGCACCGCGTCCGCCCCCGCCGCCACGCCCGCCGTCATCGCGAGGTAGCCGCAGTCCCGTCCCATCACCTCGACCACGAACGTCCGTCGGTGCGCGCTCGCGGTGTCCGCGATGCGGTCGCACGCCTCGACGATGGTGTTCATCGCCGTGTCCACGCCGATCGCCATCGTCGTGCACGCGAGGTCGTTGTCGATCGACGCGGGAAGCCCTCCGACCCGCAGCTTTCCTCGCGCTCCGTCGGCGTCGCGCAGCGTGCGCGCGCCCGTGAGCGAGCCGTTTCCGCCGATCACGATGAGCCCCGCGAGCTTCTCTCTCGCGATCACGTCGCGCGCCTTCGCCTGGCCCTCCGCCGTGGGAAACACCTTGGACCGCGCGCTCCCGAGCAACGTCCCTCCGCGCCGAGACGCCTCGTCGAGCGCCCGCAAATCGAGCGGAACGATCCTTCCCGCCATCAGCCCCACATATCCGTCCTCGACGCCCACCACGTCGAGCCCCATCGAGACACCCACTTTGGCGGCCGCGCGCAGCGCTGCGTTCATTCCGGGCGCGTCACCGCCAGAAGTCAACAACGCCACGCGATCTCCTGGCTGAAGCTTCTCGCTCATCGCAACTCCTCGGTGGGTACAGTAACATCCCGCCATGGGACGCCTATCGTTCGAAGCCATCCAACGTCTGCCCAAGACCGACCTGCACGTTCACCTGGACGGATCGTTGCGGATCTCGACGATCCTCGACCTCGCGCGCAGGGACAACGTCGAGCTCCCCGCCGATGACCCCGAAGGGCTCGCCCGCGCGATGCACTGCGGCGAAAACACGGGATCGCTCGTCAAATACCTCGAGGCGTTCGACATCACCCTGAAGGTGCTGCAGACGCAGGACGCGCTCTACCGAGCCGCCTACGAGCTGGCGCAAGACGCCGCCGCGGAGAACGTCCGCTACATGGAGGTCCGCTACGCGCCGCTCCTGCACACGCGCAAGGGACTCTCGCACTCTCGCGTCGTCGAAGCGGTCCTCGACGGCCTGCGCGCCGCGCAGATCGACCACGGGATCACCTCCAACGTCATCGTCTGCGGCATCCGCAACATCTCTCCCGAGTCATCCCTGGAGATGGCCGAGCTCGCCGTCGCCTACAAGAACCGCGGCGTGACGGGCTTCGACCTCGCGGGCGCCGAGTACGACCACCCCGCCAAGAAGCACAAAGAGGCCTTCGCCCTCATCCGCAAGAACAACATCAACATCACGATCCACGCGGGCGAAGCGTACGGCCCCGAGTCGATCGAGCAGGCCATTCACGTGTGCGGCGCGCACCGCATCGGCCACGGCGTGCGACTTCGTGAAGACGGCGACCTGCTGCACTACGTCAACGATCACCGCATCGCGCTCGAGTGCTGCCCGAGCTCCAACGTCCAGACCGGCGCGGTCAAAGACCTCTCGACCCACCCGCTCAAGCTCTATCACGACCTCGGGCTGCGCGTGACGGTCAACACCGACAACAGGCTCATCACGGACACGACCGTGTCCAAAGAGCTCTGGCTCGCGCACACGAAAATGGGGCTCACGCTGCAGGACCTCAAGCAGATCGTCCTCAACGGGTTCAAAGCCGCATTTCTGCCCTACCACGAGCGCCGCGGAATGCTCCGCGCCATCGCCAAAGAGCTCGCCGACTTCGAGCACGAAGACAACAAGACCTCCGAGCGCCCAGGGCCGCTCGACCTCTCGGATAGCGACAACGGGGCGGACGCGCAGCACGACCACGGCGCCCGCGGATCGATCGGCGCCGCGTGAAGGGCACTATGGGCATCTCGAATATGCGCACATTGATTCATAAGTCGGCTCCGCCCCTGGCCGCGCTGCTCTTCGCCGCGGCGTGCTCTGGCGGCTCGTCGAGCGGCTCGAGCGCCGCGAGCAACAGCGCTGGCTCCGCTGGCAACACAGCGGCCGCGAGCACCGGCGGAGAGCGCGCGAGCGAAGACGCGGGGCCCCGCGAGCGTCCCCGCAGCGGGATGAGCGTCCACCTCGCCAACGTGCGCATCGGCGGCCCGCTCCCGCGCGGAGCAGACGTTCCCAACGACGCCCTCGACGTGCAGTTCGACCTCGAGATCCAGCACTTCGGCGCGCAGGACCTCGCGGACGTGCGCGTGCGCGACGCGAGGGTGGCCCTGTCGAGCGGCTTCGCGATCGACTTCGAGCCGGTGAGCGAGGCCTTCGACGGGCGCATCGCCGCGGGAGCAACGCGGCAGATCCCGTTTCACAAGCGCCCCAACAGCGCAGCGCCGCGCGCGAGCCACGAGCTGTGCGGACAGTGGATGCGCGTCGAGCTCACCGTGGCCCTCGGCGACACGGGCCGCACGAGCCGCGTGACCTCGCGTCAGGTGCGCGTTCAGTGCCCCGACGAGTGACGGCGCGCGAGCGCCGCCGGATCGTTGTACCGTCGCGGCCCAAGTCATGAGCGACAAGCCATCGGAACAAGTGTTGAAGACCCCCTTTCGCCCGGGACTGTTCGACGGACGCGTCGCGCTCGTCACCGGCGGAGGCACTGGAATCGGTCGCGCCATCGCCGAAGAGCTCGGCGGACTCGGCGCGAAGATCGCCATTTGTGGCCGCAGACAAGAGCCGCTCGACGAGTGCTCGGCTGCCCTTCGCGAGCGCGGGATCGACGTGTTCGCCGCGACCTGCGACATCCGCGACGCCGAAGCGGTGTCGACCTACGTGAGCTCGGTGCTCGCGCGCTTCGGGCGCATCGACGTGCTCGTCAACAACGCGGGAGGACAGTTTCCCTCGCCCGCGTCCGTGATGAAGCCCAAGGGCTTCGAAGCCGTCGTGCGCAACAACCTCGTGGGGACGTTCACGATGACCCACGCGGTCGCCAATCAGTGGATGATCCCGCAAAAAGCCGGGCGGATCATCAACATCACGGCGAACGTGCTCCGGGGATTTCCGGGGATGGCCCACACTGGCGCCGCGCGCGCGGGCGTCGAAAACCTGACCAAATCGCTCGCCGTCGAGTGGGCGCCCTTCAACATCCAGGTCACCGCCGTCGCTCCCGGAACGATCCTCTCCACCGGCACCGACCGCTATCCGCCCGAGCTCGTCGTCAAGGCAAAGCAACAGACCCCCGCCCGGCGCCTGGGCGTGCCCGAAGAAGTGTCCCACGTCGTCGCGTTTCTTGCGTCCGACGCCGCGGACTACATCACCGGGACGACCCTCTACATCGACGGCGGCGCCTCGCTCTGGGGCGACATCTGGGACGTCGTGAGCTGACACCGTCACCAGCGCGAGCGTCGGACGAGAACTTTCTGCGCTGTCAGGCGTCCTTGCGGGACGCAAGTTCACCTGCACCCCTGCGCCCTTTGCGCTAAAGCCCAAAGGCCCGTCGGAGCCGCCGCATGCACCACTGCACTGTCCGCCTCGCCTCGATGCTCGTGTTCGTCAGCGTGGCGTGCGTTCCCGAGGCGCGCGCCCAGCAGAGCGCCCGCCGCACGCAGCACACCCCCTCGATCATCGCGCGCACGATGGAAGCTCTTGCCCCGAGCGCTCCGGTCGCCTCCAACGACCCGCCGACGCCCACCTCGGCGCGCACGATGCGCGAGCTCGAGTCCATCGCCAGCAACATGCGCGTGGTGAGCTACCGTCACGACACCCGAGTCAACGTGCGCGAAGGGCGGTACGAGTTCGACTGCTCGGGGCTCATTGCCTGGGTCCTCGCGCGCTCGGCCCCCGCTGCGCACCGGTTGACCGTCGAGCAAGCCAGCGGCGCTCGACCGCTCGCTGCAGATTATACACGTAGCTTCTTGCGCGTCTCGCCCACACAACAGCGCGGCCCGTGGGCGCGAATCGCTCGCGTCGAAGACGCCCGCGCAGGAGACATCCTCGCCTGGATTCGCCCGCGGATCGTGCGCTCCAACAACACCGGGCACGTCGTGTTCGTCACCGGCGCGCCCCGACGCTCGACGCGCTACGAAAACGCGTGGCTCGTTCCGATCGCAGACTCCTCCCGATATCGCCATCAGGACGACGATCGCGAAGGCACCACCCGCACAGGCTTCGGCCGTGGAACGATCCTCATCGCCGAGGACCCCACCACCGGAGCCCCGCGAGCGTTCGGTTGGTTCGGGGACCTGAGCCCGTACGTGTTCGACACGCAAATCGCGATCGCACGCCCTTTGCGCTGAGCTCCGGCCAACATTCCCGCGCAGATCCTCTTTCGATACAGAGGCTTGTCGGCTAGATTCACCTTCGGTTTGCCTGCCCGCTCGGCAAGCGCCGCGAGGACGCCACACCCCGTGTCAGACCGCCCCCAAAGCCTGCAGCTCGGCGGACTCGTCGGAGGAAAGTACCAGCTGCTGAAGAAGATCGGCGAAGGCGGCCACGGGCGCGTGTATCGCGCGATCAACACGCTCCTCGGCCGCGAGGTCGCCATCAAGGTCCTCAAGCCCGAGCTCATCGGCGACGAAACCGCGAAGAAGCGCTTCTTTCGCGAGGCCAAGACCGCAAACCTCGTGCGTCACCCCAACGTCGTCGACGTGCTCGACGTGGGCGACAGCAGCGAGGGGCCTTGGATGGTGCAAGAGCTCCTCGTCGGAGAGTCGCTCTCCGCAGTGCTCGCGCGCGAGGGGATGCTCAGCGTACGGCGGACGGTCGAGCTGCTCTTGCCCGTGCTGTCCGCGCTGGCCGTCGCGCACTCGAAAGGCATCGCGCACCGAGACTTCAAGCCCGAGAACGTGTTTCTCGTGCGCGGCGAAGACGGCGAAACGTCGCCGAAGATCCTCGATTTCGGCCTCTCGAAATCGTCGATCCGGTTCGGCGCCGCCCGCGACAGCGACCGAATCACGGGCACAGGCGTCGTCGTCGGCACACCTGCGTACCTCTCGCCCGAGCGCGTTCGCATGGAGAGCGATGGCGACGTGCACGGCGACGTGTGGGCGATCGGCGTGGTGCTCTATGAGTGCACGACGGGGTTTCTGCCTTTTCCCGCGCGGACGGTCCGAGAGATGTTCATTCAGATCTCCAGCGGGCGCGCGACGCCGATCGAAGACGTCTTTCCCGAAGTCGACGCGAACTTCGCGAAGATCGTCATGCGCTGTTTGCGCAAAGAGCCCGACCAGCGCTACCCGTCCGCCGCCGAGATCGAAGAGGACATTCGTCGCTACCTCGTCGGCGAGAGCCCCGAGGTCACGCAGCGTCACGCAGCGGTTCGGCTACCGCCCGACCCGATCCCGACCAACGAAGCTCCGCCGAAAACTGCGGGGACCGAACGGCTCATCCACGACACGGTGGCCGACACCAGAGCGCCGAGCGGCAACCACCCCGTCGAAGTCGCCGCAGTCGAAGTCGCCCCTCGAAAAGTCTCGCAGCCATCGATGGCGGCGGTGCCCTCGACCTCGAGCGACGTGCCCCAAAGCGTCGGCATACACGAGCGCGACGAGCAAGAGCCGTCGACGATCACACGAGCGCTCATGGCGCTGCTCGCTGTCGCGGTGCTCGCGATCGTCGTCGCCATCTGGTACTCGAGCTCGGGCGCGGGTAACGGCACAACCCCCGCCACTGATCCGCCAGGCAATGCGTCGACCGCCAGCGCAGAGGACGCGTCGACCGCGAGCGCACAGGACGCGGTCGCACAGCCCGCAGAGGACGCGGGTGTCGTGGCGACACAAGCTGCGAGCGCACAGGACGCGCAGGCCGCGAGTGAATCGCTGCCCACGAGCGGCGACTCGGCCGCGAGCGAGGGCGCGGCGACCGAACCTCAACCCACACAATCAACGCGCGTTGCTCCCCGCCGTGCTCGCGACAGCGGCTCGAACCGCACGTCCTCCACCAACTCGGCGATCGAGCTACGAGACAATCGCTGACGAGCGGCAGGAGCTGGGGACGGTCCTCAATAACTCAACTATTCGTCGCGAATAGTTGAGTTATTGAGGACCGTCCCCGCCCGACGTCCTTCGTCGCGAATAGTTGAGTTATTGAGGACCGTCCCCGCCCGACGTCCTTCGTCACAAATAGTTGAGTTATTGAGGACCGTCCCCGCCCGATCCCCGCCCGACGCTCACGACAAGTACGGCGCGAGGTTGACCTCGGCGCGCACGTGATTCTGTCCGTCCGCGAGCGCCAGGTGCAGCGCAATCTTCGACGGTGTCACCACGCACACGTACAAGCGGCCGCTCGATCCCGCGGGAAGCCCGGTGGGGATCGTCAGCAATCGCGGGTCGCTGGAGGACATCTTTCCCGCGGAGAACTCCTTGGCGACGCGCAAGGGCTTCTGCGCGTCCCACGTGCCGAAGTCGAGGTAGTGCGCCCCCCACTCGTCGGGGTTGGACGGCAAGGTGCCCATCGGCAAGAGCGCCACGAACTTCGGCGGAAACCCGCGCATGTCGCCGACGAAATAGCTGAAGCCCTGCTGCGCGCGCACGAGGTGCACCTCGCGATTGGCGATCTTGAGCGCGCCCAACGCCACCGCGGTCTTGGGCGTCACACCGATCACCTCGACGCCGCGCTCCATCCTCGGAGGAACCTCGTACAAGATCACTCCTTCGGGCGTCCAATCGTCGTTGGGTCTCCAGACCTTCAGCTCGGGGTAGCCCAGCACTCGACCGAGCGCTTTGGCCACGTACTCGCCGCGCGACGAGTTGCCCGCGAGCAGGATCTGCACGCCCTGCGCGCGCCAGTCGCCCTCGCCGCCCCACGCGATGTTCTGCAGCATCGAGAGCAAGAGCCTCGCGCCCTCTTCGAGCCGCGACTCGAGGTGCGACACGAGCGCGTCCCGCAGCGGCCCGTTGTCCTTCGCAAACGACACGAGGTCCACCTCGGCGCCGTCCACGCGAACCGCCTTCACCTTCTCGCGCTTGGGAACGGTGTTCGCACGCTTGAACTTGAGCTGCTCGAGCTCGAGCTCGCGCACGAAGCGAATCTGATTCTGCCGCCCCGCGAGCGAGCGCTTGTACAAGTGCGCGCCGCGCGCCAGCTTGTTCTCCGGCACCGTCGGCGGCCGCTGCATCGGAACATCGTTGGCCTCGACCTCGGCGAACACCGACTGGTGCGAGTGCGCCAGCCACGCGAATTCGCTCGTGAGGTAGTCACCGCCGACGTGATCGTCGCCCGCGACCTGCAGCACTTCGATCACTGCGCTCGCGCCGCTCTGCGCTTGCTCTTGTTCGGTGGCGGGGCGGTAGCGACCGCAGGCGATATCCAGCGTTCCGCCGCCGAAATCGAAGACCGCGAAGCGAAGCTCTCCGTGCTGCGAGAGCACCGGCTCGAGCGCGGGGTGGTTGGCGAGCTCGGGGCACACCTCTGCGGCGTACGCCTCGGGCTCGCTCGAAGACATCTGCACGGCCACGTCGCTCGCGGAGATCCCCTCGGGGATGCTCGCGAGCAGACCCGCGCGGATCTCTTGCTCGAGCAGCGCCTTGGCGCGCTCGTCGAACTCCGCCGGCCACGTCAGCCAATAGCGAAGAAACACCTCTTGCCCCGGACGATTGATCGCGCGACCGAGGATGTACGCGTACGCGCGGACGAGCGCCCGCACCCGCGCCTCGTCGAGCAGAAAGTCCGCGTGCTTCGTGCGATCGCGCAGCAGCGGCGACTGATCGAGGTGCATCACGCGCTCGGGCAGCGTCTTGATCTCGCCCACGACCGCGTTGGGCGCCGAGCGAAGCGCCTCGCGCGCGAGGTGCGACGCTTGAACGAGCCCCACCACGTCGGGGCACCGTCGCGCGCCCTCGGGAGCGCTCTCGCTCACCGAGCCCAGCACGCGAAACAGCGCCTCGTGGTCTTCGATCAGCAGAAACGTGGGGTTTTCTGCGGGGTTTCCGTCGCCTTTCGGCGCCCCCAAGCGCATGAGCGAGCGATACCCCTTGCTCGTAAACGCCGCGACCGTCGCGCTGGTACCGAAGTCGATCCCGACCGCGCTCAAGCGCCTGAACGTCGGCATCTGCGTGGACGGATCGCGCAGTCGCAGAGAGAGCTCCTTGCGCCACACGAGCCGAAACCGATGCCCCGCGCACTCGAGCCCGTGCTCGACCGCGAGACGAACGACCGTGTCCGTGCCCGCGGCGGACACGCGCCCTCGATGGTCGGGGTGGCTCGTGTCGAAGACCATCCCGAGCTCGGTGAGGGTCCCTTCGCCCTTGCGCAGCGCAGGGTCCTCGAAGAACGCGTCTCGGCTGTCGCCCTGCACGCGCTGATCGTGCGAGGCGCTCAACGGAAGCGCGCCCAGCTTCCACGCGAGCGGGCCTTCGCCGCCGCTCGTGCGCGTCCACTCGGCGCGCGCGCGCAGGTGAAATTTTCCCGTCCCGATCCAGAAGCCCTCTTCGGGGTTGGACAGGTCCACGCCCTTGCGCGCGACCGCGTCGTACAAGAGCGAGTCGGTCACATCATGGATGTCGAACGCGCGCAGCCCCGGCGCAGCGCCCGGGACAGCGATGATCTTGGCCCGCGTGAGCAGCAGCGTGCGCCCAGAGGACAACGCGATCGCCACTTTGTGCAGCGATTCGCCCTGCAACGGCGGGATCTGCTCGGCGTCGACCGACAGCTCGAGGTCGAACTCGCCCGCTGGCGTGACCACGCCTTGCGCGACGGCGCCCACGCGCTTTCCCGCGAGCTCGAGCTGCGCAGAGAAAGGTCCGTGGCACGCGCCTCGCGCGCGAAGCACCAGCTTCGACCGACCCGCGTGCGCGGCGAACGCGACGAGCACGGGCTCGTGCGCGGCGGTCACCCTGCCCTCGGGCAGGATCTGATAGCGCGTCCCGTCGAGGTCAGCGGCCTCGACCGAGAGCGTCATCGCGTCGATGCGAACAGGAGACGGCGCAGCGGCAGCCGCGGCAGCAGCAGTGCTCATGACGCGAGAGTGCATACCACGGCGGCCGATGGTGTTGCGCGGGCAACCGATCGCTCCTCAACGACCGACGATCGCCCTCGCCGTCGTCAATCCCAGCAGCACCGCGGCGAAGCACGCCACCGTCGTGACCGCGAAGTTGATCGCCGCCGCCCGACGGGCTCCCTCTTGCGCGAGCCGAACGGTCTCGTAGCTGAAGCTCGAATACGTCGTCAGCCCTCCCATCAGGCCGGTCGTCAACGCGAGGCGGAGCGTCGGCGAAAACGAGGCGCGCGTCGCGGCGACGTGCATCACCAGCGCGATCGCGAAGCAGCCGACCACGTTCACGATCAAGGTCGCGTACGGAAACGAGCTCCCCCACCGTTGCGTGGCCCAGACGTTGACGAGGTAGCGAGCGGCCGTCCCGAGCGCGCCCGCGAGGCTGATCCAGAGCAGGCGCTCCATGACCTCGAACGTAGCAAGGGTGCCAACCAAACCGCGAGAAGCTCGCGGACACGTTTCCCAGCGCTAATCGAAAATAATCGCACCGCCGCAGGGCCCCTCGCGCGGACAACTGCCGCATCGAAGACGCGCTTCGGCGCGAAAATCACCGCAAAAACCGCGACACCTCGCCGCGTTGACAGCACTGATGACTGCGGGGTCGATTCGCGCACGAGGTTCGGAGGAGCGACGTGCGCACGCGGCGCGCGGCGTACCTCCGGCGATGTGGAGGTCTGCGATGCGATGGTCTCAGAGACGAGCTCGAGCGGTGGTGTTGGGGCTGGTGCTCGGGGCGAGCGGAGCATGCGTCGCGCCGCGCGCTCGCGAGGGCGGGCAGTGCGTGTTCAACGGCGACTGCGAAAACCCTCTGATTTGCGCGTGGACCGGCTGTCGTGCGCAGTGCCGCAGCGACCGCGACTGCCCCGCGGGGACCGCGTGTTACATCGCTGGCCAGCCGAGCAAGAACGTCTGCCTCCCGCGAACCCAAGCAGCGCCTTGCCTCTCCAACACGGACTGCCCGACCTGGGCCCTGTGCGTCACCGGCGATCACACGTGTCGCGCCCGATGCGCGAGCGACGCCGAATGCGCAGCGCGCGGGGCGGGAACGTGTCGTGCGAACGGCGCGTGCTCCGAGCCCATCTCGATCAGCGACGTCGTCGGCGCTGGACCTCCGCCGCTGATCGATGGAGGCGCCGACGCGAGCACGCTCGACACGGGCCTCACTGACGCTGGGGACCTGGACAGCAACACGCCCGACACGAACACGCCCGACACGAGCGTCGCTGACACCGGTATCACGCCGCCCGTCGAAGCAGGAACGTGCACGCTCAGCACGCGAGACTGTGACAACAACCCGGCGAACGGCTGCGAGACGGACGTTCGCAGCAGCGCGATGCACTGCAACGGGTGCGGCATGGCGTGCCCTTCGGCGGCCAACGCGCGTCCGAGCTGCGAGTCCGCTCGCTGCGCGCTCGCGTGCGAGCTCGGCTTCGGCAACTGCGACGGGATGGCGAGCAACGGCTGCGAGCTCTCGGTCGCGTCCGACATGCGCAACTGCGGCGCGTGCGGACGGGTGTGCCCCACGCGCCCCAACGCGGACGGAGCGTGTCTGCTCGGCGAATGCGCGCTCACGTGCCGCGGAGCGTTTCGAGACTGCGACGCAAACGTCGCAAACGGCTGCGAGGTCGACACGACGAACACCCCTGCGCATTGCGGCGCGTGCGGCAGAGCGTGCCCTTTGCCCACGGATCTCTGCGTGATGGGCTCGTGCCGCGCGAGCCCCTACGCGAGCGACGGTAGCGAGGGAGACCTCGCGCCCATGACGAACATCGCGCTCACCGCAGGAGTGCATCAGTTTCGCAACATCGACATTCCCGCGGGAGTGACGGTGCGCGTCGCGACACAGGGAGTGCTCGAGCTGCGCGCCTCGGGCACGGTGAACATTCGAGGGACCGTCGACCTGTCGGGCGGCAACGGCGGGGACGGCGCCGAGCGGACGGGCGTGACGAGCTGTGGCGGCGTCGGCGGTGGCGGGCACACAGGAACGACCATTTCAGGCACGACGTCGATGTTGAGCGCATGCTCGCCCGCCGGAGTCGGCGGCGTTTCGCTCTTCGGCGTCGGCGAGAGTCAACGATCGGTCGCTGTTGGGTGCGGCAGCGGCGGTGTGTACGGCGGCGGCGCCGGCGGCTCTGGCGGCTTCAGCGGAGGCGGAGGCGGGGGGCGCGCAGGCGGAGGAGCCGCGGGAGGCACCGGCAGCGCGAGCGGCGGTGCGAGCGGACGCTCGATCGTGGCGACCTACAGCACTGGTGGCGACACACGACAACCAACCGGAATCTCCACGGTGTATCTCGGCGGCGACGGTCCCGTGCTGTCGGGTGACCTTCGGCTGGCTGGCGGCGGATCGATCGGCATCGATGCCGCACAGGATCTCGCGGTGAGCTCGACGTTCTATCCGGGATCTGGCGGCGGCGGCGGCGCTGGTTACTCGTCTTTGGACTGCACGAGAACCAACAATTCTGCGGGCGGTCCCGGAGGAGGCGGCGGCGGAGGCGCGCTCCTCGTCGCGAGCCCGAGCTCAGTCACTGTGCACCCGACCGGTGAGTTGCTCGCCAATGGCGGTCGCGGCGGCAACGCGCAGGCTCCTGCGATGGTTGTTGTCCCAGCGGCAGCCGGCGGCGGTGGCTCCGGCGGCGTGATCGTAATCGCTGCCCCGCGCGTGACCCTCCAAGGACGCATCGAGGCACTCGGAGGCGCGGGCGGACGCTCGGGAGCGCTCAGCGCAGGCCGCGGCGGACTCGGGCGCATTCGACTCGTCACCACGGCCGCGCAATGCGAGCTCGGCACGGGCATCAATCCACCGCCGCCGTCGACTGGCTGCGCTCCCGTTTCGATGGCCGGCGAAGTCGGGCGGATGTACACGAGCGCCTGGCCACCACTCTGATCGCGCGCAGATCGCCCCAGTCACGGACCGCGCAGCGAACGATAGTCGCGGTCCACTTCGATGGTCACCGTGCGCTCGCGCGGCAGCCCGGGCCGCGCCCTTCGCGCGCAGCGCTCGTGCGCGACGATCGCGCGGCCCGCCGCCGTCTCCGTCGTGCGAAACGGAGGACGCCACACACATTCATCATCGCCCGAAAAGAGCCACGGTCCGCGCCACAACAAGAGCAGCGACCCCTCCATCTTGGGCGTCGTCACCCAGTGCATGTTCTCGAGCTCGCACAGAAGCACGCTCGACAGAGAGAGCAGCCTGCCGCGGTCGTCGCGCCCGACATACCGCGGCGCCAGCGGCCCCTCGCCCGCGTCCGCGCGCCATCGCCTCGGCGAACGATACAAGCGAACGCCCGGGCACTGCGTGCCCTGAAAGTCCTCGGCCTCGCCCACTTCGATCGCAGGGTTGCTCTCGACCAGCGTCCGTTCGGCGCTCCCTCCCACGACGTCTTCGCCCTCGCTCTGGACGGGATCGCGCGTCGTCGCGCGGCGGGGACCGCCGTTGTCGCAGGCAACCATCGCTTGCGCTGCGAGCGCAACGCTCACGAGCAGCGCTCGTCGCACGCTCGCAAGACGGGGCCCCGCGCTCGCACGCGCTCGCCCCATCGTCTCGGTCTGCTTCGCCTGCAACGACCGAGACCCTAGCATTGCCTCGCGACGCGCCCCAACCGTGCTACACGCTCGACATCGCCCGATGCTCGGATTGCTCTCGCCTACGCCCGACGGATGGATCGACGCGGCGCTGTCCAACCTCGACGCCGTCCTGCTCGACCATTTGCACTGCGAGCTCAAGGCCGCGTCCAACGCCACCGCGCTCGTGGCGCGCTACCCGATGTTTCCGACGCTGGTGCGGTCGCTGAGCGAGCTGGCGCGCGAAGAGCTCTCGCATGTGCAGCAGGTGTTCGACGAGCTCGAGCGCCGCGGCGTCCGCGCGCACCCGCCCGGCGAAGACCCCTACGCCCTCGCCCTCCGTCGCGCGACGCAAGGAGACACGCCCCGCGCCGAGCACGGAGCGCTGCTCGACCGGCTCGCCATTGGAGCGCTGATCGAAGCGCGCTCGTGCGAGCGGTTCAAGCTCCTCGAGCAGCACGCGCCCACCGAGGCTCTTCGCAGCTGGTACGGCGAGCTCTTCGTCTGCGAGGCGCGGCACTATCGGCTGTTTGCGTCGCTCGCAGAGGACGCCGTCGGCGAAGAGCTCGCGCGAAAGCGCATCGCGCAATTGGCCGCGCGCGAAGCGGCGATCGTCGAGCGACTGCCGCTCGAGCCTCGCGTGCATTGAGCGACCGCAGCGCCGTGCTACCGTCGGCGCAGGATGGTGTAGACAGCGCATGGGAGACGCAAAGCGATCACCGGAGCAAGGTCCCTTTCGCGCAGAGCAGCTGAGCGACGGAGATCGCTACGAGCTCTCGTCGGGGCACGCGATCTACTGCGCTCCTTCGGGCGCTCGGCATGGTGGCGCCAACGCGGTGGGCGCGCTGGTGCTCGGGACGGATCCGAAGGTGACCGAAGTCGGAATAGACGTGGGCTACAGCCCGACGCCCGACGAGCTCCGCGCGCCCGATGTGTCCGTCGGCAACGTCCCCGACGCGCCCGGGTGGGTGAAGGGTGTTCCTCCGTTGGCCGTGGAGTATGCCGACCGAGGCACGGACGAACAGGAGCTCGAGGACAAGGTCCAATCGTTGCTGAAAGCGGGCACGCGCTGGGTCTGGGTGGTGAGGCTCACCGGCGAGCGACGCGTCCAGGTGTTCGAACAAGACAAGAGGCAGCCGTCCGTGAAGCGCGAAGGAGAACTCCTCGAAGCGCCCGACGTGCTGGCCAACCCTGTCCCGGTCCTCGCCCTCTTCGATCGCGAGGCGGCCCTCGATGCCTCTGTGCGCAACCTCCTTCAGCGCGGAGGGCTCCCCGCGCTCGAACAGGCCCTCACAAAGAGCCGTGAAGAGGGCATCGAGCAGGGAATCGAGCAGGGAATCGAGCAGGGAATCGAGCAGGGAATCGAGCAGGGAATCGAGCAGGGGCGCATCGAAGGGCGCGTCGAAGGGCGCGTCGAGGGGCAGGCGCTCGCGCTGCGAGCGTCCATCGCGACTGTGTGCGCGACGGTCGGGATCGCGCTGGACTCCGCGCGGCAGGCGAGGATCGCGGCCTCGTCCGTGCGCGAGCTCGAGGTGCTCTTCGAGTCCCTCGTCCGCGAGCGAGCCTGGCCCGAGTGAGCCAACGAGTGCCCGAGTGGAGCGCCCACCGCTCGATCGCGGCGCGCTGGATGTCGTCGCAAAGGCGCGATCGCGCGATCTGCCATGGGTGCATCTACTTCCCTACGACGACAGCGGCGCGGCTGACGTCGTATGGGAGTACGATGCACCCGATGCGCATGGGCCTCAGTGCATGTCTTCGATGAAGTGAAGATCAACCCAATCAGCCCCTCACTCTGGTCGCGCGTCGCGCTGCGTCGTCACCGTGAGCTCGAACGGCATTCGCACGCGCGGCGCGTAGGTCCCCACGAACACAAGCCACTCACCGGCCGCCGGCGCGTCCACGTCCACGCCAGGGTGCACGCCAAACGTGTCGTCCGCGCAGTACACCGTGTTGTTGGGAGCCCGCACCGCGATCGTGCTGTCTGCGTTGGCTCGGGCGAACACCCGCACGAAGCTCACGCCTTCGCGCACCGTGAACCGCGCGCTCGGCGCGCGATCGCCGAACCCCAGGCACGCGCGGCCCACGAAGCGCAGTGATCTTCGCCCGATCACCGTCGCGCTCGCGCGCTGCGTGGCCGCGCCAGTGGGGCTCACCTCGATGCCCCCCGACGGCGCCGTCGGTCGCGCCGCGTCGCGCGCCCCGACTGCGACCCCAGCGGGCCCGCGCTGCGGCGCCTCGGGGCCGACCGCGACCCACCCCGCCATCGCGCTGCCCTGCGCAGAAGCCGTCGCGGTTTGCGCAGCGGTCGGCAGCGCCGCGGGCGCGACGGGCGCGACGCTCGAGCCAGACGTAACCGGAAGCGCGATCGTCGCAGCGACGATCACGGCGCGCTGGCTGATGGCGAGGTTGTAGGCGAGCGTCCCGCCCGGCGCCGTTCCGACGGCGATCGAGTAGGCGCCGGGTTGCACGTTGCGCAGCGTGAAGCGCGCCTCGCTGCCGGGCGCTCCCTGCGTGCAAAACAACGTCCCCGTCGGCGTGCGCAGCGCGAGCGACGTCGGCCCCGACGCGCGCACGAGCAGGTCGAGCATCGGGATCGCCGCCGCGACCACCAACTGCTGCTGCGCGCCCACAGGAAACACCCCGCGACAGCCGGGCCCGAGCTGCTCGCCGGCGACCGCGCCCTCGGCCACGCCTGGGATCGCCATCGGGTCCGCGACCTCTCCGGGCCGGATCAACAGCGTTCGAGCGGGCGGCGGCTGCGTCGCG
Organism: Deltaproteobacteria bacterium Ga0077539; assembly: GCA_001465015.1. GTDB lineage: Bacteria > Myxococcota_A > Polyangia > Polyangiales. The sequence goes on along the minus strand of LNEO01000277.1, from coordinate 49,495 downwards.
ACGGGCCCCTGCCCGACGGCCCACGGCGAGGCCGACTGGGCTGCGAGCAGGCGCGGCGCGGCCCCGATCGCCCCCGCAACGAGCAGCGATCTCGAAATCATGGGCCGAAAAATCATCGTCACCCGCGCTCGTGCGGCATGTAGTCCCGCGGCGACCTGTAATAGTGCGTCGGAGAGTAGTAGCCCAGGTTGGACACCTTCATGGTGTACAGGCACGCGTACTCTTCGACCTGATCGCCGAAGCTCGAGACCTCGACGCCCTCTTTGAAGAGCGAGCCCCACCCGTGGTGAAAGCGCTCGTCCACGGCGCGCTCGATCGCGCGCGCGCGATCTTCGTCCTCTCGCACCGTCTGTCGAATGGTCTCGATCGCGCGCTTCTCTGCGCGATAGACGTCCTGCGCGCCCTCGTCCTGCGCGTCGCTCTCGTCGCGGTCGCGCTCGATGCTCTTCAGCCGCGCTTGCCGAGCCCGCAGCTCGTCCATCAGCCGCGCGCGTCGCAGCTCGATCTGGTCGATCTCTGCGTGCTCTTCGCGGCTCTCGGCGGCGGCGCGCAGCTCGTCGGCCATCTCTTGGATGATCATCACCGTGCGCCACGCGCTCTCTTTCTTCGCGCGCAGCACGTCGCCGTAGATGTGATCGCCCACGTACAGCACCTCGTCGCCGCTCGCGCCGATGAGCCGCTCGAACTCGGCGAGGTTGCCGCCCTCGTAGATCTTGAGCCGCTCGAAGCGCGAGGCCCGCGTGCTCTCCTCACCCTTGCCGCGAAACTCCATGAAGGGCCGGCGATCGGTGAAGAACTTCGGCTTGGCCGCAGCCACAACCACCACGTCGAAGTAGTGTCGCCACGTCGGGTACTCGGCCATCGCCCCGCCGAGCAAGAAGGTCATCATCGACTCGGAGTACCCGGCCCGCGAGTTGGTCAAGAGAAACAGCTTCTTGCCAGCGCTGCGCAGCCTGTGCAGCGTCGTGGCGAGCTCGGGGTCCGGCGCCACGAAGCGCGGGAGGTTCTGCTCGATCACGTCGACGATGGCCCCGTCGCGGTGCGCCTCGTCGATGCTCTCGCGGATGTCCTTGAATAGCTGTGCGTAGTCGAGCTGGTCGCCCCGCGCGTCGAAGAAGTCCACGGCGCCGGCGTACACGGCCGCCTCGGGCAGCGCGTACAGCGTGTCGACCCAGTGGTAGCGGTCGGAGTCCACGCGGATGCGACGCTGGTGATAGAGCTCTCTGCGCCGGTCCCGCGACAGCTCGCGCGAGCCGTGAAAGGCCTTCGCCACGTACTTGAAGCGGTCCATCTTGAGGAGGTTTCCCTCCTGCTTGTCGATCAAGATCCCGCGCAGCGGAAAGCCCTCGTCGTACCGGGCCTCCGTGAGCTCTGGCGGATAGCCACGGTCGACGAGCTTCTTGACCGTCGCCTCGATGCTCAACCGGTCGATCTCGGCCTGTTTGTAGATCGCCAGGGTGTAGTCCATGTCGAACCCCACCCACTCGATCTGGTCCATCTTGAGCGAGCGGTTCGTATAGACCCTGCGTTCGACGGGCAGGCCCGAGCTCTCGCGCTCCTCACGAACACCACCCCCCGATTGCGTGCCATCAGCCTTCAGATTATCCAACAACATCGACTCCGAGGAGGCTAGCGCAGCTTGCCGCGGTCGACATTCGCCCAAACGCCCGCCCCGCCCGTCGGCACGGTCGGCGCCGGCACGGTCCGGCGACTTCTGTCACCAAGGGGCCTTGACGTTTTTCGAATTTCTGTCTCAATCCCGCACCCCGCCGGGCCAACGCCCCGCTTCAGAAGGTTAGTCCCATGCGTGATCAGATCCGTCTTTCGTGTAGCAATTGCCAGCGAACCAACTACTACACGAACAAGAACAAGCGCACGACCACGAACAAGCTCGAGTTCAACAAGTATTGCCCCTGGTGCAACAAGTCCGTGAAGCACGTCGAGGGGAAGATGCCCAACCCCAAGAAGAATTGAGCGGATAGAGAATTACCATGGCAAAGAGCGATCTCACTGGGACCGGCAAGCTCAAAGGGCACAAGGTCTCGCACTCGAACATCAAGACCAAGCGCTGGCAGAACCCCAACCTGCAAGAGCGCAAGATCTACGTCCCCGAGCTCAAGCGTCACGTGACGCTCCGCGTGACCACGCGCGAGCTGCGCACGCTCGACAAGCTCGGCTTCGTCGCGTTCACCAAGAAGTTGGGGCTGGACGCGACCAAGTTCTGAACACACTGTGTTCGACCTGACGCCTCTGTTCGTCCTTCGACGAAACGAGGTGGCCGCTCAGCCGGAGTGGCGAAATGGCAGACGCAGCGGATTCAAAATCCGCCGTGGTAACCCCACGTACCGGTTCAAGTCCGGTCTCCGGCACCCTGTGATCGGGCAAGCACCGTCGCGACGCGGTGCGCGATTTACCTCGAGGGGCAGATCGCACTACACCCTCGCCTCGCGTGAACCGAGACGATCGCATCGCTGTGTTCGGATGGGGCTCGGTCGCGCCGGGAGCGCCCGACGTCTCGTCGCTCAAATCCCTGGTCGAACAGGGTGGCAGCGCCCTCTCGACCGCTCCGCTCGGTCCCCTCGGCGACGGCTTGTTCGTCGTCGGAACACCAGCGATGGACGACGCGAGGCTCCGCCGTTGGCTCGCCGCTCGCTCGGGCGACGCGCGCGCGGCGCAGTGGCTCGCGCGCGCGGGAGACTGCGTGCGCTTCACCGTCTCGAGCTGCGCAGAGGCGCTCGAGTCGCAGCCCGGCCTCGAGGACGCGCTGCGCTCGCTCGATGCGCGCGTGCGAATCATCATCGGCACGGGCCTCACCGACCTCGGTGAAGCGTTTCGCGCGCGAGACGCCCTCGCCAAAGCGCGGCGCGCGTGGGACGCGTTTTGGGCCACGCCAGAGCGCAACAGCGCGATGCGCGCCTGGGGGACCGAGGGACGCGCGCCCGATGGCGAAGAGGTTCCCGCGGACTACCGAGCGCTCGAGGTCGACTCGATCGAGCGCTACGACGCGATGCTCGAGTGGAACGCCTTCTGGTGCGCCCGCAGCGACGCCCGCGCTGCGTTCGACGCGCGCCTGCGCGAGATCGAGCGCAGCCCCGTCGGCGGCGATATCGACCGCGGACCGCTGCGCGCCATCGCCGCTCGACAACGAGCCCTCCGCGCGCTCGTCGAGAGCGCAAAGGCGCCGTCACCGCCCTGGGAGTCGGTCGATCCGCAGCTGCTCTGGAGCATTCCCAACGCGCCCGCCGCAGAGCTGTCGATGTTGCTCGGGCTGCACGGGCCTGCCTTTGCGCCGGCCGGCGCGTGCGCGGCCTTCGGGTTGTCTCTGTCGCTCGCGTTCGAGTCCATTCGTCACGGCGAGTGCGACGCCGCCATCGTCGGGGCGTGCGACCCGAGGCCGCTGCCCGAGGTCGTCGCCGCGTTTCACCGCGCCCGGCTCACGCCCGCCTGCGGAACGCGCAACGACCCCTTCACCGAGCTGCGCGGAACGCACGTCGCCGGCGGCGCCTGCCTCTGGATCATCGGCAGAGAGAGCGTCCTTCGCCCGCTCGGACTCGCGCCGATCGGCCCCACGATCCTCGGGTGCGCGGTCTCGTCGGACGCCGAACACATGATCACCCCCAGCGAAGAGGGCCCTCGCCGCGCGATCGCCGCCGCCCTCGAGCAAGCCCACATCGACGCAGACTCCATCGCCCTCTGGGACCTTCACGCGAGCGGAACGCCCGGCGACGCCCGAGAGCTCACGCACGCCAGGCACTTCGCCGCCCCGCACACGGCCTTCACCGCGCGCAAAGGACAGCTCGGCCACGGGATGGGCGTCGCAGGCGGCTGGGAGCTGACGCTCGCGGCGATCGCCCTCGACGAAGGCCGCGCGTTCGACACAGGAATCCCCGACGAAAAGCTGCACCCCGCCATCGCCGAACGCGCCCTCGGCGCCCTCGTCACCCGCGAGCGCCCGCTCTCGCACAAGCACGCAGTGAAGGTCTCGCTGGGCGTCGGCGGGATCTCGAGCGCGGTGGTGCTCGAGAAGCGCGAGCGCTGACACTCGAGCGTCGAGTGGGTCGCGCTTGCCGTCCGCCCGGCGGCTGTGCTCTGGTTGACCCGTGCGCTCCGAGGCAGAAGGCTTCTTTCGAGCACTGCGCTCTGCATACGAGACCCTGCTCATCTGCGGGCCCACCGTCGCCGACGCGGCCCGAGACGCGATGTCCATGCAGCGCGCAGACGAGCGCCTCGAGCAGTGGTCTCGACGGCTGCTCGGCGTGGCCGAGATCCAGCTGACCGTGTCGGGCCAGCACAACTATGACCCCACGCGGTCGTATCTGCTCATGTCCAACCACGCGTCGCACTTCGACGTCCCCGTGATCTTTCAGGCCTACAAGCGCCCCGTGCGCATGGTCGCCAAGAAAGAGCTCTTCGCGATCCCGCTCTTTGGCGCGGCGATGCGCGCGGCAGGGTTTCCCGAGCTCGACCGCAAGGACCGCAAGAAGGCCATCGCCGCGCTGGCCGCGGGCACCGCCCTGATCTCCCGCGGAATCTCGCTGTGGATCGCCCCCGAAGGCACCCGCTCGCGCGACGGTGAGCTCGGCCCCTTCAAGAAGGGCGGCTTCGTCCTCGCGCTCGAACATCAGCTCGACATCCTTCCCGTGGGCCTCGCAGGAACGCACGACGTCCTCGTTCCGGGCACCGTCGATGTGCGCAAAGGCGTCCACGTGCACGCGCATTTCGGCGCTCCCATCGCTCCCACCGCGACGCAATACTCCGCCGAGGCGCGCGACGCGCTCATGGCCCAGGTCGATCAGGCGTTGCGCGAGGCGATCGCCGAAGCCCGCAAGACTCGAAGCGCTCGTTGAATCAGCAGCCCCTCTCGATACGTCCATGCCCTGGACCCGCCGCGTCGGTCCACAGCGCGCGAGCTTCGATCGTGCCTTCCTCCCCCCCTCCACCTCCACCTCCTTTCGGACGAACCGCGTGAACCACCAAAGAAATCCCTGGCCCATCGTCGCTCCCCTCGCCGGGGCCGCGCTGTTCGTTGCGTTCACGACGAGCGCGCAGTCTCGGCTCGATCAGCTTCGCGGAAGCAGCGCGAGCACCCCCACGTTCAACAGCGACGCGGGCGCTTCGGACGCGCGTCTGCAAGCGGCCAACGTCGGCAGCGGCTCTTCGCCCACCGAGTCCCGCGGCCCCTCTGGTGAGCTCCGCGGCACCACCGACGATCACCCCGAAGCGATCACCGGCCCGATCACCGAGGCCGACGCGGCGCGCGTCGTTCGCTCGAAGATGAACCAGCTTCAACCCTGCTACGACCGCGCTCGCACCGCGGACCGCCGCCTCGGCGCCGTGCGCGTCAACCTGCGGTTGACGGTCGAGCGCGACGGGCGTCTTCTTCCACCATTGGTCAACGCGGTCCCCGCCAACCCCGCCATCGTGACGTGCCTCACGACCGCGCTCTCCGCGATGACCTTTCCTCGCCCCGCAACGGCGCCGCTCGTCTTGCAGTATCCCCTGCAGTTCGTGCCTCCGGCGACGACGCGACGCCCGCCGCCCCGTCGCTGAGCGCACGACGAACGGGGGACTTTCGTAGCGCAGCGAGCGATGCATTGCTCGCGCAAGCGCCGTACAATCCGTCGCCACATGCGACTGAAACCAGGGCTCTTTCTCACGATCGCGGCGTCGCTCGTCGCCTGCTCTCCTCCTCCAACGCCGACCGACGCGGGCAGTGACGGCTCGTCGATGGACGCCTCCGACGGAAGCACGCCCGCGGACGCCTCCGACGACACCGCTGCGGACGTGTCCTCGGACGTGCCCAACCCAACGACGATCGCCCAGATCCCCATCGCGACGACCGAGCGCGTGATGGGCCTCGACGGACCAGTGGACGTCGTCATCGACCGCAACGGGTGGCCGCACATCTACGCGAGCTCGCTGCGCGATGTAGCGTTTATTCAGGGATTTCTCTGCGCTCGCGACCGCATGCCGCAGATGGAGATGCTGCGGAGGCTCTCGTCCGGCACGCTCGCCGAGGCCTTCGGCTCGCTCTCGCCGACGCTCATCGAGCAGGACCTCGCGATCCGCGTGGTGGGCTTGCGTCGCGCAGCGCAGCGCATGTGGGACGCAACGCCGATGAACTCGCGCAGCCGCACGATCCTCGAGGCCTACTCGCGCGGCGTCAACCGCTGGCTCGCCGGCATCCGCGACGGATCGCGCTCGAGCCCGCAAGGCACAGAGATCGTCGTCAACGAGAGCACACAAGAGTGGACGCCGATCGACTCGCTCACGATCGCGCGCTACCAGAGCTACTCGCTCAGCTACGACGCGGACAGCGACATCTCGCGCTCCGAGCTGCGCACGCGCGCGGAGATGCGCTTCGACATGGCCAACGCCATGACCGAGCCTGCGCTCGCCGCGCGCCGAGGATTCTTGCTGGATTTCTTGCGCTTCGCGCCGGTGTCCGCCGAGGCCACCGTGCCCGACTTCTACCGAGGCTCGGGCATGATGCAGCAGTATCGACCGAACGTGCCCGCGCCCAGGCTCACCCAGCGCGTGTTCGACAACGCGCGAGGATTCCTCGACAACGCCAAGCGCGCGGCGGAGTTCTTGGGCGACGAGACCCGCGGCAGCAACAACTGGGTCGTGCACGGATCGGCGACGATGAGCGGCGCGCCCATCCTCGCCAATGACCCGCACTTGTCGCTCACGTCTCCGGCGGTCTGGTGGGGCGTTCACCTCACCATCAACACCGGCGCCGACGCCGTGGACGTCGCAGGAACGGCGTTTCCCGGCATCCCGTGGGTCGTCATCGGGTTCAACCGCCGCGTCGCGTGGGGCGTCACCACCGCGGGCTACGACGTCACCGACGCCTTCGCCGAGACGATCGTCCCGTGCACGATGGGCGGCGGCGACTGCGTCGTTCACAACGGCGGACAGGTTCGCATCCAGACGCTCACCGAGCGCGTCCCGACGGGCCCCGGAACGTTCTACGAAGCGCGCTTCGAAGTGGTCCCGCACCACGGGCTGATCGTGCCGACGATCCGCGATCGCGCGCTCGTTCCGCGAACGGGCAACACAGCGATCACCATCGCGTGGACAGGGCACCAGCCGACCACCGAGCTCGAGGCGTTTCTCGACCTCTCGTACGCGCAGAACGTCACCGAGGCCCGCACCGCGATCCGCCGCTTCGGCGTGGGCGCGCAGAACTTCGTCGTCGCCGACATCGAAGGCAACACGGCCTATCAGTCGAGCGCGGTCATCCCCGTGCGCGGCGCCGCGGCGCTCACGTACGTGAGCGACCCGACCGCCATGAATGCAGGCACCGGTAATTCGCCGTGCTTCGTCCTGCCCGGCGACGGCACCGCCGATTGGAGCGGCGCCGTCCCCCTCGACCAGATCCCGCAGGGCACAGGCTCGGCCATGCGCCCCTTCTTCGCGACGGCCAACCAAGATCAGGCGGGCGTCACATTCGACAACAATCCGCACAACGACCGGCACTATATCGGCTGCGATTTCGCTGACGGAATTCGACAGACCCGCATCGTCGAGCGCCTCCGCATGGGCACGCGCGTCACGGTCGAAGACATGCAGCGCCTCCAGGGCGACAAAGTGGTGCTCTACGGCCGCAAGCTGCGACCGTTCTTGCAAGCGGCCATGACGCGCCTCGAAGCCGAGTGGACCACCGCAGGGACGCACGCGGACCTCGCGCCCCTCGCGACCTCGCTGCGACCGAGGCAAGCAGCCCTCCGCGACGCCGCGATGCGCTTGATGAGCTGGTCGCTCGACGGAGCCTCGGGCGTCCCGCACTCGATGACCGAGATGGTCACCGACGCCGAGCGAAACGACTCGATCGCCACCACGATTTTTCACGGCTGGCTCGTGCGGCTCACGGACCTCGCGCTCGGCGACGAGATGGTCGCCCTCGGGTACGGCCGTCGCTCGCGAAGCAACGAACAGGGACAGGCCGTCGTGTTTCTGCTCGAAAACGAAAACGCGATGAACCCCGCGATGCGCCCGCGCACCGGGACCGCGATCTGGGACGACATCGCCACGAGCGCTGTCACAGAGAGCAGGGACTACGTGCTGCTCCGCGCGCTCGACGAAGCGCTCACGCAGCTCGCGATGACCACGCGCACGAGCGACGTCGCGATGTGGCGCTGGGGCAGCCTGCACTCGCTCACGCTCAGCAGCATCGTGCCAGGGCCGGGCGCGTCGCTCACGATCCCGCCGTCGAGCGACACGATGTTTCCCAATGGTTTTCCTCGAGGCGGCGGCGTCGAGGTGGTCGACGCGTCCGGACCGGGCGTCAACGACTTCGACTTTCGCTACAGCTCGGGGCCGTCGCAGCGCCTCGTCGTCGAGCTCACCCCGTCGGGCCCGCGCGGGTTCAACTCGCTGCCAGGCGGCCAGGTGTACAACCGCACCTCGCGCTACCACCGCAACCTCATGGAGCTCTGGCGGCGAAACCAGTACTTCGCCGTCCCGCGCACCGAGCGCGAGGTGGTCGACGCGCGCGACGCGCGGCTCCGCTACGAGCCCATGTAATCAAACAGCCACGGGTCCCGACCGATGATCAAAGAGATCACTGCAAAAGAGCTGTCGCAGCGCCTGTCGCGAGGCGAGCCCACGGTGCTGATCGACGTCAGGCAGCCGTGGGAGTTCGAGCTCTGCGCTATCGCGGGCTCGACCCTCTTGCCGCTCAACGAGCTCTCGACGCGCGTGGACGAGATCTCTGCGCCGGACGGCGCGATGATCGTCACCGTGTGCCATCACGGCGTGCGCAGCATGCACGCGGCGATCTTCCTCGCGCGCAGCGGACTCGAAAACGTGTGCTCGCTCAGGGGCGGCACCGACGCGTGGTCGATCGACGTCGATCCCGCGCTCGCTCGGTACTGAGACGCACTGGGAGTCTGGGGGAGAAAAGCGAACCCCCTCTCTCCGTTCGTTGGGTCCGATGGAAGAGAGGGGGTTCGTCGTTTCGAGCGCCGCGAGGCGCTGCTCGAGGGCGTCGGGGGAGCGTCGAGGAGGAGTGCCGCTCCCCGCGCCGCCCTACGAGCTCACTCGCCGTCGCCCAGGCTGCCGCGGCCGCCGACCTGACCGCCGGTGCCGAAGCGACCGTTCAACAGTCGCATGACGTTGAGCAAGTCGACGTACTGCTGCAGGCGCTGGAACGCTCCGTTACGCGCGGGCGTGTTGGGCGCCTGCGAGTTGGCGAAGCGGAGCAGGTCGTTGGCGCGCAGGATCATACGCGCCGCGACGCCGCGCTCACCCGGGTAGTTCGTGCCGTCGGCGGCCATCGGACGCGCGGCTTCACGAACAGAGACGCCTGGATCGAGGTTGCTGGCACCCGGTGTCTGGGTCGCCTGCTTGATCGCACGGTACGTCAGACCCGTGACCGGATCGGTGAACGTAACCGTCGCACCCGCGGGAAGCGTGGCGGCGAAGGGATCGCCGTCCGCCCACAGACGCGCGCTCTGGGTAAAGCGCTGGTCGTAGGTGCCCGAGAGACCAGCCATCGCGTAGACGGCGGTCCAGAGGTTGGTGCTGAACCCGAGGTTCGGGTTGACTGGCGTGAGCGCCGGGTTGCGGCCGTTCTGGCCAGGGCCAACGCCTTGCGGGAGGTTGAGCAACGCCAGGTTGAGGCGCTGCATCGTCACGTTGCGGCCAGGGTTGAGCGCGAGAGGTCCGATGTCGGCGTTGTCCTCGGAGAGGATCGAGCCGAAGAGGCGCATCGTCTGCCCCGGGTACACCGTGTACACGTTGACCTGGTAGCTGCGGAGGTCCTGATCGAGGTCGCGATTCACGGCGTACACGAACGTGTCCGTCATGTAGTTCAGCGCCATGATCTTGTCGTAGTACGAGCCCGCGTTGACGAGGCGCTCGCGCCAGAATCGACCCGAGGCGTAGTCCCAGGTGGACTGGTACTGACGGCCCTCGCCGATGGGCATTTCGAAGGCGCCGCTCTGGCCGAACGTGGCTTCATCGAAGAAGCGCTGTCCGTCCTCGGGACGCGTGCGAAGCGCGTAGATCTGGCCGAAGCGGGTCCACTCGGGCATGAGCAGCGCCGAGGTCAGCGTGTTGAACATCGTGGACGTGCCGAGCGCCTGAGCGACGCCAGCGGGCTGCGACTTCCACTCGTTGTAGTTCGTCACCGCCGAGAAGATCTGGCGGTAGAAGTTCTCGTAGATGCCCGCGACACGCATGATGTAGTACATGTTGTCGAGGTACCGACCCATCATGCGGTTGACGTAGCCGTTGATGGTGAACGAGGCGCGCTCGCGGCCGAAGCTCGCGAAGGGGTAGTAGTCGAGGTAGCGCGTGCTGAAGTAACGCATGACCTCGTAGAAGTCCGCGCCCGCGTCGTAGCGGCTGTTGTACCAGTACACGCCGGCGTAATCGTCCGTCTCGAAGCGGTACGGGACGAGGAGGAAGGCTCCCGCTTCGCCGTTGCGGCCGCGGGTCGCTTCGTTGGTGTGATCAGGATCCCAGCCGAAGCCGTTGTACGCGACCTTGCGGGTCTCGCTGAGGAACACTGGGAAGCGGTTCGCCTGCGTGAGGCGCGGGTACTGTCCCGTGAGGGACACGCCCGGGTGGATTTCCTGCGTGCGGCTCTCGGTGCCGATCACCGAGGGGATCTCGGTGTAGTGGAAGCTCGTGAGGCGGATGCTCGCTGCCGAGCCCGTCCCGAGCAGACCGAAGGAGAGCGGCTGCTGTCCAGCACCCGAGTAGGTGTTGAGGAGGTTGAGCGCACGATCGCGGTTCGAGACGGTCTCGAACGCCTCGACCATGTCCACATAGCCGTGCATGACGAACGCGTAGTCGTAGCGCCCGATCCCGCGGCCCTCGCTGGTCTTGTAGTCCATGACCGACGAGTACGCGGCGCCCTCGATGCCGAGGTCCTGCTCCTGCTGCGAGATCACAGGCTGACCAGCAGCCTCGTACTCCCAGCGGGGGCGGACCATGTTGGCGTTGTTGCTGTGCCGTGCAGCGCGGATCGGCCAGTAGCGATCGTTGTAGTTGATCGCGTCAGCCGAGGACGCGAAGTTGTGGCGCTGCCCGATGGAGTGCCCGAGCTCGTGCGCCGTCACCGGGTAGTGGGTGTAGTTGACGAGCCAGAGGCGCACCTGGGCCCAATCGATCGAGCCGTCCGCAGCGCGGAAGTTCCACTCGCGGCCGAAGTCGACGCCGAAGGGAACACGGTTCTCGCGGAACTGCGCGAGGTAGAAGCGCAGCTCGTCGTCGTCGAAGCGCGCCGCGTGGTCGTGCTCCATGCCGCACTGGTGCTCGGACATGTGGGCCTCGATCGAGCGCTGGATCTGGCGCGTGCGGAGGTTCCACCGACGAGCGGGCGAGGCCGCATCGCGCGCTTGCGGGAGCACGCCAGAGAGGCGCGGGTCCTGTCCGCCGAGCGCGAGCTGCGCGTTGTTCATCATGCGGTCCTCGATCTCGGTACCCGCGATGCGGCGCATCTGGGTCGAGAGGTCTCGCTGACCGTTGACGAGGATCGGCGAGGTGCCAGTGCGGTTCCACTGGCGGATGCCGTTGGCGCGGAACGCCGTCTCCGACAAGCGACCCGTGCGCGGATCGCGCGCGAGGTCGTTGAGGCTGAGCGAGCCCGATCCAGCGCGAACGCCGATCTCTGCGCCCGAAGCGCCGTCCTGGTGCTCCGTCTCTTGCGCGAGGTGATCCATCCGCGAAGCCGCGACGGTCGCCTGGAGTTCTTGCTGGCTGCTCGGCCCGTGCACGAGCGTGCGCATCGCCGGGATGTTCGCGGTGCCTGGAACGTCGCCAGCGCCACCACGAGCCTCGCGGCCCGCGTTCTGGCCAAGGCCCGGGTACTGCTCGCGAATGCTCTCGCCATTGGCGATCGCGTCCGGTGTGACCTCGCCGTTCAGCACGCGAAGGATGTCGATCGTGTTGTTCGACTGCAGATCGCTGACCGTGATCCACTGCGCACCACGGGCAGAGAAGACCTCGCCGGTCTCCGGATCACCCGTGATGTTCGCGAGACCCCACGATCCCTGACGGTCGTACTCGTTGATGTTCGCAATCATCGAGTAGCGAAGGTCGCCGAGGCGTGCGGAGGTGCCCTGCGGTCCGCAGGCCGGGAGATCCCAGCCGTTGGCCCGCGCGGCGTCCACTTCAGCCTGCGTGTGCGTCCCAGGCCTGTTCGGATCGGTGCCCCACACGGGGTTGTGGCAGCCGACGAACACCCACTGGGCGTCCTGCGTCGTCACCGAACCAGAAGCGCCAGCGATGGGGTTGCCCTGCGTGGTGCCGCCCGCAAACAACGCGTTGGCGTTGCGCATCTGGTCACGCTTGAGCGGATCGAACGCGCGATACGCGTCGCACGTGGTCTTGTCGGCCACGCCCGGATCGAGGATGCACTCGCGACGACGCGCCTCGCCGACGGTCTCGGAGAACGCGCGGTTCCAGTCGCTGACGACCTGCTCGGTCGCCGGCATGATGCGGTCGGGGTACGCCTGCGAGAGGTGGTACGGGATCGGACGCACTTCGCGATCGCGGAAGGGCAACAAGCACACGCCGTTGCCGTCACCGCGGAAGTACGCCGCGCCCGTGTCGCAGCGCGCGCCACGGTTGACGTTGGCTTCGCCGCAGTCCGAGTCCTGTCGGCACAACGCGAAGCGATCGACGCACACGCCTGCGCCGCCCGTTCCGCCCGCGACGCACTCGGCCGTACGCGAGAACTCCTGGCACTCGGTCGAGATCACGCCAGGGTTTGTGATGTTGGTGCACGTCGCCGTGGCCGGGAGCTGTCCGCCAGCGAGGCCGGTCGCCCCCGCGGTGCGCGGCATGTGGTGTCGCATCCACAGGTTGTGGCGGTGCGAGAAGTGACGGCGATCGGTGTTGAGGATGTCCTGTCGATCGCGGTTGTACCCGAGACGGCTGGCCTCGAAGAAGCCGAAGCGGTCCATCCGAAGACCGTCGATCGCCTGCGCCTCGTAGTCGCGGTTCGGATCGAGCCGCATGAACGAGATTCGAAGGTGCACGTCCGCCGGGTTGCACGACTCGAGCGAGCGATCGGTGAGCAAGCACGCCGGGAGGTTGGGATAGCCCCACTGCGCGAGGTTGATCTCTTCGGGGTGCAGCGTCATCCGGTTGGTGACGTCGAAGTAGGTCAGCGTGTTCGGCTGCCCGTTGAACTGGTCGTAGTTGAAGACCGGAGCGTTGGGGTCCGACGGGTCGTTGATGTACACCGGGGTCGGCGCCGCGCGAACCCTGCCTTGCCACTCTGCAAACGACATGGCCGAGTAGCCGCCGACGAGGTTCTGCGACCAGTCCACGCGCACATAACGGCGCTGATACCAGGGACGATCCGCGCCGTTCTCTTCGACGACGTTGAGCTCTTCACCCGTCTGCGGGTTGTACGAGCGACGAATGTCGAAGTGCGACTGAATGCGGTAGACCGCAAGAATCTCGCCCGCGCGCGGGTTGCCCGAGATGTTGCGCAGGTTGTCGTTGGTGCGCGGGTTGGCAGAACCCGTCACGCCCTCGGCGCGGTTGAGTCGGTCGTACGCAAGACGCGCAACGAGGAAGCCTTCGGTGACCTCCCAGTTGATCTTCTCGACCTGAGTGTACCAGGACAGACCCTGCAGACCCGTGGTCGCAGGCTTGTCGACGATCGTGATCTGGTGCGCCCAGATCGGCTCGCGGCGCAAATCCGCGGCGCTGAGCTGCTGCGGCGTGCGTCCAGCACGCGAGAGCAGGTCGTACTGCACCGGGATGAGCTGCGTCTTGTCCAGAAAATCAGGCTGGACCCGGTTGATCGCGGGGCGTGCTTCCATGCAGCCCGCCGACATCCCCGCTCCCGCGAGGATCGTCGAGAGACCGAATGCGAAGCGCATCCGCTGACTCCATCGAGAACCCATCTATTCCTCCTCGTGCAGGCTCCTTCCCGGGAGCCTCATTGCTCCTGGAGGAAGGGCCGCGTTTCCAAACGTTACAAAAACACCACGACGTGGACCCTACGCCGTGACAAGGGAGCTAATGCAGGGCCGATGCCATACCCCCACCCCCCAGAATTCTCAATGCTCTGCGCGCACAATCGCGCGGTTATTCCCGCTGCTGTTAGTTTCCTGACGGGGATGGGGGCGACGGAATCCCGATGCACACCCACATCGTATGCTTGACATTTGTTCAGTGACTCATCCGTCAGCGTCCCGCCTTCGAGCAAACCGGTCAGCGTTGGGTGCGCACGAGCACCGCCCGAGCGTGGGCCTCGAGCCCCTCGAGCCTCGCGAGCGCGACGATCGCGTCCGCGTGACGCTCGAGCGACTCTCGTGAATAGCGAATCACCGACGTCCGCGTGACGAAGTCGTACACGCCCAGCGGCGACGAGAATCGAACGGCGCCCCCTGTCGGGAGCACATGGGACGGCCCGGCGAGGTAGTCGCCCGCGGCTTCGGGCGTAAAATCCCCGAGAAACGCCGCGCCTGCCGCGTCGATCTTCGCAAAGAGCGCCTCGGGGTCGCGCACCAGGAGCGCGAGGTGCTCTGCCGCGAGCACCGTGGCCACGCGCGCCGCTTCGTCGAGCGAGCTCGCGACGAACACATACCCGTGCTCGCGCACGCTCACCTCGGCGACGCTCTTGCGCGGAAGGACTTCGAGCTGCCGCTCGACCTCGCTCACCACGCGATCGGCCATCGCCCGCGACACCGTGACGAGCAGCGGATACGCGGCCTCGTCGTGCTCGGCTTGCGACAAGAGATCCGCAGCGACCACTCGAGGATCCGCCTCGTCGTCGCACACCACCAGAATCTCACTGGGCCCGGCGAGGCCGTCGACCGCGACCCTGCCGAACACGAGCTTCTTCGCCGCGGTCACGTACAAGTTGCCCGGCCCGACGATCTTGTCGACGCGAGGAACGCTCTCGGTCCCGAACGCGAGAGCCCCGACCGCCACCGCGCCGCCGAGGTCGAACACCCGGTCGACGCCCGCGAGAAACGCCGCTGCCAACACCTCGCCCGTGGGCCTCGGCGAAGTGACGTAAAGCTCCTTGACGCCCGCGACGCGCGCGGGAATCGCCGCCATGAGCACGCTGGATGGGTATCGCGCCTTGCCTCCTGGCGCGTAGACGCCCACGCGCTCGAGCGGCCGAACGCGCCATCCCAGCTCGACCCCGTCGCCGTCGGTGAAGCGATAGGACTGGTCTCGCTGGTGCTCGTGCAGGGCACGGACGCGGCGCGCGGCGAGCTCGAGCGCGCTGCGCTCGACGGAGGGCATCGCGGCGAGGGCGCGCTCCATCGCGGGCTTGTCAAAAGACAGCGGCTCGGGGACGCGCTTGTCGACGCGCTCGGTGATGGCTACGAGGGCCGCGTCTCCGCCGCGCTTGACCTCATCGAGGATCGCCGCGACCGCCGGCTCGACGCGCGCGAGGTCGCTGTCACCCCGGTCCTTGAGATCCGAGAGCGCTCGGTGGTAGCCGCTCTCTCGCTCTTCGAAGATTTGCATCGCGGCGGGGACTATACACAGTCGAGCGTTCACCTCGACTGCTCTCGGGCGTATGACTATACGCGCAGAATGACTGACCTACCGTCACGCCCGTCGCGCTCGACCCGCTCGAGCCACTTTCACGTCCACGATACGCTCTCGAACTCGCTCATCCCGCTTCCGCAGAAGTCGGCCGGAGAGTGCTCGATCTACGCGTGCGGTCCGACGGTCTACAACCTGATCCACCTCGGCAACGCCAGGCCCGCGGTCGTGTTCGACACGCTCGTGCGCCACTTGCGAGCCGCGGGGACGAAGGTCACCTACGTCCGTAACTTTACGGACATCGACGACAAGATCATTCAGGCCGCCGCGCAGACGGGGGAGTCTCCCCGCGCGCTCGCCGAGCGCTTCGTCGTGGCGTATCGCGAAGACGTCGCGTCGCTCGGGTGCGTCGCGCCCGATCATCAGCCGCGCGTGAGCGAGCACCTGCCCGAGATCATCGCGATGATCGAGAAGCTCGTCGAGAAGGGCCACGCGTACGTCTCCGATGGCGACGTGTACTTTCGCGTCAAGAGCTTCGCGGACTACGGAAAGCTCTCGAAGCAGACCGTCGAAGACCTCGAGCAAGGCGACGTCTCTCGCAAGAACGACGCGGACGTCAAAGAGTCCAAGCTCGACTTCGCGCTGTGGAAGGCAGCCAAGGCGCACGAGCAGCCCGACGCGCGATGGCCGTCGCCGTGGGGCGAAGGCAGGCCGGGCTGGCACATCGAGTGCTCGGCGATGGCGAAGAAGTGGCTCGGCGATTCGTTCGACCTGCACGGAGGCGGCCTCGATCTGAAGTTTCCGCACCACGAAAACGAGATCGCGCAGAGCGAGGCGAGCAACGGCGCGCCCTTCGCCTCGTCGTGGATGCACAACGCCATGATCCTCGTGAACGGAAAGAAGATGGCCAAGAGCGAGGCGTCCTCGTATCCGCCAGAGATCCGCCACGCGATGATCTTGCGAAACCTCCTCGCGCTCGTCGACGCCGAGGCCGTGCGGCTGTGGCTCCTCGCGACGCACTACCGCGCGGACGTGAACTTCGAGGTGGTCGTCGACGAGTCGGGCGAGCGCGACGCGCAGGGCCTGCGACCGACGCGGTTTCCGCTGCTCGACGAGGCCGAGCGTCGCGTCGAGTACTTCTATGACACGCGCGCCCGCATGAACGCCCGCGCGCAAAGGGCGCAAGGCGCCAAGGACCCCACCGACGCTCACCCGATCCGCGCGATCGTTCGCGCCTTCGACGAGGCGCTCGACGACGACCTCAACACTCCCGTCGCGCTCGCACAAGTCGCCGAGCTCTACAAGCGCGCCAACGAGCTGTGCGACCAGAACCGCAAGGACCCCGTCGAGACCCGCGCGCTCCTCGAGGCGCTCGAGCACACTGCCTCAGTGCTCGGGATCGCCAACGGTGAGCCGGCGGCCTTCGCCCGACAGGTGCGCGAGCGCCGAGCCAGGCAGCGCAAGATCGACGTGGCCGAGATCGACGCGCTCGTGACCGAGCGGATGAACGCTCGAAAGAACAAGGATTTTGCTCGATCTGACACGATCCGCGCGACGCTCATCGAGCGCGGGATCGAGCTCCGCGACGAGGCTGGCGGCACCGTCTGGCGCATCGTGTAACGTACGAAGGCCTCACCGTGACCAGCCCCAGTCGTCCACACCCGACCGCCGAGGGTCGCTTCGGCAAGACGCCGTTCGCGCACGTGCTGCTCTACATCCGCGAGCACAGCCTCAACGGCACGCTCTCGGTCGACGGTCCTGCGGGCGGTCCGCTCGCCGGCGAGCACTTCTTCATCTTCGAGCAAGGCGCGCTCGCGCAATCGTGGATCGCGACGGGCGTCGACAAGCTCGGCGACCTGCTCGTCGAGAACAAGCGCGTCGCCAACGCAGAGAGAAAGGACGTCGACACGGTGCTGCAGTCGTCGAAGCAGCTCGTCGGCGAGATCTTCGTCGAGATGGGCCTATGCGACGAGCGCACCATCGTCGAGACGCTCGCTCAGCAAAACCATCGTCGCGCGCTGCGGATCTTCTCGCTGGGAAACGCGACCTATCGCTTCTACCAGGACGTCGATCTGCTGCAGAGCTTCGGGCGAGAGCGCTACTCGGTGGACGTGCTCTCGATCGTGTGGCGGGGCGTGAGCGCATCGCCGCCGCACGCCGCGATCGATCAAGTCCTCGCTCGCGCGGGCGACGCCCCGCTCGTGCTCAGGACCAACGCGCAGCTCGACGCGTTCGAGTTTGCAGCGGACATCCAGGCCACCCTCGACGTGCTCAGGCTCGGACCTGCGACGGTCCGCGAGCTCCAGTCCTTCTCGAAGGACCCCGACCTCGCCCGGTTGCTCGCGTACGTGTTGCTCACGTCCAAGCAGGTCGAAGTCGACTCGACCGCGCGAAGCTCGCTCGCTCCTCCGCCCCCTCCGCAAGCGCCGACGCCAGCGAAAGCAGCGCCGCCACCGCAAGCGCCGACGCCCCTGCAAGCCTCTCTGCCGGTTCAGCCAACAGCCGCGACGCCGAGGCCCCCGACCCCGACGCCCGCGTCAGGAGCGACACCGAGAGCTCCGATGGCGACGCCCGCGTCCGGAGTGCCGCTGAAACCTCCAGTAGCGAGCGCGTCCGCCACGCCACCGCCGCCGCGAGCGCTCGGGACCGTCGATCCCAAGGCGCTCGAAGCCGACGTGCTCTTGCGGCAGATGGACGAGCAGACATTCTACGAGATGCTCGGGCTCACCAAGACCGCGTCGAGCGACGACATTCGCGGCGCGTTCATGAAGCTCGCAGCGAAGTGGCACCCGGACCGCGCGACGCCGGCAGCGAAAGAGGCGTATCAGCGCGTGTTCGGGATGATCAACGAGGCGCACCAGACGCTGTCGGACGAAGCGCTGCGCACGCGATACAACCGAATCGCCGCGGACGGCGGCGGGACGCCAGCGGCGCAGCGCAAGGTCAACGCGATGCTCGAGGCCTCGACGCTCGCGCAAAAGGCAGACATTCACGGCAAGCGCCGCGAGTTCGACGAGGCCGAGAAGCTCGCGCGCGAGGCCCTCGCGCTGCACCGAGAAGACCCGTCGGTGCTCACCGCCCTCGCGGGGGTGCTGCTCGAGCGAGGCAACGCCGAGCTCGTCGACGAAGCGATCGCGTTGCTGCTCGAGGCCGTCGCCCTCTCGGAGAAAAACGATCGCGCCCATACGCTGCTCGCGCAGGGCTACAAGCGAAAGGGAGACGCCGGAAAGGCGGCCGCGCATTTCAAGCTCGCGCTCGAGGCCAACCCGAAGAACATCGACGCCGCGCGCGAAGTACGGCTCGCGGAGATGCGCTCTCGCAGCGAGCCGAAGAAGGCTGAGCCGACGAAGGCGACGCCCGAGAAGCCGACGGCGGGCGGTCTCTTCTCGAAGCTGTTCAAGCGGTGAACTTCGCGACCCGACGCCGGGTGGTTGATCACTCGCCGAGGCGCAACGTGACGGCCGAGTCGAAGACGACCGCGGCGTTGTCGACGTTGGCGATCGTGAAGGGCCTCACGCGGACGCGGTGCACGACGAGTCGTCCCAACGCGGCGGTGCGCGTGATGCGATCGGACCAGGCCGCGTCGATCTCGAGAGCGCCGGCGTCGTCACGGGCCGAACAGATGACTGGAACCGAGTGGTCCGTCGCGCCGCCTTCGAAGTGAGCGACGACGAAGTCCGCTGCGTCGCCGCGGCGCCATCGCAGCGAAAACGCGCCGCGCGGCAGCCGCACGACGGCGTTGTCTGCGGTGATCGCGTGCTCGTCCACGGCCAGCCCCGAGAGCGCCTCGGGCGCCTGGGCCTCGACGTCGAACGCAGGGATGCGCGCGGTGCTGTTGCCCGCAGCGTGAAACTGCCAACGTGACCCTTCGATGTCGCCTTCTGCGGCGTACACGACGCCGGACACGACACGAAAGAGATCCGGGAGTCGACGAGGCTCGAGCGCCAGCGTGTGCGCTCCCGAGCGCACTTCGAGCGCTCCGACGTCGAGCAGTCGAACCTCGGCTCGGGAGCTCTGGTCGGACTCACGCGGCTCTTGCTGACGACAGCCGACAGCCTCGGGAATCGCTGGGGTCCCGAGCAGCTCGGGCAACGCCCCTCGGGCGACGCCCGTGAACTGAACGAACCGCGCCCCGACTTGCGCTGCGTGAGGAGAGGAGGTCGAAGGGATCGTCGCGCGGCGCTCGACGACGAGCAACGCGGAGGTGCGCTGGGTGTCGAGCGCTGGATCGCTAGCAAGTTCGCCCATTTGCGGCCCGCCGACGCAAGCGCCGACGAAGAGCAGGGGAGCGATAGAGGCGATCCGACGATTCACAGTTGCAGCCTATCCGTTGGCAGGCTCGGAAGCAAATGGAGCTGTACAGCGGCGACAGACGTTCAGCGGGTGGTGAACGCCCATGTGCGCTCGAAATTGGCCCCGTTGACCACGCCCCGGAGGCGAACGACGAACTCGGTCTGCGCCGGGAGCTGCTGGTTGGCGTAGAGAAACACGTCCTTGCCGTTGCGGAGGTTCATGTCGTTGGCCCGCGAAATGAACGTGTGCTCGACGGGCTCGCACTGGTTGTTGCTGGGCGAAGAGCGATAGAGCTCGTGCTCGGCGACCTCGTAGTTGCTGTCGTTGAAGTGAGCGGACACGACTGTGCCCGACGAGAGCCCGCGCGGCCAGACGCCCAGCGTCCCTGGGGCCGGCGGCGTGGGCCCCTCGAGGTCCCCGCGAAAGCCAGGCGGAACGTCGGTCTGCCCCGGCACGGGAAACACCACGAAGGCCGCAGGTCGCGTCGGCGTCGCGCCGCCGCGCGGCGACGCGAAGTTCATCACGTTGTGAAACGCCTCGCGCCCGTTGAAGGGACCGCGCACGCGGCCATAGCCGATGTGCACGTACTCGAAGCGCATGAACGGCTGGCGGTGGTAGACGGTCCAAAGCCACTCGTCCACGGCGCTCTCTGGCGTCGACGCCCAGTCGATCACCTCGCCGTAGGTGCTCCATGTGTAGCCTGCAGCGGTGATCCGCGCCCCGGGATCGCGGCCCGTGAAGCCCATGCATCCAGCGGCGTTGCTTTGATTGTGCGCGCCGGGCCAACACGACTGCTGATTGCTCGCCATGAACTGCGCGTGTTGCGTCGCGGCGTCGTCGACCTGCGAGTTTCCATCGACCGGCGCCAGCCCTGCGGCCGTTCGCCATCGGTTGGTCCTCACGAGCGCGGCGCGCTGATCGGCGCTGGCGGTGGCCGCGGGTGCCCCGGTTGCCTCGTAGCGATAATCGGGAGGGCCACGATCGGCGCACACGCAGGGGTTGCTGCAGTTCGTCGGACGAACAGCGCCTCCATCTTCGGTGGGCATCATCATGGGCCCGCCGCAAGCGGCGACGAGCGTGAACGATGCACACACAACGGCGAGCGAACGCCCACGCGCGAAGGGCAACCCGAACCAAGCCATAGCGACAGATTGTGGCACGAATCGCGACGGCCGACGAAGCTCGCAGTATAAGCGCCGCACCATGGCACTCGACGACTACGATCGCCTCGCAGGCGCTGTCATCGTGGGCGGATTCGACGGTCTCGTCGCCCCGTCCGAGCTCCTCTCGCGGATCGCCGACGGGCGCCTCGCGGGCGTGACGATCTTCAAACGCAACATCGAGTCGCCGTTGCAGCTCGCGCGGCTCGTCGACGGCCTCGTGTCCGCCGCGCGAACGGGCTCGCAGGCTCCTCCGCTCGTGTCGATCGACCAGGAGGGAGGCCGGGTCGCCAGGCTGCGCGCCCCGCTCGTCGAGCTGCCTCCGATGCGTCGCTTCGGCGAGTACGACGATGGGTCGTTGACGCGCCGCGCCCTCGCGCTGCTCGGCGCGCAGCTGGCGGCGCTCGGGTGCACGACGGACTTCGCTCCGGTCGCGGACGTCGATTCGAATCCGGCCAACCCCGTGATCGGAGATCGCTCGTTTTCGCGCGACCCACACAAGTGCGCGACGCACGTCGTGGCAGCGATCGAGGGGCTGCGATCGAGCGGAGTGCTCGCGTGCGCCAAGCACTTTCCAGGGCACGGAGACACCGAGCTCGACAGCCACCTCGCGTTGCCCGTGCTTCGGCACGATCGCGCGCGCATCGACGCGATCGAGCTCCCGCCCTTTCGCGCGGCGATCGCGGCGGGCGTCGCGAGCGTGATGACCGCGCACGTCGTCTTCGAAGGAGTCGAGAAGGACCTGCCAGCGACGCTCTCGAAGAAGATCGTGACAGACCTCTTGCGAAGAGAGCTCGGGTTCGCCGGAGTGTGCTTCAGCGACGATCTTCACATGAAGGCCGTGGCCGACCGCTACGGCATCGCCGACAGCGCCGTGCGCTCGATCGAAGCTGGCTGCGACGCGCTGCTCGTGTGCACGGACATCGACTCACACGAGCTCGCGCGGCTCGCGCTCGCCGCTCGCGCGAGGACCGACGCCGCGTTCGCCGATCGTCTCAGCGAAGCGGGCGGGCGACTACGAGCGATGCGACAGAGCGCTCCGCCCGCGCCGATCACCGACGCAGCGACGCTCGACGCCGTGTGGCGAAGCGCTGACGCCGTGGCGCTCTCTGCAGAGCTACGCGCGAGGGCCGAAAAGAGCTAGGATCCTCGATCGCAATGGCCGTTGGATTTCCTGCGTATCACCAAGAAGACTTCATGATTCCCGCGACGCTGCCGCCGGGCGTCATCTGGCAAGCGCTGCAGACGATGGGCTGGAGCGGCACAGGGACCCCCGACGGCGCACAGTTTCGTGTATCGGCATCGCTCTCGTTCGGCTCGTGGGGCGAGAACATCACGGTCACGCGGCTCGCGGCCGACCGCCTCCAAGTCCGGTCGGAGTGCTCGATGCCGACGCAAGTGTTCGACTGGGGGCGCAACGAGAAGAACGTCAAGCAGTTCTTCGCGACGTTGGTCGCCCTGGCGAGCGGCCAGCCGCCCCCTCGCTTTTGAGCGCGCTCGCCGCTATATGCCACACGTTTTCAAGAACGTGTCACGCCCCGACGCGCACGTAGTCGCGCGTCGCTTCGGCGTACGCTTGTTCGTCGAGCGTTCCTTCTGCGGCGCGCTCGAGCGCCCGGCACACAGCGTCGTTGGCGCTCTTCTCGACCACCACGCGGACGCGCTCGGTGACCGAGCCTCGATCGAGCTGCGCGAGCACGTACGCCGCAGCGATCCTGCGCTCGGGTGACGCGAGCGCGTCATCGAGCACGGCGGACAGCTCTTCTCGGGTGAGCGTGACGTATCGATAGTCGTCGCGCGCGACCGCGAGCGTCTTCAGGTGCTCGAGCCACGCGGAAAAATCCCGGCCCTCGCGGTCGAGCATCGCGAGGCGAGCGGTCGGCGATGCGCGCAATCGGGCGCGCGTGGCTCCCTGGTTGATTCGCTCGACGATCGCGTCGAGGACCGCGCGCTCGGCCATCGAAGCGATCGCGCGATTTCTGCCATCGACCAGCGCCACGTCGATGACGTTGCCGTTTACCGCGGCGCGCTGGATCTTCGAGAACGGGATGAAATCGCTGGAGAACGGCCGCGACACGGACACGCCGTCCACGCCGACTTCGATGACGGGCGCCGCCGTCACCTTCGCGATCGCGATCATCGACAACGCCGTGAGGGCGAAGATCAACAAGCCGGTCGTCGCGCTGGGGAGCTTGAACAGCGATTCGAACGTCAGCGCGCCGATCGTCCCCGCGCAGCTCGCGGGAACAAACGACGTGATCGCGCCGAGGATGCTGCGCAGCGCGCTGCCGAGCGGCATCTCGAGCGCTCGCTTGTCTGGGTGAACTCCCAACGCGTCGAGCACCGCCTCGCCTTCTGGCTCGGATCCGACCGCGAGGTTGAGCACGTTTCCGCGCTTGGTTCTCAGCGCGACCTCGAAGCCGCGCGAGCTCCGCTGCACCCATCCCCCGGCGAGCTCGCTTCGCTTCACGAGTCGCCCGCCCAGCGGACCGACGATCGTGAGTCCGTCCGCCTCGATCGCCACCGATCGATGCGCCGACGGCGCGATCCAGGTCCAGATCTGGGCCAGCGCCGCCGCGGTGAAGAGCCCGCCGCTCAGCACGAGCAAGAGGAGAAACGGCACCGCGATCCACGGCGGCGCTACCCCAGGAAACATCAACGAGCCGGCGACCGCGAGAAGGCACGACAGGACCATCGACCCGATCGATGCCCCGCTGAGGCGTCGCACGAGCCCGTGAGGCAAATAGCGGATTCGCCGCCCGGCGAGGTTGCCCGGAGATCCTTGAGCGTCGTTCGACATCTGCCGCGCATCGTACCGCACCCGTTGTGCTGTACGCTCCGCGCCTCACACGGAGGATCACGCATGAAGATCGGTGTTCTCGGCTCGGGTATGGTTGGTCAGACGCTCGCCAAGGGCCTCGCGGAGCTCGGGCACGACGTGCGTATCGGCAGTCGCGAAGGGACGAAGCTCGGGCCATTCTCCGAGGCGACAGGGATTCGCGAGGGGCGCTTCGCGGATGTCACGGCGTTCTCCGAAGTGGTCGTGCTCGCGGTGAAGGGCGACGTCGCAGAGGGGCTCGTGAAAGAGCTCGCCGGCGCGCTCGCAGGCAAGGTGGTCTTGGACACGTGCAACCCCATCAGCGGCGCGCCCGAAGGGGGGATGCTGCCGTATTTCACCGCGGCCAACGAGTCGCTCATCGAGCGACTGCAGCGAGCCGCGCCCGACGCGAAGCTGGTCAAGTGGTTCAACTCCGTAGGCTCGGCGCTCATGGTGAAGCCAGCGCTGAAGGGAGGGACACCCTCGATGTTCATCTGCGGCGACGACGCGGCGGCGAAGGAGACGGCGAGCGCGCTCGCCAAAGAGCTCGGGTGGAACGTGGAGGACGCCGGGCCCGCCAGGCTCGGCCACGCGGTCGAAGCGCTCTGCCAGCTGTGGTGCGCGTTTGGATTCTTGAAGAACGACTGGGCGCACGCGTTCGCGATGCTCAGGCCGTAGCACATATAATCAATTTGCTCGTTCGTTCGAGCGTCGGTGGGGTTGACGAATCGACTTCGCGTGCAAATCGTGCGCTGCCTGGCGACGATCTCGCTCGGCGCTTCGAGCGTGCATCGCGCCAGACACTCGCGCACCGATCGCAGACAGAGCGTTCTGCGGTGGGTCGACAGAGAGGTGTCGTCGTGTTGTCCGCGGTCAGCAAACGGCTCGCGCGCAGAGCTGCGCGTAGAGCTGCTCGCGCGAAGAGAGCGCGCGAAGGCGAAGGTGAACTACAACAGTTGAAGGCGCGCGAGACGCGCAGCGCGCTCGCGAAGCTCGCGGTGCCGATCGCAGCGGCGATGCTCGGAGAGAGCGCGCTCGGGCTGGTGGACACCAAGCTCGTGGGCGGCCTCGGAGCCGAGGCGCTCGCGGGCGTCGGAACGGCCACCGTCGTTCTCTTTCTCGGCTACGCGTTGGCCCTGGGGCTGATGCGCGGCGTGAAGGTTCGCGCGGCGTACGCCATCGGCGAAGGGCGCGCGGGCGACGGCGTTCGCTACGCGCAAGCGGGCGTGCTCGCGGGCCTCGCGCTCGGCGTAGTGGTGATCGCGGTGACGCGCGCGCCCGAAGGGATCTTTCGGGCGCTGGGCGTTTCTGCGGCGACTGCGCGCGTGGCGGCGGAGTTCGCGGCGGCCAGGGCGCTCGGCGCGCCGGCGATGTTCGTCGTGAGCGCGATGGTGCAGTACCGACAAGCGGTTGGAGACGCGCGGGCGACGATGATCGCGGGTCTGCTCGCCAACGTGTTCAACGGGACGCTCGCGTACGCGTTGATCTACGGGCGCTTCGGGCTCCCTGCGCTCGGCGTCGCGGGCGCGGGCTACGCGACGGCGCTCACCGAGTGGGTCGAGGCCGCGGGGCTCGTGGCTTACACCGTGCGCGTGTCGCGGCGAGAAGGGCTCGTGCCCTCGCTCGGGCTCGGCGCGGCGCTGCGCGAAGTGGCGACGTTGGGCGTCCCGACGGGAGCGCACTTTCTCGCAGAGAACCTGGCGTTTACGACGTTTACGTTGGTGCTCGGCTCGATGGGGCCCGCGGAGATGGCGGCGCACCAGGTCGCGCTCATGGCGATTCGGGCGAGCTTTCTGCCCGGCTTCGCGATGAGCGAGGCGGCGTGCGTGCTCGTCGGGCGCTCGCTCGGACGGCGCGACCTCGCCGAGGCCGATCGCGTGGCGAAAGAGGCGCTTCGAGCGGCGCTGGCGTTCATGACGCTCTGCGGGATGGTGTTTCTCTTCGGAGGAGCGGCGATCGCGCGGTTCTTCAGCGACGATCCTCGCGTGGTGCCCGTGGCCACGCGGCTGCTCGTGGTCGCGGCGCTCTTTCAGACGCTCGACGCGGCGAACATGGTGCTGCGCGGTCTCTTGCGCGGCGCCAAGGACGTGCGCTTCGTCGCCCTCTGCGGAACGACCATCGCGTGGTGCTGCATCCCTGGCGCAGCGTGGCTGCTCGGAAAGCAGCTGGGCCTCGGCGCGGTCGGCGGCTGGTGGGGCTTCGTGCTCGAGACAGCGCTGTGCGCGTCGCTCTTCGGCTGGCGCTGGACGAAGGGATCCTGGCGAGCGCAGTACCAATGATCACATCGAGGGCAAGCAAGCGCGGCCGAAGGTGTAGCCCCAGCGATCGGCGCGGATTCCGTCGCGGGCCACGAAGGTGAGCTGGCGACCTTCGGATACGACCGCGATGCGGCCCTCGATGTTCGCCGCAGAGACGAGGTCCATGGGAGGGACGCGGACGGTTCCGTCGGGGGCGACGATGGCGACGCGGACGCGGGCGCGCATGTCGACCCCGCGGCGCCACACGAGCGCGGCGCCTCCATACGCGGCGACCACGGAGACCACCGTGGGACCTTCGCCCGAGAATCGCTCGAGCTCCTGATCCAAGCGCAAGCGATGGTCGTTGCCAGCGACGACGACGTGGACCTCGGTCGTGCCTGCGATGTTGCGC
The DNA here is from genome assembly GCA_001465015.1 of Deltaproteobacteria bacterium Ga0077539. GTDB lineage: Bacteria > Myxococcota_A > Polyangia > Polyangiales. The sequence goes on along the minus strand of LNEO01000277.1, from coordinate 23,098 downwards.
GACCATGCGCCGATCACGCCGTCGCCCAGCGCCGCGGAGTCATCGAGCGTCGGAACGTTCGCGCCGACGACGTCGAAGGTCCCGGTGGCCTCGGGGACTCCACGCGAGTCGAACGGGATGAAGGCCATCTGCGTGCCGCGTCGATACACGAGCACCGCGCCGTTGTCCGAGCGCGTTCGCATCCGCTGCTCGAACACTTCGGTGGGCCACGAGTTGGTGAGCAGCACGTCCGTGGGGCGCGCGTTCTGACCCATCAAATCAAGAAGGATCGAGATCGGCGAAGCGGCGACGAGGCCGCCGTCGCCCACGCTCTCGACGCGAGAGGTCGTTCCGAAGATGCCCGCGCCCATCACGGTCGTGTCCGGCAGGGCGACCCGCTCGCGGATCACGCGCGCGGGCGACGCGGTCCCGTCGTTGGCGACGGCGGCCGCGTGCAAGCGCAGCAAGAAGTCCGTCGAGCTCGCGCTGCCACGGATCTCTTGGAGGATCGCGAGGGCGCCGGTGGGCGTGCGGTGGAGGCGCGGCGGAGAGGTCGTGGTCATCATGGGCGCGCCCTCGTAGAGCGTGACCGGCGCGCGTGGCGCTCCGTCGGCGCCGAGCGGCAGGACGATCGATCGATCCGAGACGATCTCGAAAGGCACGATCATGCCGCTGTCGACGCTCGCGTCACCCACGCCGCCGTCGGCGCTCGCCGGTCGCTCTTCGAGGTACTTCGTCGCGACGAGGTAGCCGCCCTCGACCGCGAGGAGCTGCGACGGGTCCGCGAGGCGATTTCCTCCTGGCCGATCGACGATGTGCCGCGCCTCGGCGGCGATCGTACACGTCGGCGGGGGGCCCGCGTCGTAGGGCGGCGGTCGGGTGTCGAGCCCAGCGTCGCTGAGAACGTCTGCGACGGTCGTCACATCGGGCACCGGGACGCCAGTGTCTGGCGTGTTGGTGCTCCCAGGACACGCAGAGAGGCCAAGCGAGAAGCCCGCAGAGAGCAAGAACGAAAGCCGCGCGCGATTCATAGCTACTGAGGTAGCCGACTCTCGCGGTCGCGCGCAACGAACGGACAACACGGACAACACAGACAGCGGATCTCCGCGGGGCGCGAGCGGCCGGCCGTGGCGCAGGGATTTCGCGGCGCCGAGACGTTGGAGGGTCAAGCGCGCGCGGCGCGCGCAGACTCTTCGAGGCGCAAGCGCTTGAGCATTTTTTGCAGCCCGAAGCGCGAGAGGCCGAGGGCGATGGCGGCCTTCGACTGGTTTCCCCGGCACTCGCGGAGGGCGCGTTCGACGAGCTTGCGCTCGAGGTCTTCGACCGCGCCGCGCAGGTCCAAGGCGCTGCGCGCGGGCGCGTCGGGGTCGAGCTCGCGCGCGATGAGCTTGGGGTCGAGGTCGCTCTCTCGCAGCGTTCCGTCGCACAAGAGCGCGGCGCGGAGGACTTCGTTTTCGAGCTGGCGCACGTTGCCCGGCCACGCGTAGTCGACGAGGCGCGCCATCGCGCGGCGATCGACCTTCACCTCCGAGCGCCCGTGCTTGCCGAGAAAGAACTGAACGAGCACCGGGACGTCCTCGCGTCGCTCTCGCAGCGAAGGGACGTTCACCGTGAGCACGGCGAGCCGGTAGTAGAGGTCTTCGCGAAACGTGCCCTTCTCGACGAGCTTGGGCAAATCGCGCAGCGTCGCCGCGATCACGCGAACGTCGACCTTGCGCGAGAGCGTGCCTCCGATGGGGCGCACCTCGCCGTCTTGCAGCACGCGGAGCAGCTTGGCTTGCATGCCCGGGGACATCTCGCCGACCTCGTCGAGAAAGAGCGTCCCGCCGTCAGCGACCTCGAAGAGCCCCTGCCGCGCCCGATCCGCGCCGGTGAACGCGCCGCGGAGGTGACCGAACAGCTCGCTCTCGAGCAGCGTCTCGGTGATCGCCGCGCAGTTGACCGCGACGAACGGCTTCTTCGCGCGCGGCGAGTTCTGATGAATCGCGCGAGCGACGAGCTCTTTGCCCGTCCCCGACTCGCCGAGCAGCAGCACGGACACCGCCGTGGCCGCGACGCGATCGCAGAGCGCGAGCGTCCTTCGCATCGCCGAGCCGCGGCCCACGATCGCGTCGTACTTGCCTCGAGGCTCGTGCTCGGTGACCAGGGCGCGCCTCGTCGCCTCGAGCTCGACGCTCTGGCTCTCGACGCGCTTGGCCAGGGCCCTCGACAGGCGCTCGCTCTTTCGCAGCGCGCGACGCAGACGCGCGCCGCTCCTGGCGTTGTGGATGGCCAGCGCCGCCGCTTCGGCGAACTCGCGCGCGACCTCGAGGGCGCCCTGCCCGAAGGCTCCTACGCGAAAGCGATCGTCGACGTACACAGTGCCGCTCGAGACGCCGTGGACCACGAGCGGCACGGCCAGCACCGAGCGCAGCTGCATGGCGGTCACCGACTCGAACGTGCTCAGCGCTCCGTCGCTGCTCGCGTCGACCGTGAGGATCGCCTCGCCCGTACGCGCGACGCGCTCGGCGATGGATCGCGATGGAGAGCCCTCACCCTCGGCCAGATCTCTGCGACCCAGGTTGCGAGCCGCGCGAACGCGCAGGGTCCCGTCGGGGCCCGCGAGCAGGAGAAACCCGCGCGTTCCGCCGGTGAGCTCGACGATCGCGTCCATCACGCGCTCGAGCAGCGGCCTCAGCCGGTGCTCGGAGTTGAGCTCGCGCGCGATCTCCGCGAGCCTCCTCCACTTGAGCGACGCGGGGGCGAGCGAGACCCCATCGTCGCCCGACGATCGATCCTCTTTGCGCCGCGAGCGCACGAGCGGGTGCGCGTCGCGAAACATCGCCGCGGACTCGTCGGGCAGCGACCGCGCCAGCGCGTCGATCCGCGACTCGTACGAAGCGCGAGCGCTCGCGGCCAACGCGGGGTCGACCGTCTGGGCGCGGCTCTTCCAGCGCAAGAGCGCCAGCTCGTGCTCGGGCCCAGGGTCCGCGCTGATCGCAGCGCGCGCGCCTTCGATCCGCGCGAGCACCGTCGCCTCGTCGCGACCCGTGAGCACCGCGTGCGCCACGAGAGCCAGCGCAGCGTGGGCGCCGCTGGCGTCGGAGAGCGTCGAGACATATTCTGTCACAGCGCTTGTTTCGCCTGCGTTTGCCGCGGCGAGCGCGGCGCGGGCAATGGTCTCGTCCGCCGCCGCGCTGCGACCTTCGGATCGCTCTTGCGCCGCGAGCGCCGCGAGGGTCTCGGCGAACTGCATCCCGACGAGCGTGCACTCGGCCTCGACGACGCGAGCGCCGAGCAGCGCGATGGGGTCCTTGGACTCGATCGCCGCGCGTTCGGCGCGCGTCGCGAGCTCACGCGCGCGCTCTCGCTCGCCGACGAGCGACTCGAGCATCGCGAGGTTGGCGAGGGCGCGGGCGAGCTCGTACGCCGTTCCAAACGCAGCGAGCGAGCGCACGCCGCGCTCGAGCCACGAGCGCGCCTCGCCGAGCGCGCCGCGGATCCACTCGGCGATCCCGAGGTTGACCGCGTACGTCGCGGCCGAGCGCGCGTCCCCTGCGCGGTCCGCGAGCGTCCACGCGCTGCCATAGTGCTCTCGGGCTCGAGCGCTCTCGCCTCGGAGCTGCGCGAGCATCCCCCGCAGCGAATCGAATCGGGCTCGCACGCGATCGTCCGCCCCGTCGAGCAGCGGCGTCGCAGAGGCCAGCAGCTCGTCTCCCCGGGCCGTGTCTGCCTCCGCGAGCGCGAGGTGCGTGCGAACCTCGATCCAGCGAAGCGCGATGGCCCCGTCGGTCTCCGCAGAGAGCGGCGCGCCCTCGAGCGCCGCGCGAGCTTCGTCGAGGGCGCCGGCTTCGAGCTTCCAGCGCGCAGACAACGCGGCGACGGCGACGCGCGCGCTGTTCGAACCAGCGCGCTCGAGCTCGGCGGTGAGCTCACGAGCGCGATCGTTGGCGCCGCGGCTGCGCAGCGCGTCGATTCGCGCGAGGAGCACCTCGGGCGTCGCCGTCAGCGTCGCGAGGACCTCTTCGGCCTGCGCGCTCTCGCCGAGCCACGTGAGCGTCCTTCCGAGCGCGAGCGCGAGCGCCACGGCGTCTCGAGCGTCAGGGTCAGCGGCCAGCGCCAGCGCGAGCCACGCGGCGCGCTCGCGGAGAGAGAGCGAGCGATCGAGGCCGAGGGCGCGAGCGATGCGCGCCGAGGTCGCGCGGTCGCCGAGGACCCACGCGATGCGCGCGCGAGGACCGGGGTCTGCCCACGACGCGTCGTCGAGCGCGCGAGCCAGGGCGCGCGCCGGAGCGCTCCATCGAGCGTCGAGGGCGGTCGCGACGATCGGCGTAGCAGCGAGGTCGATGCGAGCGCCGTCGGTCTGCGCGAGTCCGACGCGGGCAAGAGCAGCAGCGGCGCGACGCGCGACGGCGGGGTCCTGATCGAGCGCTCTCACGGCGATCGCCGAGCCCGCGACGACGAGACGCGCGTAGGCCTCCGCGGCGATGGGCTCGAGGGTCGATGCGCGCTTCGCCGGGTCATCGAGCCTCGCGCGAACGGCGGCGAGCTCGACGGATGTGACCGTCGAGGCCTCTGCCGGCGCGAGCGCGAGCGCGAGGGTCGCGACGCGTCCAGGCAACGCGTCGCCGCGCTCGAAATAGGCGTCGAGCGCGGCATCCGCGATGGATCGTCCGGTGATCGACGAGAGCAGCCCGCGGATGTCCTGGCGCGCGAGGGGGCCGAGGGCGACGAGCGCTGTGTCCTTCGAGAGCGCGGCGCGCTCGTGTTCATCGGTCGGGTTCGAGGTCGTGGCGAGCAGCGCGATGGGCTGCGAGGTCTGCGCGAAGCGACGAAGCCGCGCGAGGGCGTCGATGGTCGCTCGCACGCGCGCGGGCTCGGCGTCGATCAAGCGCACGATCGTCGGGCGTTGCGGCTCGGCGACGAGCTCATCGACGACGTCGCACAGGGCGCCGCGCGCCGCGAGGAGCACGCGGGTCGCGCGAAGCGCTTCGCTGGCGAGGCGAGCGCGGCCGCTTCCTTCGGGGCCGACGAGGACGACGCCGAGGCCCTCTGCGCGAACGAGCGCGCCAGACAGCGCGTCGCGCGCGACCTCGAGGGCGTGGTCTCGCCCCACGAGCGGCGCGACCTCTCGTCGGGCGAGGTCGGCGGCGGCGGCGCGGTGCTTCTGCGCGGGAGAGAGCCACGCGGTGTCGCGCGCGAGCCGCGCGAGGAAGGTTCGCGCGCTGCCGCGCTGAGCGGGCTCGAACGCGAGCAACGCCAGGACCGCGTCGCGCAGCGGCTCGGCGACGCGCTCGCGCAAGAGGGCTCGAACAGGCGCGCGCCGCGCGATCGCCGCGAGCAGCGAGGAGCGATCGTGAGGGTCGTCGACGAGGGGGTGCGTTCGGCACAGCGCCCACGCGGCGCTCACGCCGAGCGCGTAGAGGTCTGCGGCGGGTCCGCGCTCACCCGCGATGAGCTCGGGCGCCATGAACGCGAGCGAGCCCTGCACGAGCGAGGGGCGCGCTGCGCGTTGCGCGAGGCCGAAATCAACGAGCCACGCGCGCTCGGCGGAGCCTGTGCCCGAGCCGACCAGGATGTTCGCGGGCTTTACGTCGCCGTGAACGAGCCCGGCGTCGTGCACAGCAGCGAGCGCCTCGGCCACGGAGAAGAGCGCGCGCGTGATCGCCGGGGCGCCGACGACCTTGTCGAGCGGCTGGCCAACGATGCGCTCGAGCACGAAGAACAGCGCGTCTTCGTGCGATCCGACGTCGAGCACGCGCGGAAGCGACGGGTGCTCGACGCTCGCGAGCGCCTCGAGCTCGGCGCGTACGTCGGCGTCACCAGCGAACTTGAGCGCGCAAACGCGTCCGTCCTCGCGCTGGTCGAGCGCCTCCCACACAGAGCCCTGCGAGCCTCGACCGAGCGGGGCGACGAGGCGATACCGCGATGCGACGAGCTGCCCGGGACCAAGGGTGAGATTCTTCAAACACGACCTCCCGTCCGATGACGATGCACGAGCAACCTTTGATTGCCAACAAGATTGTCTCTCTACCCGATACGATTTGCCAACTTTGTTTACATGTGTCCTTGGTTGGCAACGAGTCCAGGTTGTAGAGTGCGCGCTGTGAGCGACGAGAACGCGACGCGCGTTGAAGGCAAGGGCGACGGCTCGTCGCGGTGGGTGCTCGCGCTCGCGGTGATCGCGGCGATCGCAGGGGCGATCGCGATCGTTCCGCCGGGCGGGGTGACGGCGCGCGGGCTTCGGATCGAGCGAATGCGCGGAGCGTCCGATGGCCGACCGCTGTTGCTGCGGGTCGCGCTCGAGGACGGAGGCACACGCAACTGGCGCGCGCCTCTGTCCGTCCACGTTCGCGCCGAGTGCGCCGACAGAACGACGCGCGTCGTCGAAGCAACGCGCGTCGGACGTAGCCCGTGGGTGCTCGTGACCGTCGCGAACGCGCGCTTTCCGTTGCGGCTCACGGTGCGCGCGGACGGATTCGAGGTCGCCGCAGCAGTGACGGCCGACCCCGCGATGCCTCGCTTCGCGTTGAGCGACCAGGGGCGGGCGAGGATCGACGTCGCCGTCGAAGGCTACGTGCTGACGCCGGAGGTGGGCGGCGCTGCGCTCTTCAACGGCGGCTCGGCTCTCGCGGGAACAACGGTCAACGTCGCCGCCGACGACCCCACGCTCTCGATCGGCCCCGAGCGCGCCGTCCTCGACGCCTGTGGAATCACCGCGCTCTACGCGCGTCCCGGCGGCCTCGCCGCGCCAGTGCTGCTTCGCTTCAACGGCGAAGAGCACCGCTTTCGACTGCCGCTCGCGCCAGGAGCGATCACCACGCGCATCGAGGGCGACACCATGACCCTGGGCCACCCGCTCGGCGGGCTCGTCGCCTACGTCGTGAGCGGCGACGATCGAGGTCCGCTGCGGTGGGAGCAGCATGTGTTGCCGTCGGAGAGCGAGCGCACAGCGACCGCGCGCGTCTCGCTCGGCGCGGACACCGCGTGGGCCCTCGCGTCGGCGTCGACCGATTTCGAGCGCGTGTCTGGCGCGTGGAAGCGCACTCCACCCGGGCTCTCTCCGTGCGCCGCGACGCCGCTCGGCGAGTACTTCGCGCGCATCTCCGCGCCCACGCCGCCATTACCAGGCATCACCATCGTCCACGACGGCGCGCAAGCAGCGCTCGATCACCGCGAGGATCGCAGGGCGCAAAGCCGCCGTCGCGCGCTGTGGGTCAACGCCCTGGCGCTGTGCGCGCTCGCCGCGCTCATGCTGCGCGCCGCGAAAAACTCGAGCAGAACGCTCGAGCGCGAGGGGCTGCTGCGCGGCTCGGGCGCCAGCCGCGTCGCTGTCTACGGTGTCGCCGCGCTCGCGACGACCGCCCTCGTCTTCGCGCTCGCCGTGCAGCTCCGCGCGTAGAGCAGCGCCGCCTTCGGTTGGCGACACGCGCTCGAGTGAACCCCTTCGGCGTCGCTTGATTTCAGCGCCGCCTTCGGTTGGCGACACGCGCTCGAGTGAACCCGTGGCGTGTCTTCTTCCAACCTTCGGCGTCGCTTGATTTCAGCGCCGCCTTCGGTTGGCGACACGCGCTCGAGTGAACCCGTGGCGTGTCTTCTTCCAACCTTCGGCGTCGCTTACAGCAGCTCCGTGCTCACTGCGACGGAAGCGAAAATCGCACGCGCACCCCGCGTCCGAGCACGCTCTCGATCTCGAAGCGCCCCCCGAGGGCGTGCACGAGCGCCGCGGCGATCTCGAGCGGCGGCGCCGTACCTTCTTTTCGATCGAGCACCTTCGGCGCGCACACGCGGGACTGAAGCTCGGCGTCGACCGGCGAGCCTGCGTCGATCACTTCGACGCTGACGCCCAACGCACACTCGGCCACGCGCACCTGCACAGGCTCGAGAGGCGAGCGCCTGCGCGCGTCGCCGACGACGAGCGCGAAAATCCGCGCGGGATCCACTGGCTGCGCTCGGACCGTTCGAGTGGTCTCGACCTTCAGCCGCACGCCTCGTTTGGGGTCCGCGAGCATCGACGATAGCCCTCGCTTGATCACGTCCGCGAGCGGGAGCGACGCTTGCCCGCCGGGGGACGCAGCGCGCAGCGAGTCGCTGATGCCAGAGAGCCTCGCGACGAGCGTGGCTCTGTGCTCTTCGACCGCGTCGCGCGCGAGCTCGTCGAGCTCGATGGCCGCCAGCGCGAGCAGCTCGGAGCTCGACAGTCCGCCTTCGCGAGCGGAAGCGCTCTTGTTGGCTTCGCTCGAGACGAGCTCGTGCAACGCAAAGGTCCACAGCGGCCTGCGCGTCGTCGGCTCGTGAACGCACAGCCAATGGATCGACAAGCGAATCGCCTCGCCGTCGCTGCGATACAGATCGAGCTCGGGCGCGCCGCGCGGCTCGCCTCCGCGCACGATCGACTCGTGCAGCTCCCGCGCACGCTCAGCGGAGCGCGCGGCAAACGCCTGCCACCACTCTCGCCCGAGCAAGATCTCGTGCGGAACAAGCGAAATCGACTCGAACAGCTCGTTGCACCCCTGCAGATAGCCCAGCTCATCGACGATGAACGCGGGCACCGCCACGAGACTGCAGCGCCGCGGTCGCGCCGGACATCGGCGTGCTCGTGGACGAAGGGCGACGCGACGACGAAGAGGTCCGCTCGCGAGTCACCACGGATTCTTCTCCGAAGCCCATTGATCGTCTTGCATGGCCACTCCCCAGGTGCGCTGACTCTCGTCCAACACGCGCTCAGACGCTCTCGTACAGAAATGTCGGAGCATGTTATCGCGATCGAATCAGTGCGTAAAGCGCCGTCATCCAACGCAAGACCGCGAAGTCACGCCGGTTTGTGGTTTTACCCATGCGAATTCACCGTGACTTCGGGCGGGACCTGGGCGCTATAATGCGGAGGTTCGGTTTCCTCTGCTGGAGGTTTTGCTATGGCGTCACGTGTTTTGCTCGTTGAGCACGAAGAAGAACTTCGTCAGTCGATCATCCGCGCGTTGCGCGCGAGGGGCATCGGCGTCGACGCGTACGACACAGCCGCGGCTGCGTTGGCAGCCGTGGAGGCGGGTGGTCAGTGGGCGCGCGCCCTGATCGACCTCGCGTTGCCCGACATGGATGGCGCGACGCTGGCGGAGGCGCTTCAGCAGCATCTCCCCGAGCTCGAGCTGACCTTCGCGACCGGAGGCACCGACGCCAAGGTGCTCTGCCGCGCGCACGGGCTCGGCACGGTCATCTGGAAGCCGCTCGGACTCGGCCCCCTCTGCGAGCGATTCAGCACGCAGTCTCGCGGGTCCGGCACGTTCTTGCGTCGCGGCAAGCGCGCCAGCTCGATGAGCATGGAAGCGGTCACGCCGGGCAAGACCGGCACCGAGCACTGAACGGTCAACGCGCGATCACGAGCGCAGCCAGCACTGCGAGCGGCGTCGCGAGCTCGGTCAGCGCGGCGGCGCGGCGCGTTTTGAGCCACTGCACAACCTCGCGGGTCGGGGCGCCCGTCGGATCGAGCATCGTCCGCGCGCTCGCCACGTCGTTGAGCGACCCGAGCAGCGATTGAATCGGCTGCAGCCGACTGCGCCAGCGAAGCCGCCGCGCGCCGAGCGAGGCCCCGCACAGGTCGATGACGTCGCGTACGCGGCGTAGCTGCCTGCGAACGTCGTGGTAGCCCTCGTCCACCGTGAGGTCGCCCTCGAGTCTCTCGTGGATGCGACGCAGCTCTCGATCGAAGAACCGCTGCAGCGAACGGCCTGCGCGCTCTTGGCTGCGCGCGGGATCCGAGAGCGCTCCGTCGCTGGCCGTCGTCGAGGGCGCCGCGAGCGCCGCGAGCGCCTCGTCCGCTCTGCGCATGGACGCGCGGTGTCCTCTCGCGCGCAGGTGACGGTCGAACGCCTTCTCTCGAGCCGCGCGGGCCTCGAGCACCGCAGCCATCGCGGCGTCACGCGCCGCGCCTTTGGGGGCGCGTTTCTTCAGCATCGCGTGGATCACATCGGCGTCGCGCAAGGGTCCCGCCGCGGCTCCGAGCGTCCGCAGCGCGGAGACGACCTCTTCGAGCCTGGGGTCCTTCGTCGAGCGCGCGAGCCAACGCAGCGCGGTCCGACAACGACGGACGGCGATGCGCAGCTCGTGCACGCCCTTCTCGTGGCGCGTCTCGCCCTCGCGCGCGAGGCACTCTCCCTCCATCGCCACGACGCGCGCGAGCCAGTCGCGGGCCAGGGCGACGGCCTCGCGCTGCGCAGACGAGAGCGAGTCGGGCTTGGGCAGCTGCGGGCGCTCGGCGAAGTCCACGCGCACGACGGCGGTCTCGAACGCGGTTCGGAGCTGCGCCGCGAGCCTGTCCGACAACGTCAGGATCGCTGGACCAGCGTCGTCGACGGGCTCGAGGGACACAAAAAGACCGCGCGGGGTCAACGTCACATCGATCCCTGTGGCGCCCGCCTGAATCGCAGCGCGGCTCAAGGCGGTGAGCGCGCGAGCCTCGCGGTCGCCGATCGCGCGAGCGCGCTGGAGCTTCGTCCGGAGCGTCGCGACGAAGCGAGTCAGCTCGTCGCGGGGAGGTTGCTTTCGCGCCGGTGCGCGGACTGTCATGGCGATTGCGTACCGTATTCCGGACCCGAAGGCGACGCGCGGCTGGCGTTGCGGGGGTCGATCCGCGGTATCATCACCGCTCCGATGAACCGCCTTGCCTTCGAAACGCCGCGGCGACGCTTCGTGTCGTTTGCATCCTCCGCATCGACAGCGCTCCTGCTCGCCAGCGTGCTGACAGGCTGCGCGCAGATCGAGACGAACACGCCCGGAAGGGACGCGAGCGCGGACCGACCTTCGCGCTCGGACACCGGCGTCGATTCGATGGTGATCGGGGGCTCGTGCGTTCCTGGAGAAACGCGGGATTGTTATACGGGTGAGCCCGGAACCGACGGGCAAGGGGTCTGTCGCATCGGCGTTCAGACGTGCTCGGCGTCGCGGACGTGGAGCGCGTCGTGCGTCGGAGAGCGCACGCCCGCGGCCATGGAGACCTGCGGAAACGCGCAGGACGACAACTGCAACGGCATGGTCGACGAAGGGTGCGGCGAGTGCACGTCCGGCATGTCGCGGGCTTGCTACTCGGGTCCCGCGATGACGATGGGCGTCGGCGCGTGTCGCGGCGGCATGCAGACGTGCGACGGCATGCGAATGTGGCCCGCGACGTGTACGGGCGAGGTCGTTCCGCAGGTCGAAGTGTGCGGAAATATGCAGGACGACAACTGCAATGGCATGACCGACGAGATGTGCGGCGAGTGCACGGCGGGCGAGACGCGCCCCTGTTACTCGGGCCCCGCTGGGACCTCTGGCCGCGGCCTCTGTCGCGAGGGAACGCAGACCTGCGGGACGATGCGCATGTGGCTCTCCTCGTGCCCAGGAGAAGTGACTCCGCAGCCCATGGAGACCTGCGGAAACGCGCAAGACGACAACTGCAACGGCTCGATCGACGAGATGTGCGGCGACTGCATGCCGGGCGAGATGCGCTCTTGCTACACGGGCCCTGCGGGCACGATGGGCATGGGCATCTGCCGCGCGGGATCGCAGACCTGCGGAGCGGGTCGCACGTGGGGCGGATGCACGGGCGAAGTCCGTCCGAGCAGCGAAATGTGCGGCAACATGATGGACGACAACTGCAACGGCATGACCGATGAGATGTGCGGCGACTGCACGCCCGGCATGACGCGCACCTGCTACACGGGCCCTGCGGGCACGATGGGCATGGGCATCTGCCGCGGGGGTTCGCAGACATGCACGGCGTCGCGCACGTGGCCGACCACGTGCACTGGAGAGGTTCGCCCCGCCGCGTCCGAGACGTGCGGAAACTCGATGGACGACAACTGCAACGGGATGACCGACGAGGGGTGCACCACAGCACCCGCGAACAACGCGCGCACGAGCGCGATCGCGCTCGCGCTCGGCAACGCCGAAGTGACTCGCACGGGGACCACCACGGGCGCGACGTACGACGGCCCTTCGCCCTCTTGTTGGACGTGCACCAACCGCGGGGACGTTTGGTACTCGTTTACGCTCTCCGAACGGTCGATCGTGTACGCGGACACCGCGGGATCGTCGTTCGACACGATCCTGCAGTTCGTCACGAGCACCGGCACGGTTGTGGCGGGCGCGTGCAACGACGACGGAGGTTGCCTGGCTGGCGGCTTCACGTCTTCGTTGCAGAGCCGCTTGAGCGCGGTGCTCAACGCGGGGACGTACTACATCAGCGTGGGCGGCTGCGGCGCAGGGGCGTTTACGCTGCACGTGCAACGAATCCCGATGACGTTCGGCGCCTTCGTGTACTCCACCGCGCTTTCGGGAACCGGCACCACGAGCTCGACGGTGCTCATTTCGGGCTCGCGACGAACGTCGAGCACGTGCACGAGCAACCTCGGCCCATCGGGCGAAGACGTGCGGTACTTCATCACGTGCGGCGGGCAAGCGCAGTTCTTCTCGCTCTGCCAGAGCGACATGGGCAGCTACGTGCGCCGCAGCGGGACGACCGACTACGACCCGATCATGTACCTGTGGAGCGCGCAGTCGGGCGCTGAATTCGGCTGCAACGACGATGGTCCTGCGATGGGCGGGACCAACTGCGCCGGCACGGGAACGGGCGCGGACACCCTCAACTTCGGCTCGCGATTGAACAACATCGTCGCGCCGCGCGGGCTCAACGCTGTCATCATCGACGAGCGCCGCAACCCGTCGGGGATGAGCTACTCGCTACGACACATCGTTCGCTGAGCGAGGGGACACTCAGCGCGCAGCGCCGCTCTCGCGCAACGCAGCGATCTCGTCGGCGCTGAAGCCGCACTCGGACAAGATCGCGTCGGTGTCTGCGCCCGCTGCGTGGGCGCGCTCTGCAAGCGCGTCGCGCGCGGCGAGGGGAGTGCGGAAGTACCTTCCGCCTTCGAGCTCGAAGAACATTCCTCGCGCTCGGTGCTGCGGGTCGCTCGCGAGCTCTTCGGGCGCGAGCACGGGCTCGAGGCAACAGTCGTTGGCCGCCCCCACAGCGGCCCACTCGTCGCGCGTTCGCGTGGCGATGACGGCGGCGACGCGGGCCTTCAGCTCGCCTTGGTGCGGCCCTGGAGCGAGGTCCTGCATCGACGCATCGAGGCCGACGACCGCGCAGAATTTCGTCCAGAACTTCGGCTCGAGCGCGCCGAGCGCCACGAAGCGCCCGTCGCTCGTCTGGTAGGTGTTGTACGGGGCGATTCCGCCGTCGAGAAAGTGCGCGCCGCGCGGAGGGCTCTTCTGCTCTGCGAGCACCGAGCCCATCGCGAACGCCGCCAAGGGAACAGCCCCTTCGCACATCGCCACGTCGACGACGCGACCTTTTCCCGTGCGCTCTCGCGCGAAGAGCGCGGCGAGAATGCCCGAGATCGCCCAGAGCGATCCGCCCGCGACGTCAGCCATTTGTGCGCCGGACACCGCGGGAGGACCGTCTGCGGGCCCCGTCACAGCGAGCACGCCCGCGCGCGCGAGGTAGTTGACGTCGTGCCCCGCGCGATCGACGAGCGGGCCGTCTTGGCCGTAGCCCGTAATGGCACACACAATCAAGCGCGGGTTCTCTTGAAGAAGCCTCTCGTGCGAGAGCCCGAGGCGCGCGAGCACGCCGGGACGAAAGCTCTCGACCAAGACGTCGTACGAGCGAGCCATGCGCAAGAGCGCGCCTTGCCCGCCCGGGCTCTTCAGGTCCAAGACTCCCGCGCGCTTGTCGCGGTTGAGCGCGAGAAAAGCCCCATTGATCCCGTCGTGCTGCGGCGGCATGTGCCGCAGGTAGTCACCGGGGCCGGGGTCTTCGATCTTGTCCACGCGCGCGCCGAGGTCGGCGAGCGCGAGGGTCGCGAGCGGTCCGGGCAGAAGGCGCGTGAGGTCGAGCACGCGCACGCCCTCGAGGGGGCGGCTCACTTCGCGAGGGCGAAGAGCTTCTGGAGGTTCATCGCCTTCATCTGGTCGCCCTTGACCTTGAGCTTGCCAGCGAAGAAGAGCTTCATGCCCTCGCTCTGCGGGTTGGCGACGAGCGTTTGAAAGTCCGGCTCGGCGATCTCGATCGTGCAGCTCGGGCTCGAGCCGGTGCCCTCGGTCACGCCGGGCTTGTCCGACGCGAGGTCGATGAACCAGCTGCCGGCGCCGCCGATGTTGAGCTGGTAGGTCCCGCCGATCTTCTTCGCGGCGTCGGGCGCGGTTTCGACTGCGCTCTTGAGCTTGTTGTTGAACAGGTCCTTGACGTCGACGGCCATGGCGGATCCTCCGAGAGATGAATTGAATCGAGTCACTGAATGACGATTCAGTGCGGCGCGGTTTCTACCGCCGCCGTGCTCGCTGTGTCAAAGCGTGACGAGACAGATGCGAGGCGGGGCGGGATCTGGCACCCTCCCGGTCGCATCACCAGTGGCGTCTTCACGGATTGCATGGATCGCTGTTGCGCTGTTGTTCTGCGGGTGCAAACGGCCCCAGGGCGCGGCGAACGGCGCCGGCGGACGGGCGGACGGCGGGGCCGATGGGGCGGCGATCCTCGTTCCCCAGGTGCTGGCGCCGGTCGGGGGGCGGTCTGCGTCGGGGCGCGAGATGGACGCGCCGCTGGCGTGGCTGTTTGTTCCGCAGTGGCCGGCGACGACCGGCTCGTCCCCAGACGTGATCGCCGCCGCCCATCTGCCGTGCGGCTATCGCATGATGTACAGCACCGTGGACCGCGAAGGAGCGCAGCTGAGAGTGCGCGTTCGAGCCCGCTTCACGGGACCGGTGCCGCCGACGGACCGCACGACGCCCTGCCCCACCGAGCCGCCGGCGCTGCAGTTCGTGTCGCTCAACACGATTCGGCTCGGGGACTACCAGCTCGTCGACGCTGCGCTGCACCCCGCGGGGGCGATCGCTGCGCCCGCGCCGTTGTCGCTGCCGGTCGTGCGCGACGACCACACGACGCCGAGCGAAGCCGATCGCTGGGTGCGCCAGTGCACGCCCGGTGACGATGCGTTTTGCGCGGCGCACGGCGGCGGGGTCTGCGGAGCGGTCCGCGAGCGCCCAGGGGTGGGGGTGTGCGTTCCGCCGCTCGACCCGTACCTCGTGGTCTCTCGCCCGTGCCCCGAAAGAACAACGGAGCTCGAGCTCGAGCACCCGGGCCCCTACGGGACGCCCGTCGCGCCAAGGGGATCGTCGCTGCGCGCGTGTCTCCCCGCATGCGGCGCAGAGGGACGCTGCCCGACGGGGCTCACGTGCGTGCGGCGCGCAGGATCGAGCGGCCCCGGCGCGTGCGTTCGGTGAGAGAAGCGCGCGCGAAGAGCAGCCCGCGCTCGCACATGGCCTCTCTTTTCACAGCGTTCTTGATTTCTTGTGCTCCATCGATCGCGACCGTCACCCGAGCGCGCGGGAGAACAACATCGCAAGCAGACGCGTCGGTCGACGCGAGCGACGCCCGCGCGACGGACGGCGGCAACGACGCGAGCGCGACAAGCGCGCCGAGCGCGACGAGCGTCGGGAGGGCGCGCGGGCTCGTGACGCGTCGAGGGGTGTGCCTCGTGCGCGACGGGGCGCGGCTGAGGCTCGTCGGATCGAGCGCGTTTCACCTGCAAGAAGAGAGCGCTCGGCGCGCGCTGGGCTGGACGGGGTCGCTTCACACCGTGCGCAGGACCTTCGAGCGAGCGCAAGCCAACGGCGTGCGAGCGCTGCGCGTGGCGGCGTTCAACGAGCGCGTCGACGACGCGGCGACGATCCAGAGCGCGCTGGGCGTGCTGCGCGAGCCGGGGCTGGTCGCCCTCGATCGGGTGATCGCAGAGGCGGCCGAGCGGGACGTCTTGCTGGTGATGGTGCTCTCGAATTACTGGGGCGATTACGGGGGATTTCCTCGGTACCTCGAGTGGCTGGGGCTGCCGTCGGACTACGACCATCGCGCGCTGGCGATGCGAGAGCCGCGGTTTCGACAGGCGCTGGCGGGGTACTTCAGCGCGATCGTGCGCAGGCGCAACACGGTCACCGGGCGGACGTACGGCGAGGAGCCGACGATCCTCGCGTGGGAGCTCGTCAACGAGCCAAGGGGAACCAACCTCGGCGACGGAGGCCTGACGTTCGCAGGCTTTCTGCACGAGCTCGCGGTGGCCGTGAAACAAGCGGGCGCGCGGCAGCTCGTGGTCGCTGGCGACGAGGGCTACGACGCAGACACGCGCGGCTACGACGCGCGCTACTGGAACCACCTCGACGACCGGCTCCTGAACCGCGCCCGCGGAGAGAGCTTTCGCCGCGTGGTGAGCGATCCTGCGATCGACGCGGCGACGGTGCACTGGTATCCGGATCACTGGCGCGTTCCGAACGCGATGGCGCGGGAGGGCGGCGCGCGATGGCTGCGAGAGCACGCGGCGATCGCCGCGCAGTGGGACAAGCCCGTGCTCTTCGAAGAGTTCGGGCTCATGGCCTCGAGGCACCCGTCGCTCGAGGCTCGGCGAGACGCGTACGAGTATTGGCTCGCGACGGCCTTGTCGATCGACGCGGTCGCCGCTGCGATGCCCTGGGGGCTTCACTGGAACCCTGATTTTCACGAGCGCGACGGCTTCGAGTGGGGCGCGCGCGACGGAGACGACGACCCGTACGGCGCGATCGTGCGGCGATTCAGCGAGCGCTTCGCGGCGGACACGCGGCTCGATGGGTGTACGCAGGACGAGCGCCGGGCCGCTCTGGCCCCGTGAGCGTCACGCACACGAAATCAAATGCGCTCACCGCGCCGCGCGGCTCGAGAGAAAGCCCACGACGCGCTGCCCTGGCAAGAGCGGCTCGCGATCGTCGAGCGCGATGACCACCTCGAGGATCTTGGTGTCGACGCGCTCGGCCGGGTCGTCCGTGCGAATGTTGCGACGACCGAAGCGTCGCGCGACGTCCACGACCCGGCCCGCGAAGCGCCGCGCTCCGAAGGCGTCCGCGGTGACGTAGCCCTCGGCGCCCACGATGATCCCAGCGAACTCGCGCTCGTCGACGTCGATCCGCGCGCGGAGGGTCCGCGTGTCGCCGAGCACCATCAGCGGATCGCCCGAGGGAGACGCGTATTCGCCCGCGCGCACCTTGAGCTGCAAGACCGTCGCGTCGAGCGGCGCGCGCACCGTGAGTCTCTCGAGCGTCGCTCGCGCTTGTTCGCGTCTCGCCTCCGCTGCCCGCACTCGCGCGACCGCGAGGGCGATGTCTTCGCGTCGGGATCCCGAAACAACCGCGCGTCGTCGCGCGTCGAGCTGACGCAGCGTCGCGCGATCGACTTCGGTCTGACGCCGAGCGCGGTCGAGCTCGTCTTGTGTGGCGTTTCCGCTGCGCGAGAGGGCGTCGGTGCGGGTGAACTGCGAGGCCGAGAGCTCTGCGCGCGCGCGGGCGGCTTCGGTCTCGGCCGTGGCGGCGTCCTGGTCTTCGCGGCGGTTTCCACGGAGGGTTCGCGTGAGCTCGGCGCGCGAGACGGTCACGTCCGCCTCCGCGGCGGCGAGCCCCGCGCGCTCTGCTTCGGAGTCGAGCTCGATCAGCGGGTCGCCGCGACGCACCTGCGCGCCCTCGCGAACGAGCACCTCTCGGATGCGTCCGGGGACCGACGCAGCGACGCGGACCTCGCGATCGGCCGGCTCGATCACGGCGTTGCCCGAGATCCAACCGGCGTTGGCGCTCGCGCGCTGCGGGTCTCTCTGATCCGCGCTGCCGACGAGCATTCGCGACGATCGCGCCGCGTCGGTCGGTCGCGCCACGGTCGAGGGCTGGCCGCTCACCGCGCGCACGACGGTGGACACGAGCGCGAGCGTGACGACCGTCGCGCCCAGACGCTTCAACGTAATGACTCGATTGCTCTTCATGGTCGATGCCTTCGTTCGTTCTCTCGAAGCTCAGTGTTCGCGGCGGTCGTTGATCAGCCCATCCTCGATGTGGACGATGCGGTCTGCCAGGTGAAAGATGCGGTTGTCGTGCGTGACCACGACGACGGTGTGGCCGCGCTGCGTGGCAAGGTCTCTCAGCAAGGTCGTCACCATCAGGCCTGCCTGCGCGTCCAAGCTCGCCGTGGGTTCGTCGGCGAGGATGAGCGGAGGGCTGCCGGCGAGCGCCCGCGCGATCGCGACGCGCTGCCGCTGTCCGCCGGACAAATCGCTGGGCTTTCGCTCGGATTTGTCAGCGAGGCCGACGGCGGCGAGCAGCTCCATCGCCTCGCGGCGCGCCGCAGAGTGCGAGCGACCGCGCAGCTCGAGCAAGAGCTCGACGTTCTCGACCACGGTGAGGCCCGCGACGAGGTTGTGGCCCTGAAAGATGAAGCCGATGTTCTGCAGGCGCAGCGCAGCGAGCGCCGAGGTGGGCGCGTCGGTGACCGAGCGACCGAAGAGCGAGAGCGAGCCCGTGCTGGGCGTGAGCACGCAGCCGAGGATGGACAGGAGCGTGGTCTTGCCCGAGCCCGAAGGGCCCACGAGCATGACGAACTCACCCTGACGGACGGAGAAGTCCACGCCCTTCAGCGCGAGAAACGAGAGGGCACCATCGCCGTAGGACTTGGTGATTGCCCGCGCGTCGACTGCGAGGTCGTTCATCGAAACACCATTCCTGGCTCGATCCGACGGACCCGTGCGAGAGCGAGCGAAGAGGCGAGGACGCACATGACCAGCATGGCCACGAAGGTCCCCGCGAAGAGCCACGGGGGCAGGACCATGGCGAGGTTTGCCGAGCGAATTCCCTCGGCCATGCGCGAGACGAGCGCGAGGCCGAGGATCGTTCCGAAGAGCGCGAAGAGAGCGCTCTGCACGAGCAAGAGCACGGCGAGCTCGCCGTTGGTCACGCCGACGGCCTTGAGCGTCCCGAACTCGCGCAGGTTGTCGATCACCGACGAGAACATCGTCAGCGCCACGATCACGAACCCGACGATGAGACCGAAGAGGGTGCTCGTCCCGAAGCTCACGCCGATCGCGGTCTGCGTGAGAATATACAGGATGATCTTGCGTTCGAACTCAGCGCGCGTGAGCACCTGAGCGTCGGGCAACCGTCGTCGAAGCTCGTCGCGCACCGCGTCGGGACGCGCGCCCGAATCCACGCCCACTAGCACGAAGTGCGTCTGGTCCCGCGCGAGTCCGAGCAGGTCGCTCGCGGTGTCGTACTCGGCGAAGGCGTACGCGGGTCCGAAGGGAATCAGTCCCCAGGTGAAGCCCGCCGCGTGCACGGTGCGACCGTTGAGCTCGCGCTGCGAGTGGAGGTTGAGCCCGCCGTACTTCTCGCGCTCGGAGTCTTCGAAGAAGACTGCGCCCGGCTCGCGAAGCGCCGTGACGTCGCCGCGAACGACGTTCCACGGGCCGCCTGCGCCGCGGGGCAAGCGAGCGCCCACGAGGGTGAGCTGCTCGGTCCCGCCGCCGGGGATCTTCATGCTCGCGACGCCGTACGCGAGCGGCTCGGCCCACGCCACGCCGGGGGCGACCCGCGCGCGATGCAGCGTCGAGATGGACATGGGTGCAGACGCCTGCAACGTGGGCAGCGTGCGCGGAACGATCCACAGGTCCGCGCGCGTGTTCGACACGAGCATCACGTTCTTCTGCATGAGCCCGAGGAAGGTCCCGCCTTGCTGGTTCGCCAGCAGCGTGGCGAAGACCACGCCGATGAGCGTCCCGAGGCTCTTGAGCCGATCGTGGAGCATCATGCGAACGGCGATGGCCGCCATCACGCGAAGCCGCGTCAGCAACGACGCGCGGCCCATGATGGGCTTTGCGAAGGTTCGCTCGGCGCTCATCGCGCGCCTCCCTCGACGAGGGATCGTCCTGCGGAGAGGCGCAGCGAGATCCTCGCGAACGACAGGTCTGCGTCGGCTTGAACGCGCGCGACCTCCGCCGAGAACGCGTCGCGCTCTGCCGCGAGCAGGTCGAAGTCGGTGCCCGCTCCCCGCGCGAGCCGCTCTCTCGCAGCGCTGGCGGCGGCCTCGCTCGCGGCGAGCTGCGCCCTCGCTGCCCGCGCGCGCTCGATGCCCGTGCGCACCTGCCACCACGCCGAGTGGACTTGATCGCGCGCCGCGCTGATGGCGCGCTCGACGCGAAGCTCAGCGACCGAGCGCACGCTCTCTGCGGCGCGCGCGCTGGCGACCGTGGTGACATCGATGCGCCAGTTGACGGCGACGCCCGCGGTAAACGTCGCGGGCTGCCCGAATCCAGCGGCGTTGGTGATTCGCTCGCCCGCGGTGGCGTTGACCGTGGGGGCGAGCGACCACCAGCTGGCGCGGGCCTGCGCTCCCGCGGCGCGGGCCTCGGTGATCGCGGCGCGCACGGAGGGAGTTCCCAGCGCGTCTTGCTCCCATTGCGCGAGGGGAGCCTCGTCTCGGAGGTTGTCCCCGAGCGTCGGGGCGACGGTGGGAGTGATCCCCGTCGCCGTGGCGAGCGCGCGCGCGGCGGTCGCGACGGTGAGCCTCGCGTCCGCGAGGGTGAGCCTCGCCCGCGCGGCTTCTGCCTCAGCGCGTTGGATGTCGAGCACGAGCGCGGCGCCCGCGGCGTTGCGCGCCCGTAGACGTTCGATCGAGCGCGTCGCGACGTCGAGGGCGCGTACGCTCGCGGTCACGAGGGCCGATGCGCCGACCCACTGAAAGTAGCTTCGCGCGACAGAGCGGCTCACGTCATCGAGCGTGGCGCGCACGCGCACCTGGCTCGCGGCCTCGGACTGCCTCGCGGCGTCGAGCCTCGCCCACGCAGCGACGTCCACCAGCGGAACATCCACGCTCACGGTCAGGTCCACCTGATTGCGCGGGGTGATCGTGATCTGGTTTGCGGCGCCCGACGTCGGCAGCGTTACGCCGACCTCGAACTGATTGAACGTGTACGCGCCCCGCGCGCTGAGCGACGGCAGCAGCCGTCCGAGCGCCTGCGTGCTCTCGTCGGCCCGTTGGCGCGCGACGAGCTCGCCCTCTCGCACGTCGATCGAGCGCTGCGCAGCGGTGAGAAATCGCTCGAGCGGCTGCGCGTCTGCCGCGCGGAGCCCGGAGAGCGAGAGCGCCAGCCCCGTCGCCACGGCGACGAGAGGCGCGCTCCGAGTCCTGATGATTTTTGATGAAGTGCTCACTCAATAACTCTCCGATCGTCAGATGCGGGTCGCGGGCCGCGGTTGCTCGACAGCGCAGCGCCCTGGTCGTCGACGGTCCTCGGGTGTCAGCCTTCGCCGCGAGGCTTTGTCTTGCGGGCCTTTTTCGGGGCGATTTCGCGGCCGGCCTCGTCCTCGGCGGGCGTTGCCGCGAGGCCGCGGTGCAAGAGACGAAACAACCCGCGCACAAACGTGTGCGCCGGCAGCACCAGATCGCCCCGCTCTCGAAGCATGTACGCGTTGAACGAGTACGAGTGCAGCGTGCCCAGGATGCTCAGCGCGACGACCTCGGCGTCGTGCCGCGCCAGTCGCCCGAGGCGCATCTCGGCCTCGAGGTACGCGGCGAAGCGTCGCTCGCTCTGCTGCTTGCCCGTGATGGCGTGGGTCATCGTTCGTTGCTGCCCCGCCTCGTGCTGATCGCTCCCTGCGACCAGGAGCATCATGGGCATCATCTCGTCGAAGAAGGCCAGCACCTGGTGGGCGATCTCTTCGAGCTGCGCGAACACGTCGCCCTTGCCCACGCGCGCATCGAGCTCGTCGACCCACGATGGTTGAACGCTCTGCAGCGCCGCCCGAAACAGCGCCTGCTTGCTTCCGAAGCGATGAAACAGCGTCCCTTCGCTGACGCCCGCGCGCTGCGCGACCTCGGCCGTGGTCGTCGCCACGCCGTGCTCTCGCAGCGCGGCGCGGGTCGCAGCGAGGAGCTCTTCGTCAGTGATGGTCGTGGGGCGGGCCATGGGAGGGGAGGGGGTAGAATGCCGCTGGAGACTTCCTAAGTGACTACTCAATAATTGTCCATTCGGTTACGGCGTCAAGCGCGACGGGGCGCGACTTCGTGCGCGACCAGGAGATTACCAGCGGTTTTGAATGCGCTGGATGAAGTCGTACGGGTAGCCGAGCTCGAAGCTCGAGGCCTCGTCGAGCGCGGCGATCTCGGCGTCCGAGAGCTTCACGTCCATCGCTTTGGCGTTGTCCTCGATCTGCGCGACGGTGCGAGCGCCGAAGATCACCGAGCTGACCGTGCGCCGACCGAGGAGCCACGCCAGGGCCACGGAAGAGGGCGACGCGCCGCGCTCGGTCGCGACCTTCTTGAGGGCATCGACGATCCGCCACGCGCGGTCGTTGTCGAAGCGCGCGTAGTTGGTCTTCCAGCGGGGCGTCGAGAAGCGGGTTCCTTCGGGCGCATTGGTGCCGCGCTCGTACTTGCACGAGAGCAGCCCTCCGGCGAGCGGGGACCACGGAAGCAGCCCGACGCCGTGACGCTCGCAGAGGGGAACGTGCTCGCGTTCGAGGTCGCGCACGACCAGGCTGTACTGCGCTTGCAGCGCCACGAAGCGCTCGAGGTGCTGCGCCTTGCTCACAAAGAGGCTCTCGGTGAGCCGGTAGGCAGTGTAGTTCGAGCACCCGAGGTAGAGCACCTTGCCCTGGCGCACGACGTCATCGAGCGCCCGCATGGTCTCTTCTTCTTCGACGTCGGTGTCCTGCATGTGGAGCTGGAGCAGGTCGATGCGATCGGTCTGCATGCGGCGGAGGCTGTCTTCGACGCAGCGAAGAATGCGGTAGCGCGAGCTGCCGGAGCCGTTGGGCCCGTCCCACATGCGAAAGCGCATCTTCGTCGCGAGGATCACGTCGTTGCGCGCGTTGCGCTCTTTGATCCAGCGCCCCGTGACGCGCTCGCTCAAGCCGTCTTGTCCGTAGACGTCGGCGGTGTCGATGAAGTTGATACCGAGCTCGCGAGCGCGATCCATGATCGCGAACGAGGTCTCCTCGTCGGCGCTCGCGTTGTGCATGAACGATTGCTCGTCGGCCTGCCCGAAGGTCATCGCGCCCAAGCACAGCGAGGAGACCTTGAGCCCGCTCGATCCCAGTCGTCGGTATTCCATCGATCGACGTGTACACGAGGGCGACCGCGCTTGGAACCAACGGTCGGGGGGGAAGCGGCATAGGCGCCGAAAACTCTGCGGCATAACAAGCGAGTTGGAGTTGCAAATCGAGAGACGAAACGACGTTTGTCACCGAGCCGCGCGGCGGCCCCCACCCGCGCTGCCGCGCGCCAGCGAGTGAAGCGGCAGTGGGCGCAGTGCTAAAGCCCCCACCCGCG
>LNEO01000276.1 GCA_001465015.1 Deltaproteobacteria bacterium Ga0077539 | reverse complement strand
CTCTGGCCGTGAGGCGAGCGTGTTGCCGCTTGGGTGTTGACGCCGCTACTGATTTTCCTGCGGATGTGCATTTTCGAACCGAAATCCGGTTCCCTGCTAAGTGAGGGCGCGGGGCGCTCATCGCTCCCCACGAACGGTGTGGAAAGTGCGCGCAGAGACACACGTCGCGCGCAAAGCCGAAGCGACGAGCAGCGAGCAGCGGGCAGCGGGCAACGGGCAGCGGGCAGCGGGCAGCGGGCAGCGAGCGGCGAGCGACGAGCGACGGGCGCCCCTCGCGGACGTTCAACGTCCCCAATACGCGCGGTACTCGTCGGCGAGCGACTCCCACTCGTCGCGCTCGGCGACCCACACGCCATGCGCCCACGTGAACACGTCCGCGGGGCGGTCCTCTTCGGTGTCCACCGGAATCACGTGCACGTGAATGTGCCGCGACGTCTGCACGAGCTCCCTCGTGTTCGAGCCGGTGGACGTGATGTACACGCGCTTGGGCGCTCGGAGCGCCTCGATCATGGTCGCGGCGCGAAACGCCATCGCTTGAATTCTCGCCCACAATTCATCGCCGCACTCGCCGTACGTGGTGACGTGCGCGCGGGGGACCACGACCGCGTGCCCCCAGCACCGCACGTAGCGAGGGAGCATGAGGACCAGGCCGTCGTCTTCAGCCACGGTGTGCAGGTCCCCGACCCGTCCTGCGAGGATCGCGCACATGAGACACTCGGGCTGTCCGCCTTCGGCGACGATCCGCGCGAGGGCTTCTTCTTTCGACACGAGGGTGGGCATGACGAAGGGCGCGCTACGTCTCGTTGAACGGGGCGAGGTCGACCTGTGGGACGAGCGCGCGGGCGCGAGCGTCGAGCGACGCGACAGGCTCTGCAACGAGCGCCTGGGGAGAGACATTCCACCCGAGCAAGACTCTTCGCAGAAGGACGGCCGCGCTCAGCATGGCGAGCGACTCGAGCAGCCCGCCGGCGACCGCCGCGTTCTCTTTGGCCAACGGATTGTCTTGCGCGTCCGAGAGCAGAAATCCCGCGCCCAAAGGGGCCTCCATGATCCGCACGCGAACCGTGGACGACGAGCCCGAGCCGGTCGAGATCCAGCCGACGCCGACCACCGCCAAGAGCGTCACGCCGATCACGTTGGAGGCGATCGTTCCCGCGGCGCTCCCCGCGCGGCGCACGTCGTACTCGAGCAGACCCGTGCGGGCGTCGAGCATCGTTTGCCGAATCGGAGGGCCGAAGACCGACGAGAGCAAGAGCTCGAAATCCGCCGCAGAGAGCGGCGTTCGCGACCAGCCCTGGGTGCTGCCGTGCCCGCCGCGCAGGGTGCGCTGCAACCGAGCGACGCGCGCGACCATGTCGCATCCCGCCTCGACGGGCATCGCGCTCGAAGCGACCGACTGATGGACGAGCTCGAGCAGCGTGGCGACGCGGAGGTCTGGCCACGAAATCATCTGCATCGCAGCGGCGGCGCCCGACGGGTCATCGGCGGCGGGAGCGATCGGCGCGAGCGAGCGCCGAAGCTCGGGCGGAAGCCTCGTCAACTCTTGCAGAAAATCCGCGACGAGCTTCACCGCTGCAGAGGCGGCGATCGAGTCGATCTTGGACGTTCCAAAGGTGCTGTGGAGGGTGAGCGTGTGCGAGAGGATGCCGGTCTTCACCGAGGCGCTCTGCAGCGAGTCGTAGCGCACGATCACTGGGTGCTCGTCGATGAGCGCGAGCAGCGCGCGATCGGACAGCGCGACGAAGCGATCGCCGTGCCCCCCGCCAGACTCATCGAGAAACACGAGGAGCTCTTCGCCGCTGTCGTAGTCGAGCCACCCTGCCGCGCCGTTGGACGCAGCGTGCACCGACGCCATCGCGACCGACGGAACGACCGGCAACTTCGGATGCACCAACACCCGCGCGGCGATCTCACCGACCGGGCCCGACACCGGCGCGTTGCCGTAGCGCAAGCGCGAGCCGCCGCGGTTGAAGAAGGCGATCGCTCGCAGCGTGTTGCACATCGCGCGGCGCACCTCGTCGAGCGTGCTGTCGAACGACACCACGCCCTGCGCCGTTCGAAGCTGCCCCTTCTCGCCAGGGACCTTCGTGTGGACCGGCGGCTCGACGATCAGCTCGACCGGCACGCGCAAGCGCCCCTCCGAGAAGTACACCGCGCTGTCTGTGACGAGCATTCCCGCCTTCGCCGAGCCCGTGATCGAATCGTCGACCACCGCCAGCGGCTGCTCGCTGGCAGCCTGGGGGGCGTACTCGAGGGCGCCCTTCAGCTTCGACGGCTCGAGGTAGGGACCCATGAACGGGCCCGCCATCGCTTCGATCGGCGCGATCGTCGATCGGAGAAAGGCCGCCGTCAGCCGAGGCCTCGCGACAAATGGATCTCGATACGTCACGCCTCGGAGGTTTACCCCGAACCCTGCCGCCGGGGCCCCGACGGTCGCCGCCGCAGTCGCGCTTCGCGTCGCTCACCCCACCGCGCGAATTGTCTCCGTGGACAGCAGGCTCTGAATGATCACGGCTCCGCCTTCGGTTGGCGACACGCGCTCGGTTGAGCTTCCGCTTTTTTTTCGGCTCCGCCTTCGGTTGGCGACACGCGCTCGGTTGAGCTCGTGGCGTGTCTGCTTCCAACCTCAGGCTCCGCTTTTTTTTCGGCTCCGCCTTCGGTTGGCGACACGCGCTCGGTTGAGCTCGTGGCGTGTCTGCTTCCAACCTCAGGCTCCGCACGAGGCCGCTCGCCGTTCGCCGCGGTCATCGTTGCGAACGTCGACATGGTCGAGCAAGTTCCGCTGTCGACCCCATGACTCACCCATACGTTAGGGTTTGACAAACACTCACCCTTACGTCAGGGTTCGCCAGGTTCATGGCCGTCCGTCTGCCGATCGCGACCTCCTGTGACCACCCTGCGGTGGACGGCGCTGGCGCGAGCAACGAACCGCTGCGGGTCGGCGACCTGGCCGCGCGGACGCAGAAGACGGTGCGCGCCCTGCATCTCTACGAAGAGCTGGGCCTCCTCTCGCCGATCGATCGCAGCAAGGGCAACTACCGCCTCTACGACGCTGGCGCGGTCCTTCGCGTTCGCTGGATCGCCAAACTCCAGGACATGGGCTTCTCGCTCCCCGCGATTCGAGAAGTCCTCTCGGAGTGGGAGCGCTCGGGCTCGGCCAGCAACGCGATGGCCAAGGTCCGCACGCTCTATCAGCAGAAGCTCGAAGACACCCGCGCGCAGCTCGCCCGCCTCTCGGCGCTCGAGCTCGAGCTCGAGAGCTCGATTCACTACCTCGACACCTGCGACACCTGCGCGCCCGAGCGCCTGATCGACTCGTGCCCGCGCTGCGAGCTGCACGAGAATTCGCCGCCAGACCTCGTCGCAGGGCTTCACGCCAAATCCTGAGCGACCAACGCCCCTCACCAGACGTCCCACGCAATCATGGCCATCAAGCTCCCGATCTACCTCGACTACCACGCGACCACGCCGATGGACCGCCGCGTGCTCGACGAGATGTTGCCTTATTTCACCGAGGATTTCGGCAACGCCGCCTCGCGCACCCACGCGTTTGGCTGGAAGGCCGAGTCCGCCGTCGGCGTCGCTCGCGAGCGCATCGCCAAGATGATCAACGCCGACAAGCCCGAAGAGATCATCTTCACGTCGGGCGCCACCGAGAGCGACAACCTCGCGCTCAAGGGCATCGCCGAGTTCTACGGCGACAAGGGCAAGCACATCATTACGTCGCGCATCGAGCACAAGGCCATCCTGGACTCGGGCAAGCGACTCGAAAAGATGGGCTTCGAGGTCACCTACCTCGACGTCGACAAGCAGGGCTTCGTCGACCCCGCGCACGTCCGCGCCGCGATCCGACCGGACACCATCCTCTGCTCGGTCATGCTCGCCAACAACGAGGTTGGCACGGTGCAGCCCATCCGCGAGATCGGCGCTGTTTGCCGCGAAAAGGGCGTGCTGTTTCACACCGACGCCGTGCAGGGCATCGGGCGCATCGAGTTCGACGTGCAGTCGATGAACGTCGACCTCGCGTCGATCACCGCGCACAAGATGTACGGCCCCAAGGGGGTCGGCGCGCTCTACGTTCGGCGCAGCAAGCCCCGCGTAAGGCTCGTGTCGCAGATGGACGGCGGCGGGCACGAGCGCGGATATCGATCCGGGACGCTCAACGTTCCTGGCATCGTCGGCTTCGGAAAGGCGGCGGAGATCATCACCCACGAGTGGCGTGACGAGGCCGCGCGCGTCTCGCGGCTCCGCGACAGCCTCTACAAGAAGATCACCGCAGAGCTCGACGAGGTGTTCGTCAACGGCCCGTGGCCTGCGATCGACTCGAGCGGCAAGGTCCTTCGCTTGCCCAACAACCTCAACATCTCCTTCGCGTACGTCGAAGGCGAGTCGATCTTGATGTCCCTCAAGAACGTCAGCGTCTCGTCGGGCTCAGCGTGCACGAGCGCGAGCCTCGAGCCGTCGTACGTCCTTCGCGCGCTCGGCGTCGAAGAAGAGCTCGCCCACACCAGCATTCGCTTCGGGTTGGGTCGATTCACCACAGAAGAAGAGATCGAGTACGCCGCCAACCTGACGGTCTCGAGCATCAAGCGACTGCGCGACCTCTCGCCGCTCTACGAGATGGCCAAAGAGGGAATCGACCTCAAATCCATCGCATGGACCGCGCACTGAGCGGCCATCCCACAGACTTTACCGACCGTTTGGAGAAATCATGGCGTACAGCGACAAGGTCATCGAGCACTACGAAAACCCCCGCAACGTCGGCACGCTCGACAAGAACGACGACCACGTGGGCACGGGCCTCGTCGGCGCGCCTGCGTGCGGCGACGTGATGCGGCTTCAGATCAGGGTCAACGACGACGGCGTGATCGAAGACGCCAAGTTCAAGACCTTCGGCTGCGGCTCGGCCATCGCGTCGAGCTCGCTCGCCACCGAGTGGATCAAGGGAAAGACCCTCGACGAGGCGGCCGAAATCAAGAACGAGACGATCGCGAAGGAGCTCAACCTCCCGCCGGTCAAGATCCACTGCTCGGTCCTCGCCGAGGACGCGATCAAGAGCGCGATCGACGACTTTCGCAAGAAGCAGGCGTCCCGTCGCGAAGGCAACACCTGAGTCATGAACACTGACGTCCAAGCACAGCCACAATCGACGCCTTCGTCGCAGCCGAGCCCGGACGCAGAGACGGGCGCGAAGGCCCCTCCATCGATCATCCTCACGCCCAAGGCCGTCGCGATGGCCAAGCAGGCGCTCGCCAAGCGAGGAACGCCCAACGCCGCGCTCAGGCTCGGCGTCAAGGGCGGAGGCTGCTCTGGCTTCGCGTACGTGATCGAGTTCGCTGACGTCCGCCGCAGCAAGGACGTCGTGTTTACGTTCGACGGCCTCGACGTGGTGGTGGACCCCAAGAGCCTCGTTTTGCTCGGCGGATCGACGCTCGACTACGAGGTCAAGCTGATGCAACGCGGGTTCAAATTCGTTAACCCTCAAGAGTCGAGCGGCTGCGGCTGCGGCGAGAGCTTCGGCGTCTAGCACCCCATCGATGAACGACCCCTTCGAGACCCTCGGTCTCCCGCGCACCTTCGACATCGACCTGCGCGCGGTCGAGCAACGATTTCGCGACCTGTCGCGGGCGATGCACCCCGATCGCTTCGCGGACAAAGCGCCCGCCGAACGTCGCCTCGCCGCAGAGCAGACCGTGACGCTCAACGACGCGTTTCGCCTGATCCGCGACAAGATGAACCGCGTCCTGACGCTGCTGGCGGCGGCCGGCAGACCCATTCACGAGACCGCCCGCGCCGAGCCAGGCCTGCTCATGGAGATCATGGAGCTGCGCGAGGCCATCGACGACGCGCGCACCGACGGGCGCCCGGCCGAGGCGCTCCAGCGCCGCGTCGACGCGCGGATCGACGACGAAGAGTCCGCGCTGAGAGAGGCTTTCGACGGGACGAGCTTTCCCCCAGTGGGCGAGCGGCTCGATCGCGCGTACAACGCAGGCGTCAGACTCAAGTACCTCTATCGTTTGCGCGACGAGCTCGACGCGCTCGAATAGTGCGCACCAATTCAAGATAAGCCCATGGGACTGCTGCAGATCTTCGACCCGAGCGCGAAGCCGACCCCGGTCGGAATCGACCTCGGCACCACCAACTCCCTCGTCGCGTGGGTGAGCGACGGCGCGCCCACGAGCGTGCTCGACTGCGACGACGATCCGATCGTCCCCAGCGTGGTCGCCTTCCTCCCAGACGGCCAGATCATCGTGGGAAAAGAAGCCCTCGCGTACCTCTACACGCAACCGCGAGAGACCATCGTCTCGGTCAAGCGGTACATGGGTCGAGGCTTCGACGACGCCGAGACCCGGCGCGAGCGGGGCTATCAGTTCGCTCCGGCCCGCGAGGGACAGGCGAACGTCGTCCGCTTCGTCGTGCACGGCCGCGAGGTCACGCCGGTCGAGGTCTCTGCGCTGATCTTGAAAGAGCTCAAGCGCCGGGCGGAGGACAAGCTCGGATCGATCGCGGGCGCCGTCATCACGGTCCCTGCGTACTTCGATGACGCTCAGCGACAGGCCACCAAGGACGCCGCGCGACTCGCGGGCCTCGAGGTGCTCAGGCTCGTCAACGAGCCCACCGCCGCGGCGCTCGCGTACGGCATCGGGACCAATCGCACCACCGGCACGTACGCGGTCTACGACCTCGGCGGCGGGACCTTCGACATCACCATCCTCTCGCTGGACGACGGCGTCTTTCAAGTGCGTTCGACCGGCGGCGACTCGCAGCTCGGCGGCGACGACATGGACCGCGCCGTCGCGCTGCACATGCTCGCGCTCGCGGGCCAGAGCGAGCCCTTCGATCAGGGCGTCTGGCGCGCGGCGATGCTCGAGGCCCGTCGCGTCAAGCACGAGCTCACGGACAAGAGCGAGAGCGCGTTCGAGCTCGAGCTGGCCTCTTCGGCCGCGCCGAAGACGTTCGCGAAGGCCATCACGCGGAGCGAGCTCGACGCGCTCATCCTCGGCGTGGTCGAGCGGACGGGCCCGGCGTGCAAGCGCGCCCTCAAAGACGCGGGGATCGACGGCAAATCGCTGGACGGCGTGGTGCTGGTGGGAGGGTCTACGAGGGTTCCGCTCGTGCGCAGCTTCGTCGCGAAGCTGTTTCAGCAAGAGCCGCTGACGGACATCGACCCCGATCAGGTCGTCGCCTTGGGCGCCGCCGTCCAAGCAGACATCCTCGCGGGAACGCAGCAGCACGACGCCCTCGTCGTCGACGTCACGCCCCTGTCGCTCGGCATCGAGACGATGGGCGGGATCGTCGAGAAGATCCTCGCGCGCAACAGCACCATCCCCTGCGCGCGCGCGCAGCAATTCACGACGTACGCCGACGGGCAGACCGGCTTCGACATCCACGTGCTGCAGGGCGAGCGAGAGCTCGCGCGCGACTGCCGCTCGCTCGCGCGCTTCAAGCTCGACGGAATCAAGCCGCAGACCGCCGGCGCCGCGCGGCTGCTCGTGACCTTTCGCGTCGACGAGAACGGCATGCTCACCGTGGCCGCCAAAGACGAGGCGACGGGCAAAGAGCACTCGGTCGAGGTCAAGCCGAGCTACGGGCTCACCGACGAAGACGTCGAAAAAATGCTGCTCGAATCGTACGAGCACGCAGAAGAAGACCTCCGCGCGCGACAGCTCACCGAGCGCGTCGTCGAGGCCGAACAAGTGATCGCAGCGACCAAGAAGGCCCTCGCCAAGGACGGAGACCTGCTCGACGAAGACGAGCGCGCCGAGCTCGACGGAGCGCTCGCAGCCCTCGAACGCGCCGTGCAAGCGCGAGACAGCGAAGGGCTCCGGCGCAGGACCGAGTCGCTCGATCAAGCCAGCGTTCCTCTGGCCGAACGAAGGATGAACCGCGCGATGCGAGAGGCCATGAAGGGCCGCTCGGTCGACTCGGTCGAGAGCGAGGTCGCCCACGCGCGCGGCGTCGATTCGCACGTCACCGAGCACACGGCGAGGAGGGAGCACTGAAATGCCCACGGTCCGTTACACCAACCCGAGCGCCGACCCCGCTGCGGCCCCGGTGACCATCGAAGTCCCCATCGGGACCACCCTGCTCGACGCCTCCAAGAGCGCCCACGTCCCCCACGGCAGCGCGTGCGGCGGAGTCTGCGCGTGCAGCACCTGCCACGTGTACGTCACCCAGGGCGGCGAGCTGTTGAGCGAGAGCGAGGACGACGAGATGGACATCCTCGACAAGGCCTTCGACGTCCGCTCGACCTCGAGGCTCGGCTGCCAGGCCAAGATCGAGCGTGACGGGCTCGTGGTGATCACGCTCAGCCGCGAGTCGCGCGACGCGTACTACAACGAGCACCCCGACGAGCGACGCGCGCTCGAGGCCGCAAAGCGCGACAAATAGCGAGCAAACCGCGATCGTTCGTGGGTGGGCGCTCGACGCGACTCGTGAGAGACTCTCGAAATGATGAAATCATTTCGACTACTCGCTTCGTGTTCGCTCGCGCTGATCGCCGCCTGCGGAGCGGGCACTTCCCCGGCGGACACCGGCCGAGCAGACGTGCGTTCGGACAGCGTCTCGATGACGGACAGCAGCGGCACGGACGCCGCGCTCGAAGACCGCGTCGACATCGATTCTCCCGCGACCGACACCGGCGTCTCGACGGACACGGGGACCGGCGGGGACTCTGGCGTCGGCGCGGATGTGCCCAACCCCATCGACACGGGCGTCGGCGCGGACGCGCAGCCGCCGCGAGACACGGGCGTCGGCGCAGACGTGCCCTCGAGCACAGACACGGGCAGCGGCGGAAGCTGCAGAAGCAGCAGAGAGTGCGCGAGCGGCGCCTGCCTCGGCATCCTCGCCTGCGGCGGCGCAGGGATGTGCGGCGCGGTTCGCCTCTGCCCGCGCATCTTCGATCCGGTGTGCGGCTGCGACGGCATGACCTACTCCAACGACTGCGTCGCCGACAACGCCGGCGTCGGGGTGCGCTCGCGCGGCGCGTGCCCGAGCGTCGGAGATTCGGGCGTGCCGATGTGCCGCTCCAACGCCGAGTGCGGCGGTCGCCTCGCGTGCCTCGGGATCGCCTCCTGCGGCGGCTCCGGCGCCTGCGGCACCATGCGTCCCTGCCCCGACGTCGTCGACCCTGTGTGCGGCTGCGATGGACGCACCTACGGCAACGCGTGCGAGGCAGACAACGCTGGCGTCGGCGTGCGCGCGCGCGGAGCTTGCGTGAGCCCCTCGGGATGCCGCTCGAACGCGGAGTGCACGGCCGTCGGCGAGACGTGCCAGGGCATCCCGATGTGCGGCGGGACGGGCATGTGCAGGAGGCCAGGCCCGTGTCCGCTCGTGATCGACCCTGTGTGCGGCTGCGACGGGCGGACCTACGACAACTCGTGTCTCGCGAGCAACGCAGGCGTCGGCGTCGCGTCGCGCGGACGTTGCCGGTAACCGCGCGCCGCGCTCGAACGTCGTCGCTGCGTGAACGTTGCTATGTAGTTTTACTCACACAAATCCGTTTGGTTGCTTGCAGATCGTCCGCTTTCGAAACGCGCCGGGCGCTAGCATGGAAGCTATGGAAGCAACGCCCAAGAAGATCCTCGTGATCGAAGACGATCCTGTTGGCCACAGCGCGATTCGAGACTATCTCGTCGCGCACGGATACGAGGTTCACTCTGCGACCGACGGCGCGAAGGGGGTCACGCTCGCGCGCGAGATCGCGCCGGACCTCGTGCTCTGCGACGTGCTCTTGCCGCTCAAGAGCGGCTTCGAAGTGTGCTTCGAGCTCAAGCGTGAGCCCAAGCCCGCGCCGGTCGTGCTGATGAGCGCGATCCTGCGACGCGAGGACGATCAACGCTACGGCAAAGAGGGCGTCCACGCGGACGCGTACCTCGTCAAGCCGTTCGCGCTCGGCGCGATGCTCACGCGCATCCGACACCTCATCGGAAAGTAGTCGCCGTGAAGCTCCCGGCGTCGCTCGCCGAGGTCGGCAGCGAGGGCTTTCGCCCGAAGCTCCAGGCGGGCATCTACTCGGGCTACGCGACGGTGGCTGCGCTGCTCGTGTTCGCGCTCGCCGCCCACCGGTATGGGTTGGTGTCCCGCGTCGACTGGGCGCTCGCGCTCGTCGCGACCAAGTTCATCACGAACACGCTCGCGTGGATCGCGCTGACGAAGCGAAGGCTCGTCATCGGGATGTCGGCGCTCAACATCTTCGCCGACGTCATGGTGATGACAGGGGCGGTGTACTTCACAGGCGCCGCGTTCTCGCCGCTTGTTTCGCTGTATTTCGTCGAGGTCGCCGTGATGGCGCTGCTGACGAACGTCGGCCTGACCGTGGCGACCATCCTCGGGGCGTTGGGCCTCTACGTCACGATGGTGGCGCTCGTCGTGGGGGGCGTGCTCCCGCAGACCACGTCGATCGTCCCCGCCCATCCCTCGCCTGTGCACGTCACCGTCTTCGTGGTCTATGTCGCGGGCGTCCTCATCGCGCCCGGCGCGTACATCGCAGCGATCGTGCAGCGGCTCCGAGAGAAAGAGCGGGCGCTCGCGGCGCGCAACAAAGAGCTCGTCGACGCCAGCCGCGTCAAGAGCGAGTTCACCGCCAACATCACGCACGAGCTTCGAACGCCGCTGCACGGAATCCTCGGGATGGGCGAGCTCGTCGAAGACGAGATCTACGGCCCGATCACCGACAAGCAGCGCGCCGCGATCAAGAACATTCGCAGCAGCGCCGGGGGGCTGCTCGAGCTGATCGACTCGCTCCTCGTCGTCGCGCGAGACGAGGCTCGAGCGCTCGAGCTGCGAAAGAGCAACGTTGATCTCGTCGAGGTCGTCGAGTCCGTCGCGACGACGGCGCGCATGCTCGTCGGGTCAAGGGATCTGGCGGTGACGGTCGAGATCAATGACCGCGAGTCACCGCTCGAAAACCGCCAGGCGCGCATCGAGACGGACCGCCCCAAGCTCGTGCAAATCCTCGTCAACCTCGTGGCCAACGCCGTGAAGTTCACCGAGGACGGCGGTCGCGTGACCCTCGTTTTGCGCAGCGCCCCGTCGCTCTTCGAGCTGCGCGTCGAGGACACAGGCCGCGGGATCGGGCGCGAGTCTATCGACCGAGTCTTCGAGCCCTACGTGCAGATCGACCGAGAGTCCATCGGAGCGCACGGCGGCTCGGGGCTCGGGTTGAGCGTCGTGCGCACGCTCGCGAAGCTGCTCTCGATGCGCATCTCGGTCGACAGCGAGCTCGGCCGAGGCTCGGTCTTCACGCTGCAGATCGACCGCTGATCGCGAGGCTCAAAACGGGAGCAGCACCTTGGCGCCCGCGCGCAGCTCGTACTCGAACGAGAGCTCTTTGCCCTCGCGCGGGGCGAGCTCGACGTCGCGCTCGAGCATCGCGTCCTGCGCCCGAAAGCGCCACCCCTCGTGCGCGCCGAGCAACACTTCGACGTCCGTGATCTCGCTGAGCGGAACGCGCTCGACGACCTTCACCGATCGAGGATCGCCGCTGAGGTTGCTCACGAACACCCGGATCGTTCGGCGGATCTTCTGCGTTCCGAGCACGGGGACGATCTCTCGCGACTCGTCTACCTTACGCCGCACCCTCAAGCCGTCGTCCGGGCCGAAGCCCACTTCGAACGGCGCTCCCTGACCGACGAACGCGACGCGACCACGCCCCACGACGCTCCCGCCGCGCGCCACGCGCAAGGGGCCGGCCAACAAGGGAGTCGCGCCGCTCCACGTCAGGGTCGCGCGCAAGTGCGGCGCCGATGCGCGCTCGGGATAGAGCGCTCGATCCACGGTGGCCTCGAGCGTGGCGCGCAGGACCTCGACGCGCACGGGCCGACCGTTGCTCGGGACCGACACGCGCTCTTTCGGCGCGAGGACGACGGGCTCGCCGCCATCATCGACGCCTGGCATTTCGCTCACCGATCGCGATCCACGGTCGAGTCCCGCGGACTGCACGGCCTGCTCGCGCACATCCACGATGACCCGATGCCGCTCGTGGTCGGTCTTCTTTCGCCACGCGAGCTGCTCTTCGCGCGCCAGCGGGGCGGCGGACGCGCGCGAGGGTCGCGCCGTCGAGAAGCGCAGCTCTACGTCGTTCCAGAGCTCGCCGGTGCGCTGCCAGAGGACCGCCGCGGTGGTCCACTGCACCGACGCGGCGCCGCGCGCGTCGAGCTCGAGCCTCGCCGTGTGCTCGGGCCGCCACAGCGCGCACGGAACGCGATAGACGAGCTCGATCTCGAGCTCTCCCTCGGCGCTGGCGTCGTACTGCACCCTGGCGAGCGACACGAGCTTCGGGCGCTCGACGCGGCCCTGAGCCAGCGCTCGCTCTGCGCGCTCGTGGCTGCGGCGAGCCTCGACGCTCGCTGTCCGTTCGATGGCGAGGCGCGTCGCTGCCTGCTCTTGTCGCGCGACGATCGCGTCGAACGCCTCGCGCCACGCCCGTGCTGTCTCTTCGGCGCCGACGCCCTTGGGGACCTCGGCGAGCGCCTTCAGCCAGTGTTCGCCGAGCGTCTTCGCTCGATCTGCGTCGGCGTTGCAGCGCTCGATCGCCCGCGAACAACGGACGACCTCTCGTCGCGCTTCGTCGAGCTCGGCCTCGAGCCGCGCGATTTCCTCGTCCGACAACGCGCGCTCGCGCTCGCTTCGTCGTTGCACGCTGGCGGCGAGGACCGTGGCCGCCCCGCGCACCACCCGCGCTCGCAGCGAGGCGTCGTCCACGAACGGCGAGAGGCCTGCGATCCACAGCTCGGCGCGCCCCTGCGGGACGGTGACGATCGCGCTGCGGCGCACCTCGGCGCGGTCCTCGAAGAAGGTCACGCGCTGGGCGCGGCTCGCGGTGGGAGCGAGGTCTCGACCGAGCAGCTTCGCGTCAGTCACGGCGGTTTCCTCCGACGATTTCGAGCTTCGAAGCGAACACGATTCGGTAGGCGAACTCGATCGACGACTTGGTGCCAGGCGCGAGCTCGACGGTCCAGCGCGCGACGCCGTCGACGGGCGATCCGCGGTCTGCCTGCGAGTACGCCGTCGCCTTCGGCTTGCTCGAGAGCACGGTGACCTCGATCTCCGAGTCTCGCTTGGCGACAGGAACACGGTCGATCACGTCGACGAACACCGCTTCGCCGAGGGACGAAGCCAGCTCGATTGAAATCGTGTGCTCGACCTGGGTCGAGCCTCCGAGCAAGCCCGTCGCGCTCTCGAGGACCTTGGCGTTGCGCGCGACCCGGAGGCGCTCTTCGACCCCGAGGCCGAGCGCGATCGTCCCTCCGCGATCGACCGCGGCCACGGCCGTGCGCGCGACGAGCGCGTCGTCCGAGAAGACCTCCGCCGGCCCCGCGAGCAGCGGCGACTCGAAGGGGTTCTGCACCTCGGCCTCGCGGTACACCGCTGGGTCCTCCTTGGGAACCGCGCGAAACCTCGGCCGCGATCGCCCCTCGGCTTGCGCGATCGACACCCTGTGTAGCGCTCCGTCTGCGATCACGTCGACCCGCGCCCCGCCGTCGTACAGATGGTCGAAGGTCGAGCGCGCAGCGCGCGGGTCCACGGTGCCCGAAGGAGCAACGAGGCGCTCGATCGCCGATCGCCCGTAAGCGCGCTCGAGCTCGAGGCGCTGGTCGCTGGGGCTCTGCGAGACCGTGAGGCGCCCGCGGTTGGCGCGCGCGCTCGACGGCTCTTCGAGCTCGAGCCCGTCGTACTCGAGCCAACGCTCATCGGGGTCGATCTCGCTCGGGGCGCCCTCGCCCGACGCCTCTTGGGGCCGCGGTGGCGCGGACGGCTCGGCGCGCCATCCCAAGGGAGATGCGCCCCCGCGCGCGCGGGACTCTTTCTTCTCCGACTCGATCGAGGATTGCCGGGCGAATGCCGCTGCCGCCGGGGCTCGCGCGACGACCGCTTCTTCTTCGCGCAGCGCGCCCTCGCCCTGTTCGAGCGCTCCGGCGTCGGCTCCGACCGTCACTTCGTCAGCGTCGTCGAAGCGGTCGGCCTTGTCCGACCCCGCGCGCGCGTCGAGCACGTCCGCGATCATGGCGATGGGCTTCGGCGCGATCGTGCGATCGACGGGCTCGGGCCTGCGCAGGTCCGCGCCGTGTCCGTCGTAGCCCGCGAAGAGCTCGTCCAGCCCGCTTGGAGGTGGTCGAAACGCGGTGATCTTTCGCTGCGCGCGGCCGATGCGCAGCGTCGGCAGCGTCGGCAGTCGCGCGTCGCGGACGAGGTCCGCGGTCGAGAGCGACACGAGCGCCTGGGCCCAATCTTCACCGGAGGCTTGCGCGACGTACGCGTCGAGCGTCCAGTGCGCGAGCCTGGCGCTGTCCGAGAGCCGCACGCGGTACGCGGGCCACCAGCGCGCCGCGTCGACGACGTACTCGATTTCTAGCGATTCGAGCGGCGAAGCAGCGCCCTCTCCGAGCTGCACGAGCGCCGCGAGCTCGTCCTGTCCGCTCGGCGCATCGGCGCTCGAGGCGCGATCACGAGCGACCTTCGCCGCTTCGAGCGCGCGCAGCACGAGCGCCTCGCGCCGCTCTTCGTCGCGCAGATGCGCGTGTAACTCGTCGAGCATCCCGTCGATCATCGCGTTGGCCGCGAGCGCGTCTCTGACGCGGGCCGCGCCGTCCTCGTCGGCCCGACGGGGCCTGAGGCGCGGATCGGGCCACAGCGCCGTGAGCGCGCCGCGGCGGGCCGAGAGCCGCTCGAGGCGGGCGCGCACCGACTCGTGCTCGCGCTCGAGCCGCTCGACCTCGCGCTCGAGCGGGCCGAGGTCCCTCGACTGCGGGGCGGCTTGAATTCGTGGTCGCACATCGATGGCCAGCACCGACCGGCCCCCGCGCGGGATCGCCCGCAGCGAGCGCGGATCGAGCGCCGGGCGCCCGAGGCCGACCTCGAGCACGCACGGGCCGGACGAGAGCTCCGCAGGGAGCTCGACGGTGCGCACGACCACGGCGCCACGCGCGTACACGGTGACGCGATCGATCCGGCTCTTGCACGAAAGTGTCGCTGTCTCGCCCATTGGTGATTTCC
This sequence comes from Deltaproteobacteria bacterium Ga0077539, assembly GCA_001465015.1. Taxonomy (GTDB): domain Bacteria; phylum Myxococcota_A; class Polyangia; order Polyangiales. The sequence continues at coordinate 71,670 of LNEO01000276.1, read as the reverse complement.
GTGTTCAGTGAGTTAGGCCTTCGATTTGCGGGCGACGACGATCTGCACGAGGTCGTCGTCCGCGAGAGGGCGGCCCGAGAAGTCTCCGAAGCGCCCCGCCAGCTCGAGCCCTCCCAACGACAACAGGGCCCTCAGCTCGTTCGGAAAGATCTGCCGCTGCGACAGAAGGACCGTGACCGTCTTGGCGCGGCGCGGCGCGCCTTCGCCGGGCTTGAAGCGAATGGTCACGTGCTGCACCTGCTTGAGCGGGTCGTAGCGAAACTGCTCTTCGTACACGACCTTGTGCCCGAGCGTCGGGTGCTTGAACGGCCGGGCGCGATAGACGCGATCGGGGTCGCGCGCGAGCTCTTTGAGCTGCGGAAACCGCACGTCGAAGACGAAGCGCCCGCCGGGCGCCAGGTGCTCGGCGACGCAACGAAAGCAGCGCGCAAAGTCGATCGGCTCGTACAAGTGCAAGAGGGTGTTGAAGGGCGCGAGCACGAGGTTGAACTGCTTGCCGAGCGAAAACTCGCGCATGTCTCCGCGTACGAGCGTGAGCCTCTCGCGGTCCTTGGGCGCGAGGCGCTCTTTGGCCTTCGCGCGGGCGCGCTCGATCATCGCCTCGCTCGCCTCGAGCGCGCAGAGCTCAGCGCCATCTTCGACGAGGGGAAGCGACACGCGCCCCGAGCCCGCGCCGAGCTCGAGCACCGGTCCCCCGTGTTGCCTCACGTATCGACGGTAGAACCCGATGTCCTCGGTGCGCGTCCGGTACGTGTAATCGTAGTAGTGCGCGTCGTCATAGTGCTCGACCGCGCCCGGCTCGAGCTCGTCTCTCTCCGCTGCCAAAGCGCCGTGGAGTCTCGCACGACGCGGCCGATCCTCAACGCTCGTCTGCGCCGATGTCGAAGCCCGCGCCCCGCGGTCGAGCTTCGCGGTCGATGTCGTCCATCACGTCGCTCGCCAGCGACATTCCGCGGTCGATCGCCGTCGAGGCGCCCGGGGCCAGGTGAAAGTCCCCGCGCATCGCGCCCAAGAACAGCGCGCCGTCGGTGGGCGACCGGAGCACGAGGTTGTTGGCGGCCATCACGGCAGCCATCGTCCCGTCGCGAAAATTGAGGGCGCGGTCGAGGATGTTGTTCTGGTAGCGGAGGTTCATCGCCATGCGCCGGACGTCCGGCGTAAACCCGTTGCCCCACAGCGTGTTGTTCACGATGCGACCGTCGCGCGCGTACAGGACGGTGATCCCCGCGTCTTCGCAGCGGTAGATCACGTTGTTTCGGACGACTCCGCCGACGTGCTCCCAGGGCTGTCCCGACCAGCCCATGGGGTTGCCGAAGCCGCCGAAGCTGATCCCGATGAAGCTGTCGTGCAGGACGTTGCGCTCGATCACCGTGTCGCGCGAGCCGCTCTTGAACTGAATCGCCGTTCCCGACGTGCCGCCGACCATCGCGCGCACATCGGAGATCTCGTTGTCGCGAACGGTCCACGAGGGGCAGGCGTTGCAGTCGATCCCCTGAATGTTGTTTCCGATCCAGCGTCGGCTGAACCGAATGCGCGTCCGCTCGACGAGCACCCTGGGGACTTGAAAGCCCTTGATCGGGCTCAGCTGCGAGCTCGCGTCGGTCCCGTTGAAGGTGTCGGTGATCTCGCAGTCCCGCACGACGATGTCCGCGCTGGGCGGGTCGAGCTTGACGCCATGATATTGCCCACCGGTAATCAAGAGCCCCTCGAGCGCCACGAAGGTCGCCCCCGAGAAGAAGAAGGCCTCCTCGTTGTTCGCTCCGTCGACGGTGACCGTCCCGCGTCCGTCCCTCGCGCGGATGACCGCGGGCGCCATGGCCGTCCCCGATCGTCCCGCCCCGAGCGAAATGCGCGCCGTGAGCACGTAGCGCCCTGGCGCGAGGCACAGCACGCGGCCCGGCCCGAGCCGCTGCGCGGCCGCTTGAAGCTCGGCCGCAGTGCTCACCGTCTCGCTGCACGCCGCCGCGGGCGCGTCCGAAGGAGCAACGTCCGCGCGGATTCCTGTGTCCATCGAGACCCCCGTGTCCGCTGACACGCCCGTGTCCGTGACGACCGCGTCCATCGACGCGACGTCCGCGGGCTCGATCGCGTCCTCGCGCAAAATCGTGTCTGCGCGAACATCGACCGCGTCAGCGCCGTCCCCCGGCGCGCCGTCCGCAGCGGACGGCGGGTTGGAGCACGCGATGGCCGCGAGCGTCATCACCGAGAGCGACAGCGAATGGGCAGGGCTTCGAAGCATTGGATGGTCGCTCCGACGATAGCGCGAACGGGACCGAGCGCGCTCGACTCATGCACCTCGCCCCGCGCCGCGTCCCGCGCTCCCTTGCGTCGCGAGAGACGCGCCTTCACCATCGGCCCTGATGGCTCGCTCGATCGCAACGCCAACACTGAGCTCGCTCGCTCTGCTGGCAGCGTGCTCGCAGGCTCCTACTCCATTGCCGGACACAGCCGTCCCCGACGGCGCTGACGGGGCTGACCGCTCGACGCCCTCCGACGGCGCCGCGTCCGACGCAGCGGATCGCGACGCAACCGCGCTCGACTCCGGCGTCGACACGGGCGTCGACGCAGGCGTCGACTCCAGGGTCGCGCCCCTCGCGCCCGTGAGCGCGACCGCTCCCTTCGTTCGCTACGTCGATCCGCTGCTCGGAACGGGGGGCGCTGGGTTCAACGTCGGCAACACCTACCCCGGTCCGCAGGTTCCGTTCGGCCTCGCGAGACCTGGCCCCGACACATCGAACGCGTTCGGCGCCGCTCCCTTCGCGCACTGCGCGGGCTACTCGTACGACGACTCGTTCGTCGACGGCTTCTCGCAGCTGCACCTGCAAGGCGCCGGCATCGTCGACTACGGAAACGTCGGCGTCATGCCCGCCCATCGCATGACCCCGTCGCTCACCACCCAGCGCGGTCGCCGCCTCTCCTTCTCGCACAGCGCCGAGCGCGCCTCGCCGGGACTCTACGAGGTCACGCTGGGCTCGGGTTCAGAGAGCATTCGCGCCGAGCTCACCGCGACCCGCAACGCCGCGCTCTATCGCTTCAGCTTCTCTGCAGGAGCGGCCCCCACGATCGTGATCGACGCGGCCCACGCGCTGCCAGGCACGACCGTGTCATCGGGCGCGATTCGCTGGAATTCTACACGCAACTTGATTACTGGCCACGCCCAAGTACAGGGCGGATACTCTCGTCGCTACGGAGGCGTTCGGCTCTACTTCGCCGCGGTCTTGCCGGAGGGAGCCGCGCCCGCGCGCGCGACGATCTTCTCCGCTGGCGAGCTGCGCCCGTCCCTCACCGAGGCCGCCGGCGCCGCCGCGCCCGGCGTCGCGCTCGAGTGGCCCCCATCGACTGCGCCGCGCGCGATCGAGCTTCGCCTCGGGCTCTCCTTCGTCGACAGCGAGCACGCGCTGGCCAACCTCGAGGCCGAAGCGCCCTTCGCGCGCTCGTTCGTCGCGGTGCGCGACGAGTGTACAGCCCTGTGGGAGCGAAGGCTCGCGCGCCTCGAAGCGACCTCGCGTGATCCCTCCGTGCTCCGCCAGCTCTACACCGCGCTCTATCACGCGCAGCAGATGCCGGTGCGCGCGCAGGACAGCGACGGAGCCTATCGCGCGCTCGACGGCGTGGTGCGCACCCCCACCCCGGCCGACGCGGTCGCGCACTACACAGACTGGTCGCTCTGGGACACGTTTCGCACGGCCCAACCGCTGGTGGCGTGGCTCTATCCCGAGGACGCGCGCGAGCAGTTTCGCTCGCTCGTCCAGGACGCCCGCGACACAGGGCGCATCGATCGGTGGGCGCTCGGCCACGGAATGACCGGAGGAATGCTCGGCGACAGCGCCGCCATCGTCCTGGCCGACGGACTCGCCTGGGGCCTCGCGCTCGGCGAGCTGCGCCCTGCGTACGACGCCCTGCGCGCCGCGGCCGACGGGCCCGTCATGCGCCTCGGCGGCTACGCGGGGCGCGACGCGATCGAAGACTATCTTCGCCTCGGATACGTCCCGAGCGACAGCGACGACAGCAGCGTCTCGGCCACGCTCGAGTACAGCTACAACGATTACTCCCTCGCGAAGATCGCGACGACGCTCGGCGAAATGGCAGACGAGCGCCGATTCACGACCCGCGCCGGCGCGTACCGCGCGCTGTGGGACCCTGCGCAGCAGCTGCTCGTTCCACGGTCGCGCGCAGGGGCGTTCGCCACCATCGCCGATCCGACCATGCACACCGACGGCTACGTCGAGGGCAACGCGTGGCACTACCTCTGGTACGCGCCGCACGACGTCGACGCGATGGCCTCGCACATGGGCGGCCGCGCCGCGGTGCTCGCGCGGCTCGAGCAGTTCTTCGATCGATCGCGGCGCGAGCCGCGAGGACCGTTTCCCGCGAGATATTACTGGCACTCCAACGAGCCGTGCCTGCACCTGCCGTGGCTCGGCTCCAAGCTCGGCCGCGCCAGCGCGAGCTCGCGTTGGGTCCGCTTCGCGACGAACCGATACTACGGCGAGGGCCCAGAAGGCCTGCCGGGCAACGACGACGGAGGAACGATGTCCTCCTGGTACGTCTTCAGCGCGCTCGGGATCTTTCCCGCCGCAGGCACGGGCGAGGCGTGGACCGGCTCGCCGCTGCTCACGCGCGCCGTCGTTCACCGCCCCGACGGGGACTGGACGATGGAAGCGCCGGACGCCGGCACCGCAGCGGTATTCATCTCGTTCCTCAGGGTACGAGGCGCCCCCGTGACCCGCGGGGTCCTGCCCTACTCCGCGCTCACCACCCCCGGTGTCGTGCGCATCGAGCTCGCCTCCGTTGCGACCGGCTGGGGCGATCTGTGATCGCTCAGCGGTAGCAACGCAACACGCGGCTGCCGGGCTGGCACGAGAAGCCCGCGGGGCAGTTCAAGAACTCCGGAGATCCGCCGGGACGGCAGCGCGCGAATCCCGTGGTCGTCCGTCGGCACGTAAACTCGGGAAACGGCGCGTAGATCCCGCAGGAGTTTCCGCCACCGCCGCCGCCGCCCGAGCAGTCCGGCGGGTTGAGCGCCCATCCTCCGCCGCACGCCGTGAGCGGGTTGCCAGCGCTGTTGACGCTGACACACGAATTCGAGGCGCCGCACCATCCGCAGCCCGCGATGGGGGTGCACGTCCCGCAGCTGTTCGCCATCGCATTGCAGCGATCCGATGGCGGTGGAGGCGGCGGAGGTGGCGGTGGAGGCGCCGATGCGTCACCGCCGCCCGCGTCCGGCGTCGGAGGCGGACCGCCCGGGCCCGGCAGCGAACCGCTGTACCAACGACCGATCTGCGCGACGAGCTGCGCGTGATAGGTCGGAACGTGCCCGTAGATGTCCTCTCCCGTGTGCGTGTAGTACCCGCTGTTGATCCGCAGGACCTCGCCGCGCGGAGTGATCACAGGACCGCCAGAGTCCCCCGGACAGAGGTTGCGGCTCGTCGTCCCCATCGGAAACGAGAAGCGTCGCTTCTGCCAGTCGCTCCCGCTGCCTCGACGCGTGCAGCCATAGCCATAAATCGTGATGCTCTCTCCGTTCGATGGATCCCGCGCAGCGAGCGGCGCCGGCGTCGCCACGCTCGAGGGAACCGCCGCCGCCAATCGCCCGAGCGTGATGTCGCTCGCTCCGAGCTGGCCGCGCGAGTAGCTCACGATCTCCACGATCCGCGAACGATGCGATGACCCGTCGGCGCCGCGGATCGTAAACGTGTCGCTGTACGACCCGCTTCGAAAGTCCACGCAGTGCGCGGCGGTGATGATCACGTTCGGCGCGACCAACGTCGCGGTGCAGCCAGAGATCGAGCCGATGTGAGGGCTGTCCAGCGTGACTGTTCCGCCGATGACCTCGTCCGTCGCGAAGTTTGGATCGAGATCAATCGAGTCTTCGACGCAGCCAGCGAGCGCGAGCACGACCAGCGCAGCGAGCTTTCCTCGTGCGAGCTTCATGGATCGAGTCCTCCGATAAGGGGGGTGGGTCTGTGAGCTTCAGTACGAACCGAGTGCGCTTCGGCGCACGACGGGGTCCTCAGCACGCGGCGGGCCAACGACCCGCAGCCCGCTGGCGACCGCCCAACACCCCCGCGACCTGCGCAGAGAGATTGCATGCGCGAAGCCCGAGGCGACCTTCGCCGCTGCGAACGCTCACACGAATCGTCGACCCACCTTCAGAACTCGAAACCAATGAGCGCGAACCACCATGAATACCGCAGTACTCACCGCGAATATTCGCGTACACACCGCGCGTGGTATCATCTTTTCGTCGCCCGCGATGACCGACACTGAGCGCTATCGATCATTGCAGCTGCTCGCGACGGGCGGAATGTCCGAGCTGTGGCTCGCGCACGACCGTGCGACCGGCGCGCGCGGTCGGTTCGTCGCGCTCAAGCGCATGACCTCGAGCGCCCGCAACGACACGAGGCTGCGAGAGCTCTTCGTCGCCGAGTCGCGCCTGCTCGCGCAGCTGCAGCACGCCAACATCGTGCAGGTGCTCGACTCCTTCGAGGGAGACGGGCAACACGAGCCGTGGCTGGCGCTCGAGTTCTTGCTCGGCGCCGACGTGCGCACGCTGTTGGCGCGGGCGACAGCGAGCGACCGCACGCTGCCCATCGAAGCTGCCTGCGCGATCGTCGCGGGCGCCGCGCGCGGCCTCCACTTCGCACACCAGAAGCGCGACCCGACCGGCGACTCGCTGCGCGTCGTGCACCGCGACGTCTCGCCGCACAACATCTTCGTGACCCGCGACGGCGCAGTAAAAGTCCTCGATTTCGGCATCGCGCGCAGCGCCGAGCAGCTGCACCAGACCTCGCGCACCGAGCTGAAGGGAAAGCTCGGCTACATGGCCCCCGAGCAGCTCGAGGGCCGCCAGGTCGACGCGCGCGCGGACATCTACGGCCTCGGCGTCGTGCTCTGGGAGCTCGTCACCGGCCGCAGGCTCTGGCACCGCGATCACCCGCTCATGGCCAATTGGGCGACGTTGCACGAGCTTCCGCCGCCGCCGTCGGAGCTGCGACCGGAGGTGAGCCCGGCGCTCGAGTCGCTGGTGCTCCAGATGCTCGCGCGCGACCCGAGCGATCGTCCGCCGGACGCCGAGCAGGTCGCGATCACGCTCGAGCAGCAGCTCTTCGCGCTCGGCTGCGCGTCGCCCACCGACGCGATCCGCGACGTCGTGGTCGAGCTCGCGCCGCCCACCGAGCCATCGCTCGACGCCGGGACGATCGCGACCTACAGCACCCCTCCGCACAGCATCAAACCGTCGCCCGCGCCCTCGAGCATCGCGCCACCTTCGGAGTCGTCGGTGCTCGTGTCTGCGCCGCCGCCCGCGGTTCCGCTGGGGCGCCGCGAGGGGACCTCGATTCGAACGCGGCGCACGATGCTGGCCCTCGCGTTGTCGAGCGGGGTGCTTGGTACGCTGACCATCTTCGGGATCGTGACGCGCGCGCGCTCGACCAGCGCCGCGGCGACGATCGGCGCGACGCCGTCGGTGCACCTGCGCGTCGTGGGCGCTCCCGAGGGATCCGTGCTCACGGTCGACGGCGTGCGGATCGCAGCGAACGGCGAGCTCGCACCGACCCCCGCGAGGCGACGGCTCGCGCTCGTTCACAACGGCGTCACGCTGCTCGACGTCGAGCGCGTGGTGGACCGCGACGTCGAGCTATACGTGACGCCTCCCTCGAGCGCGACGACCAGCGCCGCACGCTCGACGAGCGACGGCGGAACGACCGCTCGCGCCGCGCATCCGAGCGGACCGCGCACGCCGCGCACCCCGCGACCGACCCCGAGCAGCGGCAACGGAACGCGAACCCTTCCATACGTGCTTCAGTACAACGACGACGACTGAGCGCGCATGCAGCTCAGCGGTCGATCTCGTACTTGCGAAGCAGACGATGGACGTACGCGCGCGTGAGCCCTGCGGCCTGCGCGGTCGCCGTCACGTTGCCGCCGTGGCGCTCGAGCAATCCCAGGATGTACGCGCGCTCGAGGTACACGAGCCACTCGTCTCGAAGCGTCTTGAAGGGGACGTCGAGCCGCACCGTCGGCATCGACGACGACACCGTCGAGGGGCGAGGCAGCGCGTCTTCGCTCAGCGAGAGCGCCTCGCGCGCGCCGAGCGCCACCGCGCGATCGACGAAGTTGCGCAGCTCTCGGACGTTGCCAGGCCACGGCCGCGCGCTGAGCTCTTGCATCGTCTCGCCGTCGATCACCGACGCGAGCGGGACTTTCTCTGGCAGAAAGTGCTGCGCGAGCACGGGGATGTCCTCGACCCTCTCGCGCAGCGGCGGCACCGTGACGGGCACGACCGCCAGGCGAAAGTAGAGGTCCTCGCGAAATGACCCCGCGTTGACCATCCGTCGCAGGTCGCGGTGCGTCGCGCACACGAAGCGCACGTCCACCTTGCGGTAGTGGTTCTCTCCGAGGCGACGGACCGAGCGAGACTCGAGGACGCGCAGGAGTTTTGGCTGCAAAATCAGCGGGATTTCGCCGATTTCATCAAGGAACACCGTGCCGCCGTGCGCCGCTTCGATCGCGCCTTCCCGCGCGTTCGTCGCGCCGGTAAACGCGCCGCGGGTGTGTCCGAACAGCTCGGCCTCGAGCAGATTTTCGGGGAGCGAGCCGCAGTCGACCACGACGAGCGGGCCCGACGCGCGGTTGGACGCCTCGTGCAGCGCTGTCGCGACGAGCTCCTTGCCGCTTCCGGTCTCGCCGTGGATGAGCACCGTGGCGTCGCTCTTGGCCACGCGCGCGAGGCGCGCGAAGAACTCGCGCATCACGGGGCTGTGTCCGACCAGCGGCCCGAAGCGAACGTCGCCCCACAAATCAACAGCCGTCGGCTCTGGCGCGTAGCGAACGGTGATCACCGTCGAGCCCACGCGCAGCGTCGCTCCGTCGGGCACGCGTGCCTCGACGATGCGCACGTCGCGCACGTGCGTCCCGTTGCGCGATCCCAGGTCCCGCACCCAGAGGCCGTCGAGCTTGGGCTCGAGCTCGCAGTGCAGCTTGGAGACCGCGTTGTCCGTGACGACGACCTCCGCGTGCGGCGCAGACCCGAGCACCATCCGATGCTCGATCGTGGCCGACTGCGGCCCCGAGCGGCCTTGCCAGGTGAGCTCTGCGCGGGGCCGTCGCAAGATGCCCGCGTCGAAGGGGCTGTTGAGTCGGACGGTGTCGACGTCGAAGTCCTTCGAAGAGTCGGTCATTCGTACCGACGCTGAAGGTACCACCGCCCCAGGGACAGCAGCGCGTTTCTGTTCACTCGGCGAGGATTCGATCGATCACCGAGCGGACCGTGGACACCGAGGCGAAGCCCGAGTGGCGGATGCGACCGGCGCGATCGATCACGAGCGTGTGCGGGAGCGAGATGCTCGAGAGCCCGAGCGCCATCGAGACCTGCCGCGTCGGGTCGATCGTCATGCGCGAGGTGACTCCGAAGCGACGCTGCCAGTTGAGCGCGTAGCTGACGGTGGCCGGAGAGCGATCGGCGTTCTCGATGAGCGTGATCACCGAGCGAACGCCGCGCGAGGCGTAGCCGCGCTGAATGACCGACTCGAACTCGGGAGCTTCACGCTGACACGCGCCGCACCAGCCCGCGCTCACGACGATGACCGTGGCGCGCGCCGCGCAATAGTCGCTGCCGTAGAGCGCCCAAGGGCTGTTGGTGTTCGCATCGGTCAGCGAAAACGGCCGGAGATTGCAGGTGCCGGGTCGACCGCAGAAGTTCGACGACGGCGGGGTGCACGTCATGGGCGCCACGCCAGAGTCTGCCGGCGGAGGCGTCGCCACATCGGGCCGCGAGACACCGGAGTCCACGGGCGGAGGCACCGATGCATCTGGTCGCGAGACGCCCGAGTCCACGGGCGGCGGCGGCGGAGGGGGCGGCGGTGGCGGCGGCGGCGGGGGAGCGCCGGAGCAGTCCGTGGTCACCCAGCGCCAATCCGAGCAGGTCGTCGAGATGGGACCGCGGGATGTTCCCGTGAGGCAGCGACCCGCGCACCAACCGCAGGAGCTTCGCGCGGTGCAGCTCGCGCAATCGGTCGATGTCGAACACGCGTCACCGCTCGGCGGGGGCGCGGGCATCGGCGCCGCGAAACACTCGTTCTGATCCCACACCCACGTCGCTGGCCGCGTGGGCGACAGCCTCGGATCCGGGCCCGACTCGGTGCCGGGAAAGCAATCGCCGGTCGCCGGCACATACCCGCACTCGGGGATCGCCGTGCATCCGAAGCACTGGCGAGCGAAGTAGCGGCAGCGATCCGTTCGCGTCACGGGCGGGGTCGTTGGTGGCGTCGTTGGTGGCGTCGAGACGCCCGAGTCTGCGGGTCGGCCCGAGTCCATGGCGACGCCTGCGTCGGCGCTGGGCTGCGTCGGCGGACGACCGCCGCGCGAGAGGCGATAGCCAACGAGCCCGAACGCGCGAGTCTCACCGACGATGCGACTCCCGTCGGCCGAGACCGTCCCGACGCCGACGACGCCGAGAACGCCGGGCGCGACGAACCCTTCGGTGCCGTGGTTTCCGAGCGCGACGAGCTCGACCGGCGTGTTGGGCGCGATCGAGAGCGCGTTCGGAAGCTCGATCTGCGCAGGCTGCGCGAGCTTCGTGTCCGCGGGGTGAATCCCGACGAACGACATTGGGCGATCATCGCGGCCGGGCGCAGCGAGGGAGTCCGCTGCGCTCGTTGCGATGTCCACCACGCGAACCGTCATGTCCTCGGCGCTGAGCGGCAGCTCGAGCGCCGTCGGAACAAAACGAACCCTCGCCCCGCCCGCCGTCATGATCTGAACCGCGCTCGTCGACATCATGTCGATCCGCGCCGTCGCTGCGCCGGCGAGCGACGGAATATTGTAGTCCCCGAGATCGACCACCGCGATCGACCGCCGTCCGTTGCCCTCGAACGGGTCGAAGTACATGTCGAGCTGCTCGGCCGATCCGACCGCTTGAAACACAGCCCCGTGCGGATACGCGTGCTCGGCCGGAAAGCAGAGGTCGACCTCCACGTCGAAGCGCCCGTCCGACCCAGCCTCGCCTGGGATGCACGCGCTGCCGCACACCGTCACCTGCGCGTTGGCCACCGGCTGCGTGAGCGAACCACGCACGCGCACGACGCGTCCCCGCACGCGGCCCACGTAGTACTCGTCTGGAGCGCAGCTCGACGGGTCGTCGGGCGCGGACGCATCCGAGCCCGCGTTGTTGTTGCCGCGACGAACAATGGGATCGATGTCGCCGGGCGCGCACGCCGCCAACGCGAGCGCGAGCGACGAGGCAACACAGAGCAACGCGTTCGAACGACCCATGAGCAACGAAGCCTCTCTCTGCGCAGATGTGCGCGAGCGATGGCACAGCAAGGGGCGGACCACCGAACAGTCCCCGCGCGATGCGCTTCGTTCGCTGACGATCTCGTGCGAGCCCCTCCCCCGATCGCTCCGTCGTTCATCGCAGCGCCATCCCAGACACGCCTCGAGCGTTGTGTACTCGAGTATTCACCCGAGTACCCGCGTGTACGCCGTCGAACCAAGCAGGACGATGGTCGGACGAAGCACTCACTCTGACTTCGCTACAGCCCGCCGCCGTCTGTCCCGCCGTCTCGCTCGTTGGCGCCGATCTCCCAGCTGCGCTCGGAGACACGCCAGCGACCATCGACCTGAACGAGCACAAACGTCTGCCCGCGTCGCGAGTCGACGCGCACCCCTGCGTAGGCCCCGCGCGCGTGCCCTTGCCCGCGAACCTCTTTGCGCGCCCTGCCTGCAGCGTCGCGCTCGAGGTCGCGCGTCTCGACGTGCTCGAGGTCGTAGAACGTCGCCGCTGTAAACGACCGCGTCCGATCGAGCTCTGCCCGTTGATCGGGCGGCAGCTGATCGAGCTCGCGCTGTCGCAGCTCGCACCGATCGCGCAGCGCCCCCACGGACAGGTCCCTGGCGACGCTGTACTGCTGCCTCATCCACGCGCGCAGAAACCGCTCGGCGGTCCACGCGGGCGTCCCCTCGACGTAGTGATCGACGTCTCGCGCAGGCGTCGGCAGCGGCCCCGCAGGGCTGCCCGTCGGAGCTCGCTGACCGACATACAACGCGAGCGCCGCGGTCACGAGCAGCACGCACAGGGCGATGACCGGCAGGGCTCGCACCTCGCGCTCTTTCTTTGTGGCCGCGCGCTCGGGCTTCGACTCGTCACCGTCTGTCATCGTCGCGTCAACCGTACCAACCGCGTTCGCCGCTTGGAGGCGCCGGGTATACACCGGGCGCACATCGAGCGCAGCTTCGCGCTGGGAAGTGGCGCGAAAGAGCAACGGAATACGATACGCTCACATTCCATGGCTTTCGATCGGCCCGCTCTTTCCCGCAGGTGGACCTCACGTGTTTGTCTGGCGCTCGGCGCGGCGCTGAGCGCGTGCAGCACGCCAGAGGGAGTCGTCGGACAAGACAGCTCAGCGCCAGACACGCGCCCCGCGGACACTGGCGTCAACGACGTGCAGTCCGCGCCAGACGTCACGGCCGAGGACGCGTCGATCGACAGCGGCGTCGGCCCCGCGGACAGCGGCGTTGGCCCCGCGGACAGCGGCGTCGACGTCCGCTCGGACTCGGGCGTCGATGTGCGCTCGGACTCTGGAGTCTCCTGGTGCCCGTGCCCTCCGACGCCGACGATGTGCAACGCGCCCGCGATCGAAGAGCCGGTGTTCACCCCCCGAACCGACGCGCTGCACCGGCAGCTCAACGACGTGATGGCGTGCGCGACGAGCACGCTCGACATGGCGCTCTACGAGGCGGACAGCTCGTGCTTCGTCAACGTCGTGCTCGCGCGACTCGCCGCCGTTCCGACGCTGCAAGTGAGGATCGTGACCGACGACGAGCGCTGCCCCAACGTGATGGGGACGCGGATGTGCGAGCTGTCTCGACTGCAGACGCACCCGCGCGTGCAGATCATCGACGACGCCCGCGCGGCGCTCATGCACCACAAGTTCGTCATCGCCGACGGACGCAGGCTGTGGCTCGGCAGCGCCAACATCACGCGCCGGTCGTTTTGCACCGACGAAAACAACGCGATCGTGCTCGAGGACGCGGGCGTCGTCGCGACGTACGCGGGCGAGTTTCGCCGGATGTTCGACCTGCGAATGTTCGGCCCGATCGCGGCCGAGCCCGAGCCTCCGCCGGCCGCCCGCTTCGCCGTGTACTTCTCGCCGCGCTCGCCGTCGACGCAGCCGCCAGGGTGGCACGCGCAGCTCCTCACCTCGATCGGCGCGGCGACGCGCACGCTCGACTTCGCGGTCTCGGCCTTCACGAGGCAGGACATCGCCGACGCGCTCTCCGCTGCGCATCGTCGCGGCGTGCGCGTGCGAGGGATCGTCGGCGCTCCGTACGCGATGGACCCGGCGGTCGCGTCGATGCGCGCCGCGGGCGTGGACGTCCGCGCGGCCGAGATGCACTCGAAGGTCCTCGTGATCGACGGCCAGACGGTCGTGACGGGCTCGGCCAACTGGTCGACCAACGCCTGGACCAACAACGAAAACTCCCTGTGGATCCGCGATATGAACATCGCCACCGTCTACCGAACAGAGTTCGATCGGTCGCACGCCGCGGGACGAATGATCCCCTAGCGCGCTCGAGGACACGCTCGAGGGCCAGGCTGGATCCGGCGTCACCCCTCGAAGACGCGAACCTCGTGCGCCTCTTCGGGCAGCGGCCACTCGAACTTCGCGCACTGCCGAGCGATCACCGACTCTGGCACCCGTCGCTCGCGCTTCGCGTTGCGCGCCAGCGCGACAGACGGCGCGACGTCGAACACCCAGAGCGTCACGTGCGCGCCGTACGCGTGGCACAGCTCGACGAGCGGCGCGCGTCGATCGGCGACGACGTTGGTCGCGTCGTACACCGCCCTGCCCTTTTCGCGCAGGACCTCCTTCAACTGCTCGCGACACGCGCGATGAACGACCGCAGGATCGCCCTGCTCGGTCGCGTCCCCGTAGTTCTCCTCGCGCCACTCGTCCGGAGAGATCACGGTCCAGCTCGCGTCGAGCTCGGCGAGCGCCGTGGACTTTCCCGAGCCAGCGACGCCGACGGTCACGATCACCTGCGGCGGCTCGGCGCGGGCGAGCTCGTGCGCGAGCGCCAGCGCTTGCCAGCGGTCTCGCACGGTCCCGGCGAGCCGACGCCGATGCCCTTCGGCGAGGGCGTAGCGCTTCGCTTCGTCGCTGGCCCAGCGAATCGAACGCACGTCGTCCTCGGAGAGCCACGGCGACGGCCCGCAGCCGAACAGCCCTCGCTCCTCGCACAGCATTCGAAACAGCGCCACCAACTCGAGCTGCTCTTCGCGGTCCTCGCAGATGCGACCGCGCATGTCCGCGAGCTCGAGCGCCCACAAGAGCCGCATGTCGACCCGCGCCGCGAGCCGCTCGAGCGCAGCGACCGCGCCCTCGTCGTCCGCGCGCTTCACCGCGCGCTTCACGAGGTGGTGCGTCGCGACGAGCTCGGCGAGCATCCGGCGATCGCGCCCCGACAGGCCGCTCTCGCAGAGCGCCTGCCGCACATGAACGCCGCCCATCCGCTCGTGGCCGCGCGCGATCACGCGGCCCACCTCCTCGTCTTTGCGCGTGGTGTACGGCTTGGCGATGTCGTGCAAGAGACAAGCGAGCCGCACGAGCGCGCGGTCTTCTTCGCGGTCGAGCTCGCGCTCGCTCGTCGCGCACTCTGCGAGCACCATGTCCGTGTGCACGAGGACGTCTCCCTCCGCGTGCCATCCAGGGTCCTGCGGCGTGCGTGCGAGCGCGTCGAGCTCACCCCACGACGCACGGTCGGGATGCCCGCTGACTGAGCGAACGCGGCCCGTTCGAACGTCGTCGAAGAGCCTGAAGCGCGCCCCGCTCGCGGCGACCGGCGCGAGAACGACAGGGTAGCCGTTCATCGCGATCGCCCCGAGAGCTTGTTGGGGACGAGGGGCTTGCTGTTCCAGTGCTCGGTGATTCCTGCGGTGAAGTCCTTGCGGACCCACTTGTATCGCGCGGTCAGTCGCCCCGCCGACTCGCGGCGAAGGTAGAGCCCCTCGGCGCGCTCACCCCCGAACGCCGAGCGGTCGATCAGCGCGTCGAGCGCCGCCGTCGTCCGCAACACAACCCCGCGCTTCACCTGTGGAACCGCGACGCAGCTCGATTTATCACACACTTTTTCGAGTGCGAGGCGGTCGTAGAATCCCCCGTCGCGCTTGTCGTACAAGTCGAACGCGACGAAGAACGAAGGCAGCGCGTCGTACGCGATCGAGTGCCTCGCGAAGCACCACTCGCCAAAGAGGATCAGCTCCGCGCCGAGGGCGTCCCTGAGCGCGTCGAGCCGCTCGTACACAAACGGCCAGAGTCGACCGTACTGCGCGTGCTCTCCTGGCCCGAGGTAGTGCCCGCGGTTCTGGATCACGAGCTCACCGTCGTCGTCGAAGCTGATCCCGACGTTCGCCCCGTCGATCTTCTCGTCGATCGACAGCGGCTCGCTGAGCACTCGCGCGGTGTCCGCCTCGCTCAACACGCGGTCGTCGCGCGTCGACATCGAGCCGAACAAATGCGGCGTCCTCGGAAACTTGTGCGGAATCGATCCCATGGCGCCATCTCGCGAGAGGGAGCGACGTTTGTGTCCGCGACGCACCCGACGCAAGCCTGCTTCACGCTTCGAGCGTGACGCGACGCCAGGCGCGGCCACAGCGCGTCGTGTCTCGAAGGCCCCTCTTGGTCCGTCAGTGCTGCAAATCAGTTCGACGAGATCCGCGCGCGCTTGGGCGCAGGCGTCATGGCAGGAATCTCGTGCTCCTCGCAGTACAAGATCGCGCATCCGTGGCGATCGCTGCTTCGGACACGGCCGCAGAGCTCTGCGAGATCGTCGTCGCTGTCGACGACGGTGCCCTCGGTCGGTCGGGCGGTGACCTCGTCGTAGCGCACTCCATCGAGCGCGACCCAACGACCTCTGTACTCACGAGAGGTACAGATCTCCGCCCAGCTCATGAGCCGACCGGCTTCGCGGTGACTACCCATGTTCGTGCTTCGTGCTCCGTGACACCCCTCGGACTGCTGCGTCCGAGGTCGCGAGGACCGCACCACCACGGCGCGCGTCTCGCTTCCCCCACCGGGATTCTCGCTGCGAGCGCGAAGTGCGCGCGCGCTGCGATTCATCCACCAACGACGACGACCCATACACGGGAATAGATGATCGTTAGCACCCGCCAATCAGCAGGGTCAAGGAGCGTCAATTCACCACCCCTGGCGCTGCTCTTGCACTCGGACTCGACGTCGAGTTTCAACGTTGAAAGGTCGCGCTCTCGAGTGACGCTTCGTGCGCGAGTCGATCGCTCAGGGCGCGCGGCAGGAGTCGCCGAAGGAGTCGCCTGCGTTCGGCGCGGCTCCCACCGCCCGAAGCTGTCGGTAGAGCGCCTGCGCAGCAGAGCAACGATCGGCGAGGATCAAGTTGTCGATCTGGTTGCGGCCACGCGTGCGCAGCGCCGAACGAATCCGCGCGGCTCCTGCGTTGTCACCGTCGGAGCTCGCGCTCTGCATCGCGCGAATCGCGCCAGGGAAGTTGCCCGACGCAACGGCGCTCATGCCCGCTGCGACGGCCGGAGACGACGTGCGCGGTGCGTTGCCGTTGTTGTTGCCGCTGTTGTTCCCAGCGTTGTTGCCAGCGTTGTTGGGCGGCGTCTCGGTGCCGTTGTTGGGCGGCGTCTGCGTGCCGTTGTTGGGCGGCGTCTGCGTGCCGTTGTTGGGCGGTGTTTGCGTGCCGACGTTGTGATTGGGGTCGCCGGAGTTGGGGATCGGGTTGATCTGCGGCCCCACGGTTCCGGTGCCGTTGTTGGGCGGCGTGAGGATCGGGTTGACCGTGCCGGTGCCCTGCGTCCCAGTCGTGTTCTGCGTGACGTTCTGGTGGTTGTTCTGCGCGATGTGATTGTGGCTGTCGTCTTCGTCCTCGCCGCTCATCATCGCCGCAGCGACGCCGCCGACGAGCACCATCGCGCCGAGCACGAGGGCCACGACGAGGCCCGCCTTGCTCTTCTTCGGCGCGGGCTGCGCAGGCATGCCGTTGTAGCCAGCGGACGTCCCTGCCATCGAGCCCATCGCGCCGAACGCGTTGGGCGGCTGAGGAAAGCTCGGATTGGACCCCGCGCCGCCCGACGGAACCTGCGGAGGAACCGCAGCAAACCCCGCGTTGGACGGCGCAGGCGCGTAGCCGCCAGACATCGGACCGGACGCAAACGGGCCGCCGGTCGCGGCTCCTGCGCCCGTCGGCTGCGCGCCAAAGGGTCCTGTCCCGCCCATGGCCGGTGCAGCAAACGGGTTGGGCGTCGGGCTCCCTCCGCCGCCCATCGGCGGCTGCACCGGGCTCGGAACCGTGTTGTTCGGCGTAAACCCTCCCGTCGGCGGGAGCACCGGCGGAGGCGCGAGCCCGCCCGTCGCGGACGCCGGGTTCGGCGCGTGCGGAACCTGCGGAGGACCCGCGCTCGTGAAGTTGGTCGAGCTGGTCCAGTCCACGGCGCCCACCGCGGTGCCCGCGAAGTCCTGCAAGAACTCGATGACGTTCTTCTGTCGCTCGTCGCGGTTCTTGCGAAGCGCCTTCATGATCGCGTCGCGATAGCGCGCGGGCACCGAGGCTCCGTTCGGCTGCTGCTCGATCGGCGTCGGAGGCGCGGTCAAGTGCTTGGTCGCCCACTCCCACGGCGTCGCCGCGGTAAAGGGAAGCTGCCCGGTGAGCATCTCGTACGCGATCACGCCGAGCGCGTAGACGTCGGATCGTGCGTCGAGCGCCTGCCCCGTAAATTGCTCGGGAGACATGTACGGCGGCGTGCCGAGCACCATGCCCTGCTTGGTGAGCTTGGCCTCTTTGTCGTCCGCCGCCTCCGACCGCTTCGCGATGCCGAAGTCCAGCACCTTCACGAAGTCGCCGCGCGCGCCCTTCTGCGTGAGGTAGATGTTGTCCGGCTTGAGATCGCGGTGAATGATCCCCTTCTCGTGCGCCTCCTGAAGCGAGCCGCACACCTGGGTCATGATGCGCTCGGAGCGCGTGCCGTCGATCGGTCCCCGCGCGAGCAGGTGCGCGAGCGTCTCGCCCTGGATGAACTCCATGGCGATGAAGAGAAACTTCTTTCCGTCCGGCATCGGCAGGTCGCCGAAGTCGTAGAACTTGATGGTGTTCGGGTGCTCGAGCTCGATGACCGTCTGCGTCTCGCGGTGAAATCGCGCGATGATTTGCGGGTCGTTCGCCAGCTCGGGCTGCAAGGTCTTGATCGCGACCTTGCGCGTGGCCGTGCCCATCTTCTGCTCGGCGAGGTAGACCTTGCCCATGCCGCCTTCGCCGATGACCGAGGTGATTCGGTACTTTCCGTCGAGGATCGGCTGGCCGACGAGCGGGTCCGCAGGGTCCGCCTGCTCGGGCAACGGCAGAAATGCCCCGCACTTCGGGCAGAATTTCTGGTCCGTGCTCTGCACGACATAGCCGCAGGACGGATTCGAACAAGTGATGGCGCTCACGACGGCCTCTTTGTGTGGTGCAGCTCAGTGCGACGTTCGCAGAAAATCGAACGTGATTTGCGGTTCGACCCGCGACAGCCCCGAGCCGTTGGGCGGTGACAGTATACCATGTATCCGCACCGCCCGTCGGCCGGACGTACGTGACACCGTACGCGCGGGAGACGTTGGCCATTCCCCCGGTCAGGGTACGTTCGCGCGGGGAGCATCGCGCTGGGGAGCGACCTTCGCTACGGAGTCGCCCAGACGAAGTACGCCGTTCGCACGTCCTGGCCGATCATGGGGCGATATCGAACCCCGCGAAACACCAGCGCTCGCGAGCGATCTTCGTAGTCGAAGCCGTCCCGACGCGAACGCGGGACGAGGGTCCCTCCGACGCGGGCGCGCAGGGTGGTGCTGATCGGGATGGTCGGCAAGACAAACTCGCTGCCGGCGCCGGCGATCACGTCGACGATTCGGGTCATCGCTTGCGTGAATGCGCGATCGGCCTCGCGCGAATCGGCCACGGAGATCGGAACAAACGCCCCGCCCGCCTCGAGGATCACGCAGGCCGCGAAGTTGGTCTCGTTGGGGCACGTCGTGCTCGCCGAGCCGGGCACGAGCCCAAACGGAACAACGCCACGAGTCCGAAAGAACGCAGCCGCGTTGGTGGTCCTCGTCCTGACGTCGTTGCCCCAATCCACGCCGCCGCCCCGCGCGCCGAAGAACCGCCCGATGTCGTTGGGACCGCCCGGCTCGTCCGTGACAAAGAACGCGACCTGAACCGCGGAGCTCCGAATGCGGAAGTCCGCGTTGGTCTCGCCGATCATCGCGCGTCGGCCGAACTCTTGATACGCCAGCACGCCCGCGCCCACGGGCTGTTCGTCCTGACCGCTGCGTAGGGTCGTTCGATACGGCCGCAGGTTGTCGCCCGCCTCGAAGGACTCTTCGGTCACGCGCCAGGCGAGGTCCTTTGCGCCCGTCGGCGACGTGCCCTGAATCCAGCTGAACCGTCGGCCTGCAGTGCCGGGCTCCGATTGCAGCGAGACCTCTTGGGTTCCCGCTTGAAACACGCCGACGCGAAAGTCCACGCCCGCCTGCGTGAGGTCCAAGAAGAACCGTTGTCCCGTGCGGCCGACGCGCTGCTGATCGTCGAGCATCGACCCCGACGTGTCGACGAACCAGAGAAAGTCCGCTTGGAGTTGCCGCGTCGCGCGAACCTGGTGGCAGCGCGTGTCGAGCGCCTCGCCTCGAAAGCCCACGCCGCTCGCGTTGGCGAAGTCGTCGAGTCGCACCGACGTGATGGTCGAGAGGTCTTCGACGAGCCCCTCGGGCGCGACGGCGACGAGCACGATCGTGCGATTTTCCCCGGGGATCACCAGGGTGCTGAGCTCGATCGTGAACGCTCGCGCCGGCGATTGTCCCACCGGGGCGATCGCCCCCGCGCCAGCGACGAGGCCTCGAACGATCGCGTCGCGCACCGCGTCGACGGACAGATCGCCGTTGGCCAGAAGCCGCATCGTCGTGCGCCGAGCGACTCCGCCGGAGCGAAGCTGCGAGGTGCGACCGACGAAGAGCGAGTCCGAGGAGCCGAGGGCTTCGAGCGCTCGGCGAGCGTCGGACTCGGTGCGACCGCCTTCGAGCGACAAAACAACGTCTTGCGCGCCCGTCGCCACAGTCGCGCGAGAGAGCGCGGCGACGCTCGCGCGCGCAACGCGGTCTTCGGCGAGGACCGCGCCGCTCGAGCTTCCGTCGACGCGGACCGGGTCGGTGAAGCTGATGTCCAGAGCGATGCTCGCGCTCGACGAAGGGATGAGGGCGACGCGTGGCTCGACGAGCGCATAGCCGGGGCACCGAGGATCGGGCGGTTGTGCGACGACCGTGACCTGGCAGCGAAGCGGTCCCATGGGACCACGGGCGGGCACCTCGACGGAGAGAACGAACTCGCCGACGACGTCGGGCGTGATGACGGCGGTGTCCGTTCCGTCCGAGAAAATCCGACCGTTGGACATCGGCGGACGGCTCTGGAGCGACCACACGAAGCCCGTTCCGAGCACGGGCGCATCGAGGTCGGGCCGTACGTTGGTGACCGCGCCCAGACGCGCGAAGTACCGAACCGGCCTGCACGTCACCATCCGCGGAGGGACGTCCACCACCACGTCCGTCGCGTCGACGATGTCCGCCACGTCCGAGACGTCGACCGACGCGTCCGTGTCGATTTCGAACTCGACGTCCGGCGTGTCGAGCCCTGTCTTTGCGCCGCAATGAACGCTCGCCAGGCCGAGCGCGGTGAGCGCGAGTCCTCGCAGGCGAGAGCGCCGCGAACCAAGGTCGTGACGGATCGAAAGCATCGGTAGGGACAGAGAGGGTGTAGCACCGGTCAGGGAAAGTGTGCTCGTCCGGCAAACGAAGCGATCGAGCCGCGCTCGACGCCATGGCGTCCTCGCACCGCCAGCTACGGCCTTCGTTGATCACGCACCGCCGCGAGCGCTTCGAGAAGCGAGCGGTGAATGGCGCCGTTCGTCGCAACGATCGAGCCGGAGCCAACGTCCACCGCGCCGCCGTCGATCGACGAGAGCGCTCCTCCTGCGGCCAATACGCACGCCGCCCCGCCGGCGAGGTCCCACGGGCTCAGCTTTCGCTCCCAATACCCGTCGTATGTGCCGTCTGCGACGAGGCACAGGTCGCACGCGGCCGAGCCCAGCCGGCGAATTCCCTGGGCAGAGTACCGCTCGATCGCGACAAACTGCGCGAATTGCAGCTCGTTGACCGGGTCGGCCTCGCGCCGATCATAAGGAAATCCCGTCGCGAGCAGGCTCCGTCGAAGCTCTTGCTGCGCGCTGACGGTGATGCGCTCGCCGTTGCGCGTCGCGCCGTCGCCGACCACTGCGCTCCACGTCCACCCGAGCACCGGAGCGCACACGACGCCCACAGTGGGACCCTGCCCTTCTTCGACGAGCCCCAGCGAGACGGCGAAGATCGGGTGCCCGTGGGCGAAATTCGTAGTTCCGTCCAACGGATCTGCGAAGAGCGTGGCCGTGCCGGGCCGCGTCGAGCCCCCGCTCTCTTCGGCGATCAGCGAAAGTCCCGGCAGCTCGCGGGCGACGCGCTCTCGAATCACCGCCTCGCTGCGCCGATCGAACTCGGTCACGAGGTCCACCGGCCCCTTGAACTCGATCTTGGTTTGTCCGCGAAATCCACGAAGAAGTTCGGCGGCGGCGTCCTTCGCGATCGACTCCAAGATCCGCTGCGCGGCCCGTCGATCTTCGGGTGACAGGGTCCCTGCCGTTCTATGCTCGTCGCTCTCGACCATTGGGTTCTCCCGTCGCGGCGCGGTGCCGCGAGAACTCGAATGCTTACTTGACGGGTCGCTTGCCGGACACGTAGCGTTTTTTTCACACTCCTCTCCGCCTGTAATTGGTCCCCCGTGAGCATCGACCGGCAGAAGGTCCTCGACAGCGCGCAGAAGTTCGCCGCGAAAGGCCAATTCGATAAGGCCATCGCGGAGTACCAGCGGCTCGTCAAAGAGGACCCCAACGACGTCCGCATCTTGCTCAAGATCGGCGACCTGCAGTTTCGCCGAGGAGCGCGCGAAGACGCCGTCGCGACCTACTCGAAGGTCGCCCGTGGCTACGAGGAGCAGGGCTTCGCCCTCAAGGCCATCGCCGTCTACAAGCAGATCCTCTCGATCGACCCGAACCTCACCGAGCTGCACGGGAAGCTCGCGGAGCTGTACGTGCAGCTCGGGCTCGTGCCCGACGCGCTCGTCAACCTCGAGGCGCTCGCCGCTCGCTACGCCCGAGCCGGCGCGGACGATAAGCTCGTCGGCGTCGTTCGCCAGATGGTGCAGGTCGACGGGAGCAACGTCGCGATGCGCATCAAGCTCGCCGAGCTGCTCTCGAAGCTCGGCAAGAACGCAGACGCAGCGACGGAGTTCGAGAAGGGCGGCGAGCTCTTGCTCAAGGCCAACCGCGTCGACGACTGGGCGCGAGTGACCGAACGACTGCTCTTTCACCGCCCCGAAGACGCGAAGGTCGCACGCGATCTCGCCAAGCACTACCTCGACCGCAACGACGCCAAGCGCGCTCTCCCGAAGCTGCAGGTCGTCTTCAAGGCCAACCCCAGAGACGTCTCGGTGCTCGAGATGCTCGCCGAGTCGTTCGTCGCGCTCGGACAGGGCCCCAAGGCGGTCAGCGTCCTCAAGGAGATCGCCCGACTCTTGCTCGAGAAGAACGAGCTCGAGCGTCGCGTCGCGATCTGCGAGCGGATCCTGAAGATCGCGCCCGACGACCACGACGCGAAGTCCGCGCTCGACGCGACCAACAAGGCGATCAACGCAGCCAAGGCGCCCCCCGCCAGCGACGAGCCCGACATCGAGGTCGAAGACGAGGTCATCGTCGTCGACGAGGAGCCCGGATCCGCACCGATCCCCCTCGATCGACCCGCGCAACCGCAGCCGCAGCGCAAGCCCACGCCCCAGCCGAGCCGCAAGGTCACGCCCGCGCCCCAACCGGTCGCGCAGGCGCAGCCAGCGCCGACGCGAAAGACGACGCCGCAGCCGTCGGTCATCCAGCCGAACATCGCGTCGCAGCAAGGGCCCGCGCGGCCCAAGAGCCAGCCTCGCATTCAAGCGGTCCAGGCCCCCACGACGCCGGCGCTCGTCGCGACCGAGCAAGGCCGTCAGCTCGCCGAGCAGATCATCGCGCAAGAGCCGATGCAGCCCGACGTCGCGCGGCTCGTCGGCGAGGTCGAGATCTTTCAGAAGTACAACCTTCGATCGAAGGCGATCGCGCACCTCTCGCGCGCGCTCGAGATCGATCCGCGCGCGCTCGCAGTGCACTCGCGGCTGCGCGAGGTGCTCGAAGCGCAAGGTGACCGCGTCGCCGCCGCTCGACACGGGGCCTACGTCGCGGCGGTGCTCGCGTCGCACGACCTGGACGCGGCGACCTGGGCCGTGCTTCGCGCGATCGACCTCGACCCGTCCAACCCCGAGGCGCTCGACCTCTACGCGCGGATCGCCGAGGTCGCGGCGATGCCCGACGAAGAGGCTCCGCTCGACGCCGCGCCGCAGAGCCCGCAAGAAGAGAGCATCATCGACGACGAGCCGATCGTCGAAGGCGCCGAGGGCGGAGCGCTCACGCCCGACATCGAGTCGGGGCTCGACGAGGTCGAGTTCTACGTGTCGCAGGGGATGTACCGCGAGGCCCTCGAAAACCTGCGGATCCTCGTGCAAGCGCACCCGACGCACCCGCTCGTCGCCGAGCGTTGGGACGAGGTGCAAGCGCTCGCGCAGGCGCAGGACGGACAAGACGACTCCTTCGCGCTCGCCGAGAAGCTCGCGGAAGAAGTGCAGGTTCAGGGCGGGGGCGACGCGCACTTCGCTGGCGCCGATCAGATGATCGACGTCGAGACAGTGTTCGCGCAGTTCAAGCAGGGCGTCGCAAAGGTTGTGTCCGCGGACGACGCCGACACGCACTACGATCTCGGCATCGCGTACAAAGAGATGGGCCTCTCGGACGACGCGATGAACGAGTTCATGGTGGCCGCGCAAGCGCCGCGCAAGCAGTGCCTCGCGCAGACGATGGTGGGCATGTGTCTCATGGAGAAGGGCGACGCGGCCGCGGCGATCCCGTGGTTCGAGCAGGCGCTCACCGCGCCGCTCCGCTCGGACCGCGAGGAGATGGGGCTCTTCTACGAGCTGGGCAACGCGTTCGAGCTCCTCGGAGACCTCGGGCAGGCCGCGGAGTACTTTCGCATGGCCGAGCGACGAGACCCGAGGTTTCGTGACGTTCAAGAGCGCATCGCGCGACTCGCGAAGGGCGCGACGGCGACGAGCGTCCCCGAGATGGACGACGTGGATCGAGCGTTCGAAGAGCTGATGAAGGGCTAGAGCGCGCTCGACGCTCATCCAGCGTTTTCGCTCGGCGTCGGGCACCCTTTCGATCGCGCGTCGGTCACCGCGCTGGGCGCGCGATGAACTGATCGAGCAGCGCGTCGTCTCCGCTCGATCGCGGGTCGCGCCGAACGCACTCGAACGAGAGCGAGTGCCTGCCTCGGCGCAGCGTGACAGGCTGACCGTCGTACAAGCGACGGACCCGCGACTCGTTGTAACCGTCGAGCAAGAGCAGGGGCGCGCCGTCGAGGGTGACGCGGTAGTTTCCGTGGGTCGGAGCGGCGAAGGCGACGATGCCGGGGACGTAGCGCCCGTCGACCGCGAGCTCGAAATCGACGCGCAGCCTCGATCCTGGCTGAGCGTGGGCGACGGCGAGCATTCGTCCTCCGCCCACGATGACCGGCTCGCCGAAGCGACTCGCTTCGAACTGCCACGCCTTGAGCCCGACGGGCCACTGGAGCGAAGGCCACATCGCTTCGAGCTCGACCATCACCTCGTCCTGCACGGGCGGCAACGAAAGAACCACCAGCGTTCGCTCGCGCGTGGCGACATACACGGGCCACGTCGGTCGAGCCCTGCGCAGCTCGCGCAGCCCCGCGTCGTCGCCGGTCACCACCACGCGCCGCCCGCGATCGAGCCACGGGTCGTACCCGGTGATCGCGTGAAAGTTATCGGGCACCACGATGATCCCCTGCGGGTCCGCGGCGCGGTCGATCGTGGGGCGCACCCACGGGTGCCGCTGCGCGAGCTCGCCTTCGGCCCGCAAAATTGCTCGCCATCGCACGCTCTGTCCCACGATGGTCGCGACGAAGATCGAGAGCGCGAAGAGCGCAGCAGGAGCGACGCCAGGCCAACGGCGAGCAGGCAACGCGCAGGCCCGCGCGGTGAGATAGTAGACGAACGGCGCGAGGGGAAAGAGGTGCCGCGCTCCGAACAGCGGCGCGTTGCCGTAGTAGAAGAGCCCGTACGCGAGCGTAAACCCGCCGCAAAACACCGCAGAAAACGCAGCGCGACGCGACGTGCCGACCGCTGCCAGCGCGAGCGCCAGCGCGAGGAGGTGCGGCGGCCCGAGCAGGTCGTCGCCGAGCACGATCGCTCTCGATCGCACGACCGCCCAGGCGTAGCGCGGCGTGTACCCCTCGGGTCCCATCATCGCGCGATCGTCACCGTGCTCGACCTCGCAGCCCACGTCGCGGCCGAAGCCCAGGCGATGACAGGTCGCGGGAAAGTCCGAACGAACGAAGTACTCGCGCTGCGTGGGAGTGGTCCACGAGCCGGTGGCCGCTCTCTGGTGCGCGGCGATGAGCCCGACGAACGGCGCGGCTCCCAGCAGGATGGCGAGGACCGACGTCACGAACGCGCGGCGCGCTCCCGAGCGCAGGGCGGAGAACGACCGGGCGAGGAGGACCGCGGCGCAGCCGATCGCAAACAGCAGCCCGTCGAGCAAGCGCGCGGAGAACGCCCAGCCGATGAGCGCTCCGATCGCGAGCGAGCGAAGGAGCAGCGGGCGACGGGGCGCTTGGACGTCGAAGCCAAGCGAGAGCGTGATGGCGAAGGTGCCGAGCGCCGCGACAAAGGCGTGCGAGAGCAGGTCGGTCGTCTCGATCGCGCGCGAAAACGACGGCAACGGAAGGATCGCCGCGATACGCGCGACGAGCTCGCGCGTCCGCTCGTTCTCTTCGGGGTCGCTCGAGAAGCGCTCGGTCTCGGACAGCCGTCGCGCGAGGAGATAGCCCGCGACAGAGAGCAGCGCGGAGACGACGAGACCCGAGGCGAACGGCGCTCCTGCGCGGACAAAGGGCGCGACGAACAGCGGCCACCCCGGAGGAAACACCCCGTGCAGCTGCCCGTCGGGGCCCTCGAACAGAAATCGCATCGACCAGAACTGCCTGGGAAACTCTAGCGGTGTGCCGAAGCTCCCGTGGCTGAGCGCGCGGCCTTGAAACCAGTACACCGCGCCGTCGGGGCTCAGCGTGTGTCCTCGCGCGATGAGCCGAATCGCCGCTTGGGTGATCACCGCGGAGGCCGTGGAGGTGAGCAGCAAAAACGCCCATCGAGGCAGCGCGAGCACCGCGCGACCGAAGCCCCTCGCGATCGCGGTGAACCCGACGCCGACCGCGAAGGAGGCGACGAGCGCGATCAACGCGGGCTGATGAAACTTCGCGCTGATCGCGTGAAACAGCGGCCACACCATCGCGAACCAGAGCAGCGCGGAGAGCGCCGCGAACATCGGAGCGATCGGTCGGTCGAGAGGCGAGCGGCTCGGGGGCGCGATCAGGTCGGTCGCGGGCTGCGCTGGGTCTGCCGGGGTCTTCGGAGTCGGTTGATTCACCGGGTTCGACGGATTCAACGGATTCAACGGATTCACCACCGTGGTGCTTCGATCGCGCGGATGTTGTACACGACCTCTCAACCGTGAGCGACGCAACTGAGACGATGCAGCCCGCGAAAAACGCAGAGACTCCCGCGATCGAGGGCGCGCTTCCGCTGGCCCTGCTCGCGCTCGCGTCGAGCGGGCTCGTGATGACCGAGGTGCTCGTGACGCGGCTTTTGTCAGCGGTCACGTGGTACGGGCAAGCCTTCTTCGTTCTGTCCCTCGCGATGGTCGGGCTCGCCGCGGGGTCGCTGGACGCCGATCGATCTCGAGAGAACAACGTCCCGTGGAGCGCGTATGTGAGCGCGCGACTGGGGCTCGCGGCGCTGGGGATCCTCGGGGCGACGCTGCTCGCGTGCTCGATTCCCGTGCAGGCGGGGACCGCGTGGGGATCGCTCGGGCGGCTTCTTTTGCTCGCCCTGGTGTGCACGATGCCGCTCGCCGCGGGCGGCGGCGTCGTGGCGCGGCTGATGGCAGACGCGAGGCGCTCGACCGCCACGCTGTACGCCGTCGACCTGGGCGCCGCGGCGCTCGGCGCGCTCGCGCCGCTCGCGCTGCTCGGGCCCCTCAGCGCGCCAGGGGCGCTCGTGCTCGTGGCGATCGCGCTCTGCGTCGGCGCAGCGATCGCGGACAAGGCCTACCGACGGCAAGCGATCGCCGGCTCGATTTTGTGTGTGCTCCTGCTGTGGATGGGCGCGAGCGGCGCGGTCGACCTCGAGCCGCGCTACCTGAAGGGTCAGGCCCGACCGCCGACCAGCGCGCTGCGTCACAACAGCTGGAACGCGCTTTCGCACGTGATGCTCACGCAGTTCACTGCGCAGCAGATCGCCCTGTGGTCGCCCTCGCCGCTGACGCCGCCGGTGCAAGTGCGCGCGGCGACGGCGCTGATCGACGGCGAGGCGGGCACGCCGATGTACGCCCAGCAGAGCCCCGAGGACCTGCGCGCGCTGCGGCTCGACGCGGTGTTCGTCGCGCACGAGCTGCGATCGGACGGAGCGGCGTGCGTCATCGGCGTCGGCGGGGGACGGGACATCGCCGCTGCGCTCATCGCCGGTCACGACCCTGTGTACGGCGTCGAGATCAACCCGGCGATCATCGCGATGCACTCGAGCGCGGGCGACGAGTCGCGGCTGCTCGAAGACCCGCGAGTGGGCATCCAGATCGGCGACGGTCGCGTCGTGTACGCGAGGAGCAACGTGCAGTGCCGCGTGTTGCAAGCTTCGCTGGTCGACACGTGGGCCGCTACCGCGGCGGGCGCCTTCGCGCACGCGGAGGCGACGCTGTACACCCGCGAGGCGTGGGGCGTGTTCTTGCGCCGCGTCGAACCCGACGGGATCCTGACGTTCTCGCGGTGGTTCGATCCGCGCTCGATCGACGAGACCGCGAGGCTCGTGGCGCTCGCGTCGGCGGCGCTGCTCGACCGTGGCGTGCGCGAACCGCGCAGGCACATCGCGCTCGTCGCGAGCGGGCGGGTCGCCACCATCCTCGTTTCGCCACAGCCGTTCTCGGCGGTCGACGTCGATCGGCTGAGCAGCCTGTGCGCGCGTATGCGGTTCGTGCCGCTGGTGTTGCCGGGCGTCCGCGTGCGCCCGCCGCTGCTCGACGCGATCCTCTCGGCGCGCACGATCGACGAGCTCGGCGAGGTCGGCGTCTCTCACGGCCTGGACACGTCCGCGCCGACCGACGATCGGCCGTTCTTCTTTCAGCTCGCGTCCGCGAGGCTCTGGCTCACGCCGTGGAAGCTGTTTCGCGTCGACGCCGCGTCGGGCGGAGTGATCGCGGGAAACATCACCGCGGCCCGCGAGCTCGTCACCACCTTCGCGGCGGTGCTCATCGTGGGCGCGATGCTGCTCGGACGCCCGCTGCTTCGAGCGTTTCGCGGGACCAGCTTGCCAGGCGCGGCGAGCGCCGGGTACTTCGCCGCGCTCGGATTTGGCTTCATGGTCGCCGAGGTCGCGCTCGTCCAACGCATGCACGTGGTGCTCGGGCACCCGACGTGGGCGCTCGTGACGGTGCTCGCCGGGCTGCTCGTCGCGATGGGCGTCGGAAGCGCGGTGTCGCCGAAGGTGCTCCGAACTCGACGATCGATCTCGATTTTGTGTGTCGTGATCGCCGCGCTGCTCGTCGCCGTCGCGTACGGGGTGATCCCCGTAGTCGCAAGGCAAGCGCTCGTCGCGCCGCTCGCGGCGCGGGCGACCATGGCAGCGCTCGTGAGCGTGACGCTCGGCGTTCCGCTGGGAATGTGCTTTCCGGCCGGTCTCGCGCACATCGAGCGGGGCAAGGGAGCGCCCGCCGCGCTCGCGATCAACGGCGTGACCGGCGTGCTCGGCAGCGTGGTCGCGCTCGTGGTCAGCGTCGCCCTCGGGATCCCAGCGTCGTTTCTGCTCGCCGCTGCGATCTACCTCGTCGCCGCCGCGATGGGCCCCTACCGCTGGAAGCCCGTCGCGAGCACGCCCCAGCTCCGCGCCGCCCCCCCCGTTCGCGCGTCGCGCTAGCGGCACACGCCGAGCGCGCACGTCAGCCCGCGCGCGCACGCAGTGCCGCAGGCGCCGCAGTTGGCGCCGCTCGTCAGCAGGTTGGTCTCGCAGCCGTTGGCCGCGTTGCGATCGCAGTCGCCGAAGCCGCGGTTGCAGCTGGCCACAGCGCAGGTCCCCATCGCGCACGAGGGCGTTCCGTTCGGGACGACGCACGGACGCGCGCAGGCGCCGCAGTGCAAGAGGCTCGCGCGCGTGTCGGTCTCGCAGCCGTTCAACGCGTTGCCGTCGCAGTTGCCGAAACCCGTCGTGCACATCGCGATCGTGCAGTTGCCAGCCATCGAGCAGCCGGCCGTCGCGTTGGCGAGCACGCACCGGCGACCGCACGTCCCGCAGTTGGTCGCGGTCGTGAGCGGCGTCTCGCAGCCGTTGGTCGACATCGCGTCGCAGTTACCGAAGCCCGCGTTGCACACGCCGAGCGCGCACGTGCCCATCAGGCACGCCGCCATCGCGTTCGGCCGCGCGCAGACCGCGCCGCACGCGCCGCAGCTGGCGAGCGAGTTGAGGTTGGCCTCGCACCCGTTCGCGTTGTTCATGTCGCAGTTGTCGAAGCCGCCTGCGCAGGACAACCCGCAGGTCCCTCCGGCGCACTGCGCCATCGCGTTGGCGCCTCCCGGACACGTGCGTCCGCAGGACCCACAGTTGTTCGTGCTCGTGTTGGTGTTGGCCTCGCAGCCATCCGCAGAGAAGCCGTTGCAGTTCGCGAAGCCCGGGTTGCACGTGGTGATCTGGCACATGCCCGAGTTGCAAGCAGCTCCGGCGTTGGCGAAAGAGCACCCGCGACCGCAGGCGCCGCAGTTGTCCACGTCCGTCTGCAGGTTGACGCACGTCGCGCCGCAGCGCTGCGTTCCGACCGGACAACTCGCCACGCACGATCCGCGCGTCGCGTCACAGAGCGGTGAGGTGCCGCCACAGACGTTGCCGCAGCGACCGCAGTTCATCGGTGTCTCGAGGCTGCTCTCGCAGCCGTTGGCCGCGTTGCGGTCGCAGTCGCCGAAGCCCGTGCGGCACGTGTACGCGCACGCCGCCATCGTGCACGCCGCGGTCGCGTTGGGACGAGCGACGCACGAGGTGCCGCACGAGCCGCAGTTGAGCAGCGTGTCGAGGCGCGTCTCGCAGCCGTTGAGCGGGTTGCGATCACAGTCCGCCGTGCCCGGCGCGCAGCCGCCGTCGGCCACGCCGGTGTCTCGAATACCTGTGTCCGTCGACGCGCCGGTGTCTCGAATACCTGTGTCCATCGGCGCGCCGGTGTCTCGAATACCTGTGTCCATCGACACGCCGCTGTCCATCGACACGCCGGTGTCCATGTCGATCCCCGAGTCCGTCGAGACGCCCGTATCCGGATCGACGCCCGTATCCGGGTCGACACCAGAGTCCGCGCCGACGCCGGTATCCGGGTCGACCCCCGTGTCGCCGCCGACGCCAGTGTCTGCCACGACAGTGTCTGCCACGACAGTGTCTGCTGACGTCACGTCGGCCGCACCGTCCGTACGAACACCGGTGTCTCCAGGGCGAGCGTCAGGATTCGAAGGACTGCCGCAGGCGGCGAGCGCGAGCAACGCGCCGAGCGCCGCAGCGCCCGAAATGGGTCGAAGGTTCATCGGTAGATCAAAGCTCCTCACGGGGGATCGTACACGATGAAGCGGACAATCAGGGCCTCGTTGGGCCGTCAGCGAACCGGCGCAGGCGTCGGCGGAAGCCCCGGAAAGCTCTGCCTCAACGTCGGCCACGCGGTGTTCAACAAGGTCGTCGCCGCCACGGCGATGTCCTCGAAGCGATCTTCTGGTCGCTTGGCCATCATCCGGTACACCGCCTGCGCGACGCCTGGCGGAATCGACGGGTCGAGCTCGGTGAGCATCGGCGGCGGCTGGCGGATTTGCATCTGCAACATCTCCAGCGGAGTGTTGGCCTTGAACGGACGCTTTCCCGAGAGCATCTCGAAGACGATCACGCCGAAGGCGTACTGATCGGCCTGCGCGTTGACCGGGCGCCCCGTCGCCTGCTCGGGCGGCATGTACTCGGGTGTTCCGAACACCGCTCCCTTGGCGGTCAGCGGCGTGCCCTGGCCAAACAAGAGCCGCGCCATGCCGAAGTCGAGAACCTTGATGAAGGGCGAGCCGTCGGGCTGCCTTCGAACCATGATGTTCTCGGGCTTGAGGTCTCTGTGCACGACCCCCTGCGCGTGCGCGTGCGCGAGCGCCCCGCCGAGCTGGCGCGCGACCTCGAGCGCGACGATGGGATGCAACGGTCGCGTGTGTCCGTACACAGCTCGGAGCGACTCGCCGTCGACGAGCTCCATCACCAGCGCGACGTCACCGTTCGGCAGACGCCCGAACTCCCACGCCCGCACGATGTGCTCGTGCACGAGCGCGGTCATCACGCGCGCCTCGCGGTCGAAGCGCGCGAGCACCTCGTGGTCCGACGTGTACTCGCTGCGCAAGAGCTTCACGGCGACGCGGCTTCGGTCCGCGAGCGACTCGGCGAGGTAGACCGCGCCGATCCCGCCCTCGCCGAGGAGCTTTTGGAGCCGGTAGCGATCCGCGATGACTGTGCCGACGCGGGACTGAAGGTCACTCGATTTAGTGTGCGTCATTTCAATCAGGACCGCCTCTGCGTGCGGCGTTCCTTCGTATCGCACGGATCAGAACGGAATCCACCCGCGCGGACCCCGATTCTTGTGCTTTTCTCGCCCGCGACGCTCGCGATCGCGGTCACGGTCGTCCTCGCGGCCGCGGTCACGGTCACGGTCGCGGTCACGGTCACGGTCACGGTCGAGATCCTGGGCCGACCGCTGCTCGGAGCCGCTCGACGGGGCGTTCTCGATCGATGAAAGCGGGCCGTCGGCCGCGCGGCCCTTGGCCCAGATCGCGGCGGCGCCCGTCGCGAGCAACCCGAGGAGCGCCGCGAGCAGGACCAGCGAACGGCGGCCGTCCGATCGAGCCGGACTCGCGGCGGTAAAGTGCTGGCTCGCGATGGGAGCCGCTGCGAACGCCGGCGCAGCGGGCGCGGTGAAGCGTTGGCTCGCGAGCGGAGCCTGCGCATTGGCCGGGGCAGGAATCGTCGCCGCGACCGCCAACGGTAGAGCCGCCGACGATGGCCGCGAAAACGCGCCCGCGAGCGCGTCGTACGCCTGCTGCACAGTTCCGAAGCGCCCGGCAGGAGTCTTGGCGAGGACCCGATCGAACACCGCGTCGATCGCGACCGGCAGCCGAGGCTCCCTCTGGCTGGCGCGAGGAACATCCTCGCCCACGTGCTTGAACACGAGCGCGAGCGGATCGTCCGCCTCGAACGGGGGCTTTCCCGTGAACAGCTCGAAGGAGATCACTCCGAACGCGTACTGATCGGCGCGCGCGTCGACCGCCTGTCCGACGACCTGTTCAGGGGACATGTACGCGGGCGTTCCGAGCATGGTGCCTGCTTTGGTGAGCGCGGTGCCGCCGCCGCCGAGCGACTGCGATCGCGCGCGCGCGATGCCAAAGTCGATGAGCTTCACGGTCCCGTCCCGACCCACGATGATGTTGTCGGGCTTGAGGTCTCGGTGGACGATGTCCTTGCCGTGCGCGCACGTCAGCGCGCTCGCCACCTGCGCGAGAATCGCCAACGCCTGCGCAGGGGCGACCGCGCCTTCGCGCGCGACGAGACTCGAGAGCGCCTCGCCGTCGACCAGCTCCATCACCAGGTAGCGACCACCGCCGTCCTTCAGCTCGCCCACGTCGATGCAGCGCGCGATGTTCTTGTGTTCGAGGTGCGCCGACGCGAGCGCCTCGCGCTCGAAGCGCGCGACGCTCTCGGGGTCGCTGCTCTGCAAGCGCATCACCTTGAGCGCGTAGACCTTCCTCAGGCCCGTGTGCTCGACGCGATAGACGGCACCCATGCCGCCCTGTCCGAGCTTCGAAATCACGCGATAGCGACCGTCCACCACGACGCCGACGAGAGGATCATCGTCGGTCACCGCGCTCGCTGCGTCGGTCCGCGGCTGGACCGTCGGCTCATCGAAGTTGGGCGCAGGCGATTCGACGGTCGCGTCCCCGCTCGTCGCGTCGGTCTTGCGCGCCGAGAGTTTCACGGTCGAGGCTTGCTGCGAGTCACGCTGCATCGAACCGAGTGTCGAAGACGCGACGAAAGAACTCAACACCCCCGAGGCGCTCGACCAGGCGCGCATCGTTGAGCATTTTGGGCGATCGGTTTCGATTCAATGAAAAATCGCCTGCGAGGGGGCGTTCTTCGTCGATGTGCGACGCTGTCGCCAACCGGCCACCGCGACGGACGTCCTCGAGTCGAACCATCGGTGAGCGCAGCGACGGCAGGCTCGCTCGCGCACAACCTGGCTGCCCCTCACTCTTCGTCCGCGCGCGCCTTCGAGAGCGCGAGCGCGACCATCGCGTACGCCCCGAGCATGTGCCCCGCGCCAGCGCCGAGCCAAGGCACCGGATAGTCCCCAGAGAACGCCGAGAGCGCGAGCGCACCGGCGTACGCAGCGAGCGCGCTCACCGTCGGCGAGCGCAGCCGCGCCGGCGCCCAACTTCCGAGCACGAACGGAAACCCCGCGACGCACAGCACCGCCCCGACCCACCACGCTGAGCCCAAGGACTCTGCGAGCGAGAGCACTCCCTCGACTTCGGGCACAGGATCGAGCCTCACAGGGCGCGTCGAGGTCGCGAGCGCGAACGCCCCCATGACCGCGATCGCCCCGTAGCGCAGCGGCGCGATGATCCGCGACACATAGAGCAGCATCGATGCGCCCGCGGTGAGCGCCCAGGCTTGCGCGGTATCGGGCTGAAAATAGTGCGCCGATTGAGCGACGACGAGCAGCGCGAACGCTCCGTACGCCGTGGCGTCGCGGCGAGAAAGAAGCGTCGCTGCCGCCCAGAGAATCCACGGAGTGAGCGCGGACGAGGCGTGCAGCCAGAACGGTCCGAGCTTCAGCCATCGGTGTACGTCGTCCTGCCCCGGCGCGAGGAGCGTCGCGAAGAGCGCGACCGAGCAGACCGCGCCCACCACGAGCGCCGCGCGCGAGAGCGTCTTTCGAACCACCGGGCTCGAGGCGACCACGAGAGACGCTGCGACGCCGATCACACCCGCGACGGTCCCCGGCACGAACGCGCTCGTGCGCAGCCCGAAGCGCCACGCCACGAGCGCGCCGAACCCGTGCGCGAGCAGCGGAAGCGCGAGCACGAGCGCGAGCCAACCTCGATACAGCGCGCGATCGAGCTGCTCGTTGGAGGATTCGTCGGACATGGCGAGAGAGTCTACGCGGACTTCGGGTGGCGCGCTCCGATCGCGCGATGTCGACGCTGAACAGCCGGTCCGTTTGCCGGACGGAGCTCAGCGAACAGTGACGCGCAGGACGCGTTGCGCGCCGTCGGGCCACGCGCCTCCGAGCGACTGCGTCTCGCCGCGGCGCACGAGCAGGACGTGCCGCGTCTGACGGGATGTTCGTCCGTTGCGATCCGTGCGCTCTTCGCGCAGCTCGATCTCGACCAACACCCGATCGCTCTCGCGCGCGGCGCGAACGTTGATGCTCGCGTCGATGACTGAGCCCGACGGGCTCGAGAAGCGCAGCACTCCCTGGCTGTTGGTGACCAGCGCGACGCGCTGCGACCAGTCGGGCCGCTCGCTCGACGGGGACGCGAGGGCGGTGAGCTCGATCGTAAATGACTGCTCTTGCGCGATCGGCGCGCGATCGGGTGATACGGGAGCGCCCTGCGCTGCAGCTTCGTGGCTCACCAGGAGCAGCGCAGCGAGCGTGAACGGCGTGACTCGCGAGAGGTGTCGGAGGGTGGTCGGAGGGATCGCAGAGGGAGTTCGCATCGTGGACGGACGCTAAGCAGCGCCCGTGCCGACGCGATCGAGCCGTAGAATTGCAGCAAATTCGTCGCTTTCGCCAGACGACGAAGGCCCCGCCCGCGCGGCGCATGTCGAGTTGTCAGGGCAGTCCCCGAGCGCAGAGGACAAACTGTCAACGCGCACGTCGTCGAGAACGCGACGAGTCTCGGACGTTGAAGTACGATGATCGGAGTATGAAGACTCGATCATCACTTTGGGTCGTTGCCCTCGCGCTGACCACCGTTGCGTGCGGAAGCACAACTTCGCCCGACGGCTCGACGGACACGGGAAACCCCGATTCGGCGTCGATGGCTGATCAGTCGTCGCCCGACGTCGCGCCGGACACCGTTGTTCCCGATGTCGTCGACCCCACCGACGTTCCGGTCCCGCCTGACGACGTGCCGGTCCCGCCGATGGACGTGCCGGTTCCGCCCATCGACGTACCGATGATGGACACGCCGACGCCTCCGATCGACGTGGTCTCGGATCGGCCGTCGATGCCAGACGTCGTTCCGGATGTCCCGTCGGAGGCGTGCATGCGTCCTGGAGCCATCGAGATGGTGTCCTGTGGCCGCTGCGGAACGACCGAGCGCTTCTGCAACGCGATGCGCTTCTGGGAGTACGGCGCGTGCACGAACCAAGGTGTCTGCGTCGCGGGCACCACCGCCATGCTCCCGTGCGGCATGTGTGGAACGCGAACGGCGCGCTGCAACGATCGATGCCAGTACGAAATGGCCGCGTGCACCGGCGAGATGGGCGACTGCGTCCCGGGAAGCACCCGGCGCACGTCCGCGGGCTGCGGTGCAGGAGAGTCGCGGCTCCTTCGCTGCTCTGCGATGTGCGCGCTCACCGAGATCGCCGAGCCGTGTCGGCCCAATCCGCCCGCGGACATCACGATCCTGCTCGAGACAGCGGGATCGATCAGCCCTGTATACTCCACGGCGACCGGCAACCTCGCGACGATGATGTCGCGGCTCGTCACGCCGCTGCTCGCGCAGCCCAACACCAACGTCGGGGTGTCGTACTTCGCTGATTTCGACTTCAGTGCTGGGACGGATCGGCCGTTTCAGGGCGGCGTCGAGCCGATCACAGACCCGATGGCGATCGAGGCCAGGCTGACGATGCGACCGAACTTCGGCGGCGGTGACTTTGCAGAAGCGACGCTCGAAGCGCTCGCAGTGCTCGCAGGAGAGCCGATTCACCCGCGAATCACCATGCCGCTCATGTGCTCGGCTGGCCGACAAGCGGGCGGATGCTGGCGCGCGGGCGCACAAAAGATCGTGATCGTCGTGACCGATAGCCCCGTGCACCTCGGCCCCGATCCGATGACCGGCGCGGACTCGATGCCGTATACAAGCATGATCACGCCTGCGCCTGCGCGTTGGAGCACGCTCCGTCCGATCCTGCGGACGCGCGAGGGCATCAGCATTCTGTATCTGTGGGCGGGAGCCACGATGACGGCCGACACGTCTGTGCTGCAGCTTCGACGCATGGCGACGGACATGGGACAGCCCGATAGCGACGTCGTCCTGGTCGGACGCATGTGGAACATGACGACCTTCGACCCGGTCGTCGCTCGCGTCCGCGCGCTGCGCGGGATCTAAGCGCGAAGCCGAGGCCCGCAGCGCGAGAGGGATCGGCGCGGGTCACGCATGGGCTGCGTCAACCCGCGACGCATTGACGCGCTGCGCCCGCGATCGAGCGCCGCTTGTGCTTGTGCTCGTCAAACAACGATCGGCACACTCGCGCCGTGAGAAAGCCGACCGCCTATTGGGAGTACATCAAAGTCGACGAGCTCTTGTCCCTGCAAGGCGGACTCGAGAGCGACGACAGCAAGCTCACCAACGACGAGGTGTTGTTCATCACGATCCACCAGATCGAAGAGCTGTGGATGAAGCTCGCCGTGCGCGAGCTCGCTTCGGCCAGGGACCTCTTTGTGAAGGTTCCTGTGCCCGAGCAGTCGCTGGCCGCGGCGGTGCGCAGCATTCAGCGCATGACCGAGCTCCTTCGCTTCGCCGGCGAGCACTTCGCGCTGATGGAGACGATGACCACGCGCGACTATCTCGCCTTTCGCGACAAGCTCAACCCGGCGAGCGGCTTTCAATCCGCGCAGATGCGCGAGCTCGAGATCCTCGCCGGCCTGCCCGAAGAAGACCGCATCCCGCTCGGCCACGAGAAGAGCTACATGGTGATGCTGCGCAACCACGACGGCTCGCCCTCGAGCGCGTCCAGGCGCGTCGAAGCCCGGCTCGCCGACAAGCCTACGCTGCGTGAAGCGGTCGACGATTGGCTGTTTCGCACGCCCATTCAGGGCTCGACGCCCGACCGCCAGGACGACCTCGCGCGCGTGCGCGCCTTCATCGACGGCTATGTCGACGCCCACCGCACGAGCGCGAACCAGGCGCTCGAGTACGCGCTCTCGAGCGCGCTCAACGCCGACCGAGAGCGCCTCGCGGCCCGCTATCAGCGCGAGGTCGAGGGCGCGCGAGCGTTCTTGATGGCCGAGGACGTCGCCGAGGAGCCGCTGCGAGAGCGTCGATCGCGCATTCGCACGGCGCTGGTCTTCATCGAGAGCTACCGAGAGCTGCCCCTGCTCGCGTGGCCGAGGGCGGTGATCGACGGGATCGTCGCGTTCGAGCAGGCGTTCGTGCTCTTTCGACAGAGGCACGCGCGCATGGTCGAGCGCGTGATCGGGCGCCGCACCGGCACCGGCGGCTCGGCCGGCGTCGACTACCTCGATCAAACCGCGCTGCGCTACCGGATCTTTCGCGACGTGTGGGCGGTTCGGACGCTGCTCGTTCAAGAGAGCGTCCTGCCCCCAGTCGAGAACGCGAGCTTCTACGGCTTCGCCGACTCGTCACACACATAATCAAACATCAGTCCCCCGATAGCCTCCCCACGGTCATTCACTGAACAGCCCACAGGGCGAGAGAGCGACGATGCGCATCGTGTGTCTTGGAGGAGGCCCCGCGGGCCTCTACTTCTCGATCTTGATGAAGAAGGCCGATCCCCGCGCGGAGATCACCGTGATCGAACGCAACAAGGCGGACGACACGTTCGGATGGGGCGTGGTGTTCTCCGACAAGACCATGGGGGGCTTTCGCGCGCAGGACCCGAAGGTGGTCGACGAGATCGAGCGATCGTTTCGGCACTGGGACGACATCGACGTGTACTTCAAGGGCCGCAAGTTCACCTCGAGCGGCCACGGGTTCTGCGGGATCGGTCGAAAGAAGCTGCTCGAGATCTTTCAACACCGCGCGACCGAGCTCGGGGTAGAGCTGCGCTTTCAGACGCACATCCAATCGGTGGGCGCCTTCGAGCGAGAGTACGACCTCGTGATCGGCGCTGACGGCGTCCACTCGATGACGCGCGCCGCGCACGAAGAGCACTTCAACCCGCGCATCGCCCAAGGTCGCTGCCGCTTCATCTGGCTCGGGACACGCAAGAAGCTCGACGCGTTTACCTTCGCCTTCAAAGAGACCGAGTGGGGATGGTTCAACCTCCACGCCTATCGATTCGACGACGAGATGTCGACGTTCATCGTCGAGACGCCCGAAGAGACCTGGAAGGCCGCCGGCCTCGAGGCGCTCGAGCAAGACGAGTCCGTGCGCTTCTGCGAGGGGCTCTTCGCGGAGCTGCTCGACGGCAACCCGCTCGTGTCCAACGCCAAACACCTGCGCGGCTCGGCGTCGTGGCTCAAGTTCAACCGAGTTTTGTGCGAGCGGTGGTTTCGAGACAACGTGGTCTTGCTCGGCGACGCCGCGCACACCGCGCACTTCTCGATCGGCTCGGGCACCAAGCTCGCGATGGAGGACGCGATCTCGCTGGTGAGCGTGCTCACGAGCACCGACGGCGACGTCCCGACGAGGCTGGCGAAGTATCAGGCCGAACGCGAGGTCGAGGCCCTCAAGCTCCAAAGCGCCGCGCGCAACCGCATGACGTGGTTCGAAGACATCGAGCGCTACACCAAGCTCGAGCCCGAGCAGTTTGTCTTCTCGCTGCTCACGGGCAGCCAGCGCGTCGGCTACGAGAACCAGAAGCTCAGGGACCCAGCGTACGTCGCCTCGATCGACAAGTGGTGCTCGGCCACGAGCGGCGTGCTCGGGGCCCCCGTCCCGCCGATGTTCACGCCGTTTTCACTGCGCGACATGACGGTGCCGAACCGCGTCGTCGTCTCGCCGATGTGCATGTACTCGGCGCACGAGGGGACGCCGAGCGACTTTCACCTCGTTCATTACGGAAGCCGCGCGATGGGCGGGGCGGGATTGCTCTTCACCGAAATGACCGTCGTGGCGCCAGACGCGCGGATCACCCCAGGATGCACGGGGCTGTATCGCGACGAGCACACCGCGGCGTGGCGACGGATCGTTGATTTTGTACACAAGCAATCAAAAGCCAAGATCGCCGCGCAGCTCGGCCACGCCGGGCGCAAGGGCGCGACGAAGCTCGCGTGGGACGGGATGGACCAGCCGCTCGAGTCCGGCGGCTGGGGCCTCGTCGCCCCGTCGCCCATCCCGTACATCAAGGGCGTCTCGCAGGCGCCTCGCGCCATGACCGAGGCGGACATGCAGCGCGTGCTCGAGCAGTTCGTCGCGGCGACGCGGCGCGCCGAAGAGGCGGGCTTCGACATGGTCGAGCTGCACGCGGCGCACGGATATCTGCTCTCGAGCTTCATCTCGCCGCTCACCAACCAGCGCGACGATGACTACGGCGGAACGCTCGAGAATCGGATGCGCTTTCCTCTCGCGGTGTTTCGCGCGATGCGCGCGGAGTGGCCTGCGAACAAGCCCATGTCCGTGCGCATCTCCGCGCACGACTGGGCCAAGGGCGGCGTGACCCCCGAGCTCGCCACGGACGTCGCGAGGCTCTTCAAGATCGAGGGCGCAGACATCATCCACGTCTCGTCGGGGCAGGTCGTGAGAGAAGAGCGACCGGTGTACGGCAGGATGTTTCAGGTTCCGTTCAGCGATCGGATCCGCAACGACCTCGGCGTTCCGACGATCGCCGTGGGAAACATCTTCGAGCACGACCACGTCAACACGATCATCGCCGCGGGCCGCGCGGACCTGTGCTCCATCGCGCGCCCGCACCTGGCTGACCCCTTCTGGACGCTGCACGCCGCGGCGGACCTGGGGCACGCGTCGATCGACTGGCCCGTGCAGTACTCCTCGGCGCGCGCGCAGTACGAGAAGAACCTGCAGCGCACCAAGGAGCTGCTCGCGCTCGAGGCGTGATCAGCGCACGCACTCGTAGAGCGCCGCGCACAAAGCGAGCGCGCGCGGCGAGCGAACACGCCAATCGAGCTTGTTCATCACGTACCCGAACGAGAGATGGTGCACGGGGTCGCACCACCCCAGCGCGCCGCCCAACCCGGCGTGCCCGAAGGCCTCGCGCGTCGGACCGAACACGCCCTCGTCCTCTTTGAGAAATCCCTGCGACCAGCCGAGAGGCTTCTGCAACACGCGGTCGCGCGCGGCGAAGCTCTGACGCTCGTACACCGGTGCGAGCGTCGAGGCCTTCACGTAGGTGCGCCCGTCCTGCGATCCGCCCTGTGAAAACGGCAGGTACGCCCGGGCGATCCCGCGAGCGCTCGCGGTGGCCGACGCCCACGCCAGCTCCGCGCGCCGAACGCGCACGTCCCCGTACGCCGCGATGGCCTTGGTCCCCGTGCTCGGGTTGTCGAAGGCCTGCCGCACGAGCGACCGACGCGAGGCGATGTTGCGCGCGATCGCGATCTCGGGCGCGCGAGGGTCGCGCACCAACAGCTTCGCCATCGCCACGGCGCGATCCGCGAGCTTTGGCGGATAGAGCTCGGCGACGCGATGATCTTCTTCGGGGCCCGTCCCGAGCCGCGCGTCCGAGCCCAGCGGATCGAAGATCTCTCGCCGCAAAAACGCGCCGATTCGCTCGCCCGACGCGCGCTCGAACAGCTCGCGCACGAACATCCCGTACGTCACGGCGTGATAGCCCTGCGCGGTGCCTGGCTCCCACCACGGGACCTGCGACTCCATCGCGTCGAGCAAGAGCGCGTGGCGCTCAGGGAGCAGGCAGTCGACGAACTCGAGCCGCTTGTCGAGCGCAGCCAGCCCCGCGCGGTGATTGAGCAGCGTGCGGACCGTGATCGCGGCCTTGCCCGCCTTGGCGAAGGCCGGCCAGTAGTGGGCGACCGGGGCGTCGAGCTCGAGCCTTCCTCGATCGGCGAGCAAGAGCATCGCCATCGCCGCGAGCCCCTTGGTGACCGAGAACACGAGCACGCGCGTGTCCTCTCGCCACGGGGCGGCCGTCTCGACATTTGAAAGACCACCCCACAAATCAACGACGCATCGCCCTCGCTGATAGACGCACAGCGACGCGCCGACCTCTTCGGTCTCGAGCTGCCGCGCGAACCGCGCTGCCAACGGCGCAAAGGCCCTGTCGTACGTGCCCTGCGCGGGGCTCGGCGCTGTCTCCATCAAGATGCGCGCGAGCGTACACTGACCCCGCTCAACGCAGGGTGGGATCGAGGTACGCGACGATGTCGGCGAGCTCGTCGTCCGAGAGGACCTCTCGCGAAAACGGCGGCATCGTGCCCGCGAAGCCGTTGAACGAGCCGAGCCTGGCCTTGTGCACGAACGTGTGTCGAAGCGTCTCGAGGGTGTAGCCCGACGCGCTCGGATGGCTGCGCTCGGTGTCCTCGGGCAGGATCGAGGTGGTCACGCCGAGCCGCCCCTCGCCCGTGTGCGCCGCTCCGTGACAGTACCCGCAGGCGCGGCCGTACAGCGCCCTTCCTCGCTCGCGATCGCCGCCGACGGGAGGAGCGGTCTGCGTAACCACTGTAAACGGCACGACGTCGGTGAGCGCGCCTCGAACCGAGCGAAGCTCGCTCAGGCGACGAAGGAGCCGCGCGTCGGCCTCGGGCTCGCGATCGAGCGCGTCGCCGCGCATGAAGTGCCCGAAGCACTCGTCGACCGCGCCGCGGGCGGTGCCGATCGCGCCGCCCCAGAAGGAGCTCCGCGCGAGCGCTCCATCGAGGCGCGCGCCCGGCAGGATCCTCGCGTCGCCCTCGCCCACCGCGTGGCACGTCGCGCAGCGAAAGGCGTTGAAGCGCGAGCGCGAGATCGTCGGGTCCTCGAGCGGGTCTCGCTCTACCGCCGGCGCGCAGCTCGCCACGAGCGCGCTCGAGAGCGCGACGTTCGAGAGCATCCTCGCGCGCGCGGACCTCATGGCTGAAAGAACGCGACAGCAGACGGCCGCTGCCCGACGGAGAAGCGTCGCAGCACCGACGCGGCGTTGGACGACAGCTCCAAGAGAGCGCCCGATCGTCGCTCGTCGCCGCCGCAAAGCACGAAGACCCTGCCGTCCGGAGAACGAGTGATCGCGCGCGGTTGAACGCACACGCTCTCTTCGAGGTCGATTCGCGAAATCGCTCGATCACCCTCGACGCGCACCACCGAGCCCGGCTCGAAGGTCGCGACGAGCAACCCTGACGCGTCGATCAGCGGACGCGTCGGACGGGCCTCGAGCGAGACGCGCGCGAGCTGCGCGCCGTCAGCCAACGAGAGCGCGACGAGCTCGCGCGCGTCGTGGTTGGCCACCCAAGCGCGGCCTCGCGCCACGTCGAGCGTCAGGTGCTGTGGCGCGAACCGAATGGCAGGAAATCGTCCCGCGGGCGCCCCCACGGCGAACCGCTGTTCAGCCGTGATCACCGCGCCTCTTCTCTGAACGGACGCGAGCGCGTCCTCGCCGAAGCACGCGATCCACGCGCGGTCGGAGGTCGCGTCGTCGATCGCCGCGGGCACGAGGCACGGCCGCCCCTGCGCGATGGTGGTCAGCGAATCCGCGTCGAACACCGTCACCGCGCCGCCCCGCTCTGCCTGAGGAATCCGCGCGTCGAGGGCTCGCAGGTACTCGAAGCTCGCGACCCACAGCGACGAACGATCCGCGCTCTG
Source organism: Deltaproteobacteria bacterium Ga0077539 (assembly GCA_001465015.1). Taxonomy (GTDB): domain Bacteria; phylum Myxococcota_A; class Polyangia; order Polyangiales. The sequence continues at coordinate 28,672 of LNEO01000276.1, read as the reverse complement.
CGAGAGCGTCTGCGAGAAGGGTTCGGTGCGGGCGCGGGCGCGCTCGCGCAGCGTGTCGAGCGAGAGCGCGATCAGCGCTCCCTGTTGCGGGTCGAGCACGTGCGTCGAGTGCGGCCCTGGCGGGTGCGGCGGGATCGGCGGCGCGACGGAGACAAAGAGAGAGCGACGCGCGGGGTCGACGACGATCGCAGCGAGGCCGTTCGAGGCGATCGGGTCGATCCGAACGGGCCTCGCAGCGATAGCGCGCGCCGTGTCACCGGAGAGCTCGATGACCTCGAGCTCATCGGACGCGGCGTCGAGCACAAACGCGTAGAGCGTTGCGCGGGTATACGCGATCGTCGTCGGCGCGGCCGGCCACGCGAGCGGCGCGGCGCAGCTCGCGGCGTGCGCGAAAGACACCAGCGCGACCGTCGAACGCCAGGACATCACTCGTCGAACGCGTGCGGGTTGATCGCGAGCGCGCGCTGCCGGTGCGCCGCAGCGACCGGACGTTGCCCGAGCGCTTCGTAGACGCGCGAGGCGCACTCGTAGAGCTCGGCCGAGCGCCAACGAGATGCGAGCGCCCTGTCGATGGCGGCCTTGGCCTCGTCGCGGCGCCCCACGGCGAACAGCGCGCGCGCGAGGTGCACTTGCGCTTCGCCGCCCGGTCGAGCGCGGACGTTGGCCTCTGCGATCGAGACCGCGCGCTGGGGGTCGTGCGCGAGAAAGTGCTCGACCGCGTGCCCCGCGACCGCCTCGGGAAACAGCCTGAGCCGCGCGTCGTACACAGCCCGCGCGCGCGCGACCCACCGCGCAGCGGCCTCGCGTTCGCCGCGCTTTTCGAGGATGTCCGCCGCGGCGTCCATGAACTCGGGGTTGCCCGTCCGCTCGATGAGGTCGAGGTACTTCGGCAGCGTTCGAGCGCCCTCGCCCATGAGGGTCATCGCCTCGGCCTCGTGCTCTTCGAGCAGCCAGTATCCAGGGCGAAGCGCGAGCCCCGCGCGATAGTGCGAGAGCGCGTCGGGCCAGCGACCGCGGTCGAGCTCGAGCAGCCCGCGCACGAGGCACAGCCACGCGCGGACCTCTGGCGAACGCGCGCGCGCCACGAGCTGGGCCTCGGCGAGCAAGCGGTCTGCGCCTGCGAAATCGCCGGTCTTCCATTGGTATTGCGCGAGCGCGGCGAGCCGCTCGGCCGAGCGCTCTTCGCGCACGAGGCGCTCGTACGCAACGCGAGCTTCGTCGTAGCGACCGCTGTGAAAGAGCACGTTGGCGCGCAGCTCCTCCGCTGCAGCACGCACCGATGGCTGCACGAGCGCGCCGCGCAGCACCTGGTCGACGTCCGCTGTCACCCGATCGAGCCGGTGGAGCGTGTAGTTGAGCTGCGCGCGGAGCAGAAACGGACCCATGCCGTTTCCCTTGCGAAACGCGCGGTCGATCGCGTCCTCGGCGCGGCGATAGTCCTCGTAGTCCGCCGTGAGCGCGACGCGCTCGAGGTAGCGCGACGCGACCGTCTCGAGGTCGATCCAGTTGTCCGCGCGCCGGGCGGCGAGGCGCTCGAGGCTGCGAATCTCGTCGTCGATCGCCGCGACGCGCGCGGCGGACGCAGGGTCGAGCCGGACGACAGACGCCCCCGGCGCGCCATCGACCGGCGCGTCAACGAAGCCAGAGGCGTCAGCGCTCGCGGCGCTGTCTCGAGGGGCTTCGACGATCGGTCGCGACGGCGCGTGGGGTTGGCTGCGCTGACAAGCGACGAGCGCGAGGGCGCACCACACGAGCGGCGCCGATGAGCGGATACCGTTACGCATCGGAGGGGACCTGTATGCCATAGCTTCGAGGGCGACGAGGCTTGGGACCGCGGCGGTCGAGAGGTCGTCCGCCAAATGCAGCGACGCCGCTCGCGGAGCTGAGCTTCACGAGCGGCGTCGAGGGGTAGCAATCGAGCGTGTCGAGCGCCGCGAGCGATCGCAGCGGCGAGCGCTTACATGCTGTGCGGCGGGAGCAGGTACGGGAACGTGTCGGGGAACGTGCCGCCCATCAGGTCGTTGCGCGGTGGGTTGAGCGGAAGCCCCGCGAGCGTACCCGCGGTGCACATTCCGCCAGCGCAGGTGCCGGGGCCCGACGAGTTGACGCGGAGCAAGAGCACCGCGAGCGTCACGTCGATGACCGGATCCTGGAGGCGACGACCGTTGGGGAAGCCGGACATGCCAGTGAGCGTGAGCTTGATCGCGTCGTTGGGCAGGATGAGGCTCGCGACCGTGGCGCCGGGCGCGTAGGTCTGACCCACGCACTCGGGCAAGCCGCCGACCATTGTGGTCATGCTGCAAGGCGTGAGGTTGAGCATCGTGAGATCGTCATCGAGCGCCGTGTGAAGCGCCGTGAGCGAGGTGATGAAGTCTCCGGCAAAGCCCATGTCATCGTTGGGGTTGCCGTCGTTGAACGCGTTCTTGCGAGCCGCCCCGACGAGCACCGTCGAGACGGCGGGCATGCCCATGCGGTCGACGCGGGTGAACATCGTGGCCGCAGCGGTGTTGAAGTTGACCGTGCCGCAGACCTCGCCGCCGGACGGACCGGCGTGCGGGCAGTGAACCGCGGGCATCATGCGCGCGACGCCTGCGTGATAGATGCGGCACTCGAGCGTGTTGCCGCCCATCTCGCCGACCATGCCGGTGGGGATGCGCGAGCCAGCACAGAACGAGACGCAGTCGGCCATATCGACGTACTGAGCGTTCGCGCCGGTGCACGCGCCGACGACCGCTGTGCAGTATTCGTTACACTTGTCGCCGCCACCGCCGTCGGTCGGGACGCCCGAGTCCGTCACTGGAACGCCGCTGTCCGTCGCGACGCCCGTGTCCGTCGAAACACCGGTGTCCGTGGTGACACCTGTGTCGGTCGTGACGCCCGTGTCGACACCGGAGTCCGTCGGGGTCGCAGGAGAGCAGGCGAACATCGCCGCAGAAATCGCGAAGAGCGCGCTGATTCGAAGAGTCTTCATGGTGTCTTTGCTCCTCTCAGCGAGCCCGCGCGGTGGTCGCCCACACGCGGAGAGTGGTTTGGCCGTTGTTGACGGCGGTCGCGGGGACCTCGATCACGATCGCAGAGCTGTTCTTCCCGGCGAAGAAGTCGCGGTCGTTGACGAAGCGCGGCCTGCCCATCTCGAGCGTCTCGCGAAAGCCCTGGAGATCGAAGAAGAACGCGTCGTCGCGAAGTCCGGCATACGCGCGAACGTTGCCGCCGAGGTCGATGACCCTGTCGGTACGCGTAACGACTGGAGCGCTCGTGCCGGGGAGTCCTTCCCAGCGCGCGAAGCAGTTCATCGCCGTGTCGCGGCCGAAGCGCACGCTGAAGCGACGCTCCATCCCCGCTGCCGGCAGAGTGTCGCCTGCGCCGACGTGGATCGTGTAGAGCACGTCGCGGTCACAGGGCAGACCCTGGTTGGCGGCAGGAGCGTTGGGGCCCGCGAACGAGAGCACGAGCACGACGGTCTGCGACGCGCCCGTCCCGCGGTGCCACGTGTACACGTCCGCGATGTCCGCGTTGCGATCCATTCCCGCGGGCATCGCCATCGGGTTCGTGCGACCGGGTGGATCCAAGTGATCCGCAGCGTGGCTGCGGGTCGAGCGAAGCGCGAACGCTCCGCTCAAGAGGGCGGCGGTCGTCATGCCGACAGCGAGCCACTTCTTCGTTTGAGTTGAAGTCACGAATGCCTCCGCTCGGTCGCTGAGATGCTCCCGAGTGCGCCTTTGTACGCCCGTTTCGATCGAAGAGATTTCAATGAAATCAAAGTGCTACAAAAGAATTCTTCGTAACACGACTCGGGACTTCGCGCGCGATCGGAGGTCGAATGGACCCATAATTTTCGAATGGACTTCGATGATTTGTCCGAATGATTCGAGAAAGCTCGCTCCAGAGGCGCGAACGTTCGCCGACGCCGATGCGATCTCGCGCGAGGGAGGAAGGAGCTTCGGTCGTGCGGCGCGTTGACGAAGAGCGTGTCACCGAACGCGCACGAACATGTGCGGAGACGCGCCCTGCAACAGCAGCATTCCGTCGCTCTGCCGCAGGGTAAATGGAAACACCGACCGAAGGCTCGTGCACCCTGCCCCGCCCGCGCTCGGCAAGGTCGCGTTGGTGACGGTGGCTCCGAAAGCGCCCGTTCCGAACACCGCCGCGTACCATCCCGGCACGAGCGTCGCGCTCGTGTTCGCCGTGCGCACCACGGCCGCGGACGAGGACGGCGCGTCGATCGAGGCGCGGACAACGACGTCGCCGCCCGTGAGGTCTGGCGCATCCGGGACGTCCATCGGACCGCTGAGCCGCACGACCGTCGCGTGCAACGTCCCTCCCGGCGGCGAAGTCGACACCTGCAATCCGACGCTCGAGAGCTGGACGGTGGCACCCACCACCTCGAAGCGAAATCCCGGCCAGAATCCAGCGCTGAGCACCAGTCCCGACGACGGCCCCGACGGCACGAGCGGGGCGCACTCGATCGTCCGGGCTTCGCCTCCATCACCCACATCCGACTCGTCGATCGCGTCCGATGCGAGAGACACATCCCCGACATCGAGCGAAGACCGCGCGTCGGCGTCCTCCGCCCCGTCCGCAAGCGCCCCCGCATCGAGCGCAGAATCCTGCGTCGCATCCAGCGCCGCCGCCCCCTCGTCGACGCTCGCGTCTCTCACATCGATCACATCGATCGCGGCGCGCGCGTCGACGACGTCGAGCGCCTCGTCGCGCACGTCCGTCGTCGCGTCGACCGAGGCTTCATCGCGCAGCGACGGACGATCGGCGAGCGCCACGTCAGGATTCGAGAGCCGGGTGGGCGAGCACGATGCCGCGAGCGCGCAGAGCGCAGCAAGCTGCAAAATTGGCCACGAAGCCCCGCGCAGCACGACGACGCGTTCGATCACAGCGGATCACCGAACACGTTGTCGCGCACCCACGCGAAGGTGTTGGGACAGTCCCGACGAAAGTCGTTGATCGTCCCGAGCGAGCCGACCTTGCGCCGACCGATGAAGAGCGCGACGGACTCCGCGAAGCTCTCGCTCACCGGGTTGGTGCTGCGCAGCGAGTAGCTCTTCAAGAAGCCTCGGTCGTAGCAACTGGCGTCGCGCGACGGCAGATTGGCCGTGGAAAACGCCGTTCTCAGCGACGGCGTGCGCGCCGTGATGATGTGCCCGGACTCGTGGATCAAGAACATCGCGATGCGCATGAAGTCCGAGTCGGTCCTGCCGCTGACCGACCTCAGGCACTGGCTCAAATCTCGGATCTGCATGGCCTGCGAGCTCGGGACGTACGCGCTGCACGAGCCGAGCGTCGGGCTTCGTCCGCGATACAAGTGCATCGTGAAGGCGTCCGAAGGGTCGAGCCTCCGTGGGTATCGCTCGTACGCGAACGGAAGCTCGAACATCTGGTAGACCTTGATTCGATCGGCGCACCCGATGTCCTCGCTCGCGAGCCCCTCGAACGCGAGCGTGCCGGGGCGAATCACGATTCCAAAATCCGCGCGGAGTCGCTGATCGATGTTGGCGCACGTCGGCGGAGGCAAGGCAACGCGCACACCCGTGTCGCGCAGAGCATCGACGCGCACGTCCGACGCGCTGTCTCGCGCGGCGTCCGCGGGCCGCGAACCATCCATCGCTGCCGGAGCGTCGAACGGATCCGAGGCGTCTGTGCCCTCGTCGGGGCTCGCGTCGAGCCCGCCGTCCGCTTCGGGCTCCCACGGCGGATCGATCATCTCGCACGGGTTCTCTTCGTCGCAACTGGAGGCGGATGCGTCGTCGACGACGCGCGCGTCGTTGCGGCCGCCGTCGGTCTCCGCGAGGCCTGGTTCGGCGCACGCGCCGAGCAGCGCGCACGCCGCAGCGACCACCGCCGCTCGATCGCCCGACGTAGACCCACGTTTTCGCGAGGATGGCTGCACGGCTACTCTCCGCGAATTGGACGGAGAACAAGGCGTGCTGTCAACGCGCACACGTAGGTGCGGCCGCAGCGCGGGCGTCGTTGCGCGAGGCTCTGGTCCCGCGCCCAGTCGCACAGGTCGACGGTTCAGCGCACGATCGCGACGCGGCGACCGATCGAGACGGTCATCTCGTTGGCGTCGTGCGTGCGGACGTCTCCGTCGATCATGTAGCGCAGCGGCCCATCCTGCTTCGCGCGCACCGTCAATCGGGTGACCAGGGCGTCCTGCGCCCGGTCTTCGCGCATCGGCATCCCTCGAAAGACCTTCGGCAGATCCATCACGAACCCCATCGCGTTGGTCGTGATGCCGAGGAGATTGACGAACCCCGGCGCCTTGGGCGCGCGGTGAAACGGCTTGAACCCGAGGCCGATGTCCGGAATGGTCCCGGCCGCCACGGTGAACCAGTTGCGCTCGGGCCACAGGCCCGCGTCGTGCTCGACCTCGCAGCGCACGCCCTCGTTCAGCCGCTGATACATCTCGCCGCGCATGAACGTGCTGCCGATACCCTTGGCCAGCGTGAGCGCCGCAGTCTTCGGCGACGGCGCGCCCATGTCGTAGTACTCCCGCAAGAACTGCTGAACGACCCCGAGCCCCCACAGAAATCCGAGCTGTCCCTCGACCGAGAGCGTCCACTGCTCGACCGTGTCGATCGCGGGTTTCTCCAGGTATTTTCGCAGCAACCGGTCGAGCAGCCCTTCGGGTTTGCCCCGCGGCAAAGAGAGCGAGTCGGCCACGGTGTTCATCGTGCCGCCCCGCAAGAGCGCGAGCTTGGGCAGCGGCGAGTCGCCGTACACCGCCGCGAAATGCGTGATCGTCACGTGATTCGTGCCGTCTCCACCGGCGATCGCGAGCACGTCGATGCCCTGCCGACGAAAGTCCTCGGCCGCGCGGGACAGCTCGTCGAGCGAAGCCGGCGCGCTCACCACGCCGTGGTCGCCGAGCAGTCGCTTCATTCGCTCTGCCGCAAAAGGATCGCGCCGATTGCGCCCGGCGCGCGGGTTGAACACTACTCCGATGGCCATGGCGTTGGGTTCACCGTTACAACACTCGGGCACCTGATGTCACACGCCCCCTCCTCCCGAGCCCCCGCGCGCGCCTCGCTGCCGGTGCTCGACCGCGCGCCGCGCGACACAAACGACGCTCGTCCGCTCATCGATCGCCTCGCCGCGCTCGCGACACCCGCGTCGCTCTTCGAGAAGACCGAGCACGACCACCTTCGCTGCCTCGCGTGCGCGCACGGATGCGTGATTCAGGAAGGCCGCGCCGGCGCGTGCGCCGTGCGCTTCGTGCGCGACGGCGTCCTCTACGCGCCGCACGGCTACGTGGCCAGACGGCTCGCGCGCAACGTCGAGATCAACACGCTCTATCACTTTCACGCCGGCGAACGCTCGATGATCATGGGCATGTACGGCTGCGATCTGCGCTGCCCGTACTGCCACAACTGGCGATTGTCCCAAGCGCTGCGAGAGGACGACGAGCACACCGCCGACGAAGAGCCGCTCCTTTGCACGGCCGAGGCGCTCGTCGAGCACGCGATCGAGCAGGGATGCTCGGTGATGGCCGCTGCGTACAACGAGCCCATGATCGCCGCCGAGTGGGTGCGCGACGTGTTCGCCGAGGCCAAGCGGCGCGGGCTCGCGACGGCGGTGATCTCCGACGCAAACACAACGCGCGAGGCGCTCTCCTTCATTCGTCCCGTGTGCGACGCGTTTCGCGTAGACCTCAAGGCCGCCGACAACGAGCGATACCGCGCGCTCGGCGGTCGCGCCGCGCCCGTCTTCGAGGCGATCGCGACCGCGAAAGAGCTCGGGTTCTGGGTCGAGGTCGTGACGATGGTCGTTCCGGGGTTCAACGACGAGCTGAAGTCCCTGCGCACGATCGCGGACGCGATCGCGAAGGTGTCGGGCGAGATCCCGTGGCACCTCAACGCGTTCGTCCCCCGATACAAGCTCGAATCCCTGCCCAGGATGGAGATGGGTCCGCTCGCGAGCGTCGTCGGGATGGGCTACAGCAAAGGGCTTCGCTACGTCTACGCGAGCAACGCGCGCGGCGGCTACACCGAGCTGTCGCACACCCGCTGCCCGAGCTGCCACGAGCTCTTGATCGAGCGCGACGACTACCGAGTGACCGCCAATCACTTGAAAAACGGCGCATGTTTCAAGTGCGGCGAGACGATCGCTGGCGTCTGGGGCGAGCGACGAGCGAGCGAAGCGAACGCGCCGGCCTCTCCCGAGCTGCCGTAGCGATCGACCGCACGCTCAGCGGCGAGGCTCTTCGTCGCGCGCGCGTCGGACCGCGGCTTCGAGCGCGAATCGCCACCCGTCGAGCGTCGGGGCTCGCGCTGCGAGCGCGCACGGCTCGCGCGTCTCGGCGAACGCATAGGAGATCCCCGCGAGGTCGCGCAAGGCGATGCGCCCCTCGCCCCGCCCGAACCCGTCGTGAACGACGGGGCAACCGCGACGGCGACCCCAGGGCTCGCCGCGACGAACGGCCTCCATCACCGCGGATCCCACGGGAGTGGCGCGGGCGAGCACGACCCGCACCCAATCGAAGTACGTCGGGTTGCGCGACGCGCACCGGATCGCCTCGGGCCGCACCCAGCGCACGAGCGCCCGCAGGAGCGCGTGCTGCGAGCGGTCTCTTCGCAGCGCCTCGAGCGGCGCGATCGCGTGCGCCCGAAGAGCCTCGATCGAAAGCGTGCGCTCGGGTCCGCGCGCGAGCGAGTCGCAAGGCCCCGCGGCGTACGCGAGCGGCCCCGCGCGCTGAATCCACTGCACGAACCGCGCTTCGACGACAGCCGGCGCCTCGCCCGGCCTCGGGCGCAGCACCCGCCCGACGCACGCCGCGGTCTCCGCCGTAAGCGGCCCCTCGCGAGCGAAGCGATCGACCAGCGCCGCGTGGGGCGCGCTCGAATAGATGGGCGCGACGCGCTCGAGCTGATCGAGCACAGCGCAGCTCCACGCAGGATTGCTCTCGAACAACGCTCCTGCCCTTCGAACGAGGAGCTCGGCGTCTCGCGCCACCCGCGCCTCGTACCGCGCTTGCTGCTCGCCGGTTCGCCGTTGACTCGCGCGATACGCAGGGAGCTTCTGCGCAGCGGCGGCGGCGATCGCCGAGAGAGAGTCGTTGGCGAGCTGAGCCCGCGCGAGCTCTGCGTCGCCGGGCGCCGAGCCAGCGATGCGCACACGAAATCGAGCTACGAGGTCAGCCCGGGCCGCGCGGTCTGCAGCGACGAACGCGCGGTGCACAGCCAACGCGTCGGCCCGCGGGCGAGGCTCTTCGGTGCTCGGGTCGATCTCCTCGAAGATCGGGTCGAACGCGAGCGCGGCGGCGACGAAGTGATACGCGAGCTCGTAGAGGCGCGCAGGTCTGCGTCGCTCGGGGTGCTCGAACGAGACCACCCGCACCGGCACGAATCGATCGCCGCTCGCGACGAGCTCGAGCATCGGCTCGATGGCCTCCGAGCGGCGGAGCACCGCGCGCAGCGCAGGGGCGACCCACTCGAGCGACGGCCGCGGCGAAGACGGCGGCTGCGCGGCGCGCTCGGTCAGCGTTCGCGAGGCAAATCGCGACCCGACGAGCCAACGCGTGACGACGGGCGCAAGCGAGCGCCCCCCGTCGCCGCCCGCGTCGGACGTGGTTTCGGACTCGCCACCGTCGAGCGCGTCTCGCTCGCTCGCTGCGGACCGAGCCTCGAGCTGCCGCACCAACGCTGACGCCGTCGGAGCGAACCAGAGCGCGTCGCTCGAGCGCGAGGAGCCCTCAGTCCGCTCGAAGACGCCCACGGCTGCGAGCGAGGCCCGCGCGAAGAAGAGCGCGCGCTCGTCGGTCGAGCCCCGCGCGTCGCCGACGTAGTTCGCCAGCGCGACGCGCCAGGTCTCTTCGGCCCACGCTTCGACAGCGGCGAAGGGGCGCACGAGGCGAGCCGGCGCGTTGTCGAGCGCGTCGGCTCCGATGTTGGTGCGCAAAACGAGCGCGCGCGTGAGGGGGTTTCTGCGAGGGAGCGTCGCGTCGAGCGAGATCGCGCGCGCGAGGTTCGCGAACGTTTCGCCAGAGAACGGCCGCTCGACGTCCCGCGCGTCGTCACACTCCCGGATCGAGCCACGCCAATCGACGAGCGAGACCCCTCCCGGAACCGCGACGACGAACCCGACGTCGTCCCCGCACCGCGCGTAGCGACGGCCGATTGGATCGGGAAATCCCGCAGCGAACGCCCTCCTCGCGTCCAGTGACACCTGGGCGAGCCCGCGGTCCGAAGGCTCGACCCACGGCGCGTGCTCGCCGTTGTCCATCGGGCTCGTCGCGACGCCGAACTCGAGCGGCTTGTCACCGACGACGGTCTCGCTCGATCGACGACAGCTCGCCGCGAGCGCGAGCGACAGCGCAACCACGCACAGTCTCATCGAAGGGGTCGGCGACTGTACAGCAACGGGACTCGGTGTCCTCTCTCCAAGCCCCGCCGAAGGCGGAGACGCTGTCGTGCCGCTCAGTTCGCGCCCGACGGGGCCGGGCCCAGCTCGGCGTGCCAACGCGCCGCGCTGGACTCGATTTCTTCGTCGCTCGTGCGGCTCCGCCGCGCGTAGCACTCGGCCGCGCGAAGACGGTCTCCCGCGAGCTGCTCTGCGCGGCACGCCGTCAGCGCGACCCACGGCTCGTCGCGCCGCGGAGCGAGCGCCGTCGCGACCTCCCGAACGCGCGCCGCGACCGACGCGTCATCGGGCGCGATCGCGAGCGCGTCGAGATAGAGCCGCATCGATCGCAGCGTCTCGCCCGCGAAGCTCGCTCCGTGCGCGGCGATCACCGTCGCGAGCGCAGCGTGCATTCGTCGCAAGCGTTCGCGGTCTGGGCCCGTGAGCTCGCCCTCGACGAGGGTCTCGGGCGCCGCGCGGTGGTCCGCGAGAAACTCGAGGTTCTCTGTCGTCGCGCGGGGCGAGTACCCCGTGAGCGGCGCGTCGAACTCGAGCACCGGGCGGTCTTCCGTGTTGAGCGGCACGCCTTCGAGCGCGCGACGCAGCGACCGAGCGTCGGACATCAGCGTCGAGAGGATCTTCACGGGGTCTTCGAGAGACACTTCGCGCAGGTCCTCACGCACTTGGGTCGACGCGAGCCGCGAGCGAAAGAGCTCCCATCGCAGCGAGCGCCGCCCCTCGAAGCCCACCAGCACCACATAGTGCGACGGAAATCCGTTGGGCCAGAACACCACGAAGTCCCTGAACACTTCGCCGAAGGTCCTGAGCGCGACTTTGAACATCAACCGCGAGAGCCCGCCGACCGGGAGCCACACGGCCACGACGCCCCCCGGCTCGAGCCGCGAGCGGACGAAGCGAAAGTACTCGACGTCGTAGAGGTTGGCGTTCGAGCGATAGCGCAGGTCCGTGCAGTCCGTTGCAATGATGTCGTATCTCGAATTCGTGTGCGCGAGGTACGAGCGCGCGTCGTCGAGCACTACGCCGTACCGCGGATCCCCCCGGGTGAGCACCCCGTGATTGGACGCCGTGAGGTGCGGGGCGCCGTGCAGGACCTCTGGCGCGATTTCGACAGCGCGCACGCGGTCGAGCTCGCGGTGCAACAGCAGCGAGTGCGACGTCCCTCCGCTGCCGAAGCCCACGGTGAGCGCCGAGCGCGGTCGATCGACGAGCACCATGGGGTAGTGAGCGAGGGACTTCTGATCCGTGAGCATCGTGGGGGACGTCCCCGCCACCGGAACGCCATCGACGTCGATGCGAAGATAGCCGTCCTCGGCGCGCGCAACGGTGACCGTCGCCGTCGGCCCCTCTTCGTAGAAGACCGTGGGCGCGTCGTCGGCGACGAGCAGTGGTCTGCCTGGCAATTTCCAGGCGATCAACGCGATCGAAGCGACAGCGACGAGCGACCCCAGCCGCGCCTTGGCGCCAGCAGCCCTCGCGGTTCTCCGCAGCGCGACGACGCCCACGAGCGCGACGAGCGCGCCCACGACGACGAGCGAGCGCACGATTCCGAAGGCGCGCACGAGTCCAAACGCGGCGCCGATCGAGCCGACGATGGCGCCAGCGGTGCTCGCCGCGTACAGCCGGGCGGCGGCGGCCGCGCTCGTTGGACTCTCGCCCTCACCTCGAGACACCGCGTGAATCGCCGCAGGAAAAGCAGCGCCAAACAGCACCGCAGGCAACGCCACCACCGCCGCCACCTCGGCGAGCACGTTGGCGAGCGCACGGCGCACGACGAGCTCGTACGACGCGTCGAGCGGTCGCCCGAACGGGGCGCCCCCCTTGGTGATCGTAACGAGAGACGAGGCCGCCACGGTGACCCCGAGCAAGAGCAGGATCACTGCGTATGTCGTCCCCGGAGCGCGCGAGCGGCGCAACACCGGCCCGACGGCGACGCTCCCCAGCGTCACGCCGCCCAACACCACGGCCAACATCGCCGGAAACGTGTACGTCGTGTTGTTGAGCCACGAGAGGCGAAACGCGAGCGATCGCGACCACAAGACCTCGCTCGCGATGCACGCAGCGCCCGTGACGAACACCGTCGCGGTGATGGCGTTCGCTGACAACGGCTGCTCGGCGAACGCGGCCGGCGCCTCTTCGAGCGCCTCCTCGTGCTCGTCCTTCGAGGGTTCCGCGCTGGGAGTCTGTGCGCGCTGGGACGACCATCGGGCGAGCGCGAGCGCGCCTGCGGCGACGAGGGTATTGATCGCGACGGCGACGAGCTCGGTGCGCCGCACGCCAAACGCGCCGATCGCATAGAACCCGGCGAAGAGCGTACCGGCGACCGCGCCGAGCGTGTTGGCGGCGTAGAGCGAGCTCATCCGGGCGCTGTCTGCGTTGGCGCCGCGCGCGAGCAGCGCAAACGTCGTCCCCATGAGAGACGCGGGCGCTCCGATAACGACGAGCGCGAGGGCGAAGCGGGCGGCGGTGAGCGTTCCTGCGGCGACGCCGCGATCGTAGAACCAGCCGTCAATGACGCGCAGCTTGTCGATCAGCGGCGCGACGCACAGGCCCGCAAAGGCGATCGCGAGCTCGACGATCGCGTAGTCCCGAAGCGGCGTCGCGGTCGTCTTCGCGCGGCGCTCGACCGCGAAGGCCCCGAGCGCGAGTCCCGCCATGTACGCGGCCAACACCGCGCTCACCGCGCGAATGCTGGCCCCGAACACAAACGTCATCCTCCGCGTCCAGAGCACTTCGTACACGAGCGCGGCCGCGCCCGACGCAATCGCCAGCCCGTGCACCGCAGGCGACACGAGAGCGTCGATTCGCGTTGGCGGCGCGCTGGTGCTCGAGCTGCTCGTCATTCGTTGCGCCGATGGTACTCGTCGATCGACGCGTCGAGCGTCCTTTGCGACGCCATCGCCGCGCGGCGATCGCCCGACGCGGGCGGGCGGACAGAACTAGCCGTTCTGCTCGCGGCGAGACTCGCGGATCAATGCAAAGACCGTGAGCGCGACGGCGAAGCGCGGGTCGATCGCGTTGTGATTGGCGGTCAGATCCAGGACGAACTCCTTCTCGAGCCAGCGCCACACCTGCTCGACGCGGCCGATCTTCGCGCCGCGCACTTCGATGTTCCACTCGCCGAGCAAGAACGGAAAGAGCCGTCGCAACAGCGCGTGCCCGGTCTCGACGAACACGCCGACGGGCTGCTCGCGCTCATCGAGCAGGTCGTACGTATCCCGAAAGAGGGACTCCAAGCCGCGACCGCGGATCGTCCCCACGCGTTGTCCAGACGCGCAATCGGTCACGTCGTACGACATGTTGATCCCGATGATCGACCGCGCCTTCACGAGCAACAACGGCTCGGTCTCGCCCTCGTCTGCGTAAATCGTGAACTCGTCCTTGAGCTTGAAGATAGGCCGCTTGACGTACGCGACGAGCGCGCCGTTCGGCGCGTAGACGAACATCTTTCGCCCGAGCAGCGAGAACCAAGGCCGCTTGAGCACGAGGATCGGATGCGCCAGGCGCGCTCCAGCCGCGCCCCACTCGGGTCGCAGCACCATGGATTGCTCTCGAAAGCCTGCGAGCGGGTTCGTCTGGGCCTTGGCCTCACCGAGCTTTGTCTCCATCAACGGTCGTGCGGAGTTAGCACATCCGCGGACGTACCGCGTGAGGCTGGCGTATGGCGAACACACGCTCACGTTCTCGAGCGATCCCGCGCTTCCTCCGCTGGCGCTTCGAAGCACTCTGGCAGGAGAGACGACGGTGCGCCTCGCGCTCCCCGACTGCGACGACCCAGAGACCGGCGAATCACGCCCGTTCTCGCTGCGATGGCACCGAGATCCCTCGCACGGGTACCTGCTCGAGTGCGTCTACGCGCGTTGACCCCCCGACGTCGCTCTCGAGAGGGTGTCGACGCTTCAGCGATACGGCGGCGCGAGCCTGCGAAACCCGTGCGCCAGGATCACCGGGTACATCAACAGATTGCGAACGAGGGCCCACGGCCAATTGAAACGCACGGTCGCGCGCGGCGTCCGCGTCGCCTCGACCTCCGCGAGCTCTCTCGCCAATGCGCGAAGGTGCGCCAACCCGAAGGGCCCCGACTGCAGCCGATCGACCCACCGAGACGGAAAAGCCCCGACGCCCCGCTGCGCGCCGAGCCACGCGCCGACGATCGCGCCGATCGAATCGGTGTCGCCTCCAGCCGCGTAGAGCTCGGGCAGTATCTCTTCAACCGAGCGCCCTTCTTCCCGCGCGAACGCGAAGCTCGCCAGCGCGATCGTGTGCAGGACGAACCCGGTGTTTCCCAGGGTCTTCGCGGCGTCCGCCATCGACGCGCCGCGCTCCACGAGAGCCAGCGCCCTCTCGATCGAAGAGCGCAATTCACCATTCCCCACGCGAGCGAGCGCCGCCACGATCCTCTCGCGACCTGCCCCCTCGACGGCGACCACGTCCGCGACGAACACCGCCGCCTCCACCGCTCTCGAATCTGTGTGCGTCACTTCGGCGATGGCCCGCGCGGCCTCCACGCGCGCCGACCCGTCGCGATAAAACGCGCCCACGATCGCCGATCGCATCGCCGCGCCGTTGCCCGCGCTCGACACACCGCTGCGAGCGAGCCCCACGGTGAGCCTCAAACACGCGCGAAGCGTCGCCATTCCCAAGCCCCACGGCAGGCGCCAAAACCACCCGAGGATCGCCCGACGAAACGCGCGAGCTGCGCCCGGGACGACTCCGCCGGCGCGCGCGATCGACTGCGCGACGAGCGCGCTCTGCTCGGTGTCGTCCGAGACCCACCCGACGCTTCCCAAGATCCTGAAGCGATCGACGCGACCGAATCGCTTCGCGATGACCCCCGGCGACAAGCCCTCGGCCGCGAGCCCGAGCGCGTCGCCCACCGCGGTTCCGATGAGAACCCCCTCGAAGAGGGCCTCGCGGCTGTGAGTCCTATCGGTCTTCACCCGTCGAACAACGAGGGCGCGCGTACGGGATATTCCCGGGCAAAGATCAACGCCGCGCGGCGATCGACCAGTAGTCCGTGAGCCACGCGGGGGCGTGATCGATCACAGGCGGCGCGATCTCGTCCGCGCGACGCTCGGCCTCGATCACCGCGTGCTCGGGAACCCCCAACCACCGCGCGACCTCGGCGATCTTTCGACGCTCGGCCTCGCGGTAGACGCCGCTCGCGCGAGCCAACGCGAAGCAGTCGCGCAAGATCGCGCGGCGCGTTCGCTCGCTGGTCTGCAAGCGACCGAGAAATCCCAGGTCTCTTCCGCGCGCGATCGCCTCGTCGAGGTCGACGCCGAGCAGCGTCGCGTTGCGCTCGAGCACCACCCGCTCGCGCGGATCGATCACGCCATCAGCGAGCGCCACGGCCGCGAGCACCGCCACGTGCGACCCGGAGTCGAACGCCGCATGGCTCGCGCGCGGCGTGGGAATGCTCATCCTCCCCGGCATCGCCGCAGCGCCCGCGCTCGCCGCCCCTCGCCCCGAAGCCGCGAGCACCGCGAGCAGCGGATCGCCCTGAAATCCCAGGCTCAAATGACCGTCGCGGGTGTACAGCTCGACGCCCGCGACCTCCGGCGCCGGCAGCGCGAGATCCCGAAGGTCGATCGCGACCAGGCCCGCGCCCTGCATCCGCGCCATCCAACGGTCGGCTCGCTCGTGGCGCTCGGCCCGCGAGTGGTCCGGCGCGCCGAGGATGTCCTCCATCTCTCGGCCGAAGAAGCACACCTTGATCGCGGCCCGGTCGTTCTCGGCGATGGCCACTTGATCGATCTGCGCGAACATCGATCGAAAGTGCGCGTGGCAGTTGCGCAGTCGATCACACAAATTCATCTCGAAGTGATCGACGTCCGGCTCCGTCGCGACCACCAGCTCCGGAGAGAGGCCGCGTATACGGCGAAGAACCCCGTCGATTCCGTCGCGATCACCCTCGTCGATCCCGTCGGACACGTGGTGCAGCGTGAAGCTCTCGTTGACGACGAGCGTGTCGCCCAGGCCCTCGAGCGAAGCCCAATCGCTGTCGTCCATCTCTTCGGCGAGCTTGGGGATCGCCCGAAGATCCAACGCGAACGGCAGCTCGCTCGCCAGCGCGTTCACGCGGGTCAACGCCGCGCGAAGGCTCACGGGGTCCGGCTCGGTGAGCACCAGGACCAGTCGCTCGGGAACCTTCGGCCCCTCGGCGAGCATCTTCAACAGCGAGAGCATCTGTCGGCCCGTCCCTGTTCCGAAGTCGACGAGCGCCGGCGCGCGATGCTCTCGCAGCGCGCGAACGACCATCTTGTTCGCGAGAAACGTCCCGAGCGCCATCGTCGGCACACGCTCGGCCAAAAGGTTGAAGAGCCGAATCTGCGGGACGTCGTAGGGGCGAAGATAGAGGTTGATCTCGTCGTACGTCGGACCGTCGAGTCGCTTGCTCAAGCCCGCGGCGAGCAAGAAATACAAGAGGTCCTCGGGTCGATCGTCGAGCGCGAGACGCTGGTTGACCAACGACGAGAGCGCCGCGCGCGCCGCGTCCAATCGTCGTTCGGTGAGGTGGGTCGCTGCTTCATCGAGCAGCGAGAATCGCGGATCTCGCTCGATCACCGACGACCGACGAGCTCCTTTCGAAGCCGCGTAAAGCTGTCGCTCACCGCGAAGGACGTGACGTCCTCCATGAGCTCGGACGCGCCTTGCACCACCGCGACGCCCGGGTGCACCGAGAGCGCGTCGCGAACGGCGAAGAGGTCGGCGCTGAGCAACATTCCTGCGCGAACCGCGGCGCAATCGCTGGCCCGCGCGTAGCCACGTGGGTCGACCGCGAAGCTCGCAGCGACGAGCGCGACCAGCTCATCGTGCCCCTTTTGTCCACGCCCGAAGCGCGCGTGGATCGCGGCGAGCGCCGGGTCCGAAGGCGCTGCGCCGCCAGCGGCGATCGATCGCACGCCGTCGACGAAGCGAACGAGCTCGTCGTCCGTCGGGCACAACACCCGCACATAGTGCTCGGGGCGATAGAGCGCGATGTGCCGCGCGGCGACGAACGCTCGAATCGACGCGCCGGGCGGCGGCTGCGTGAGCGCCCACGGGCCGACCAGCGTGCTCCACGGATCGCTGGCGACACACTGCAAAGGCACGGTGAGCGACGCGCGGTAGTAGAGCGTCGGCATCGTCGTGATGTCGAACGCCGTGCCCGCGAGCAGCATCGCCTGATGCAGCGGGTTGATCGCGCGGAGCACAGCGGGCGAGCTCGACATCGGGTCGACGCGCTCTCGCTCGACGAGGCCGCTCTCTCGGGCGCCCTTGGCGAGCGCCTGGTAGATGACGGGCGTGAGTCGATGAAAGAGCTTCGCCATCGAGGCGAACACCGACGGAGTGGGCAAGAGCGGGTCGTTCCACGCGCCCTCGGAGACGTGGCCACGAGGGACGACCAGCGTGGGCGCGGGCACGTTTTGCAGATACTCGTTTGCCGCCTGAGCGCTCGCCGCGCCTTCGCGCAGCACGATCGCTTGTGCGGCGATCCGCGCGGTCTCGACGTCGTTGCGCGCGACGGCGGCCTCGAAGAGCGTCCTTCGCGTGGTCGTGCCCATCACGCGGTCGACCTGGCTCTCGCGCGCAAACGTGTAGCTCGTCTCGCTGAGCGAGAGCTCCGGTCCGATCGACGTGTTCGACGGTTGGACTGCGGCGGGCGCCACAGCGACTGCCGCAACCGGCGCGATCGGCGCGGGCGGCATCGACGCGACGCGCGAGCCGGTCTCCGAGGACATCGCGGAAGACTGTTGCGGCTTGGAGAGGGGCAGCGGCGAGGTGAACTCGGGAGGCGCTCTGGGCGGAGTCGGGTCGTGCGCTGGCGGAGGTGGCACCGAGGCCACCGCCGACAGAGCGCGAAATCCGCCGGTGCGATCGGGGCTCGGGGTCACTCCCGCGTCGAGAAACACTTGATCGAGCGCCTCGAGCGCCTCGCCGCCGTTGACGAAGCGCTCGTCGCCCTTGCGCGCGACGGCGCGGGCGAACCACGCGTCGAAGCCCGCCGGCAGCGCGCGCGCGACGCCGAGCGCGCTGGCCCGCTGCGATGGCGGGATGATCGGGTCTGCGACGAGCTCGTAGATGAACGACGAGATGCTCGAGCCGTCGGTGTTGGCGGTGCGCCAGTACACCTTGGCGGTCAGCGCGTAGAACGCGATGAGGCCGAGCGCCCACACGTCCGTCGCGGGAGCGATGCGAGAGCCGTGCTCGAGCTGCTCGGGGGCCATCCAGAACGGCGAGCCGATGACCTGCGAGTTCGCCGCCGCGGTGCGCGCCTCTTGGATCCACTTGGAGATCCCGAAGTCGAGCAGCTTCGTCGTAAACGGAACGTCCGTACGCCGCGCCTGCGCGAGGTACACGTTCTCGGGCTTGAGGTCTCTGTGCACGAGCCCGAGGCGATGGGCTTGCTCGAGCGGGTGGCGGACCTGACGAAAGACCTCGCGCGCGATTTCCATCGGCAGGGGCCCAGACGAATCGACGCGCTCGGCCAGCGTCTGGCCGCGCAAGAGCTCCATCGCGATGAACGGGACGCCCGAGTCGTCGACGCCTGCGTCGACCACCTCGACGACGTGATCGCTCTCGATCTGGCTCGCGACCCACGCCTCTTGCAGAAATCTCTCGCGGTGCTTGGGGTCTCGCACCAGCGTGGGCTGCATGACCTTGAGGGCGCGCTGTTTGTGCGTCGAGACCTGCTCGACGAGGTACACGACGCCCATGCCTCCTTCGGCGAGGCGGCTGAGGACGCGGTATTGCCGTCCGAAAATCGCGCCGTTCGAGAGGTCAGGAGGGCTCTGCATCACTGCTCAGAAGCGTACGCCCCTCGCATAGAAACCGACAAGTGACGAGCGACATCGCGCCCATACGCGCCCGTACGAGACCGTACGAGACGTTACAGCGCGCGGACTTCTTCGAACGCCGTGCGCGACGCGATCGCGTCTTCGTCGAGGTTGAGCAGGATCGGCAAGGTCTCTTGCTGCCAATCATCGTCTCGCACGCGGCGGACAGTGACGTTGCCCTTCACGTGCCGGTACACCGACTCGACGATGTCCATAATCACGTAGAAGCCGTTGGAGTTGCAGAACCGCAATTGGGCAAAGTCGATCACGCACTCAGCGACCTGCTGATCGGGCAGGACCTTCTCGAGCTCTTGAAGGTATGGTTCGAGGTATCGATAGGGGTTGTCGATGCGAATCACTCCCTCGAACGTGACGAGCAGCCGCTCGCCGTCGAGCTTGGCGACCGAGTGAAACACGCTCGCCCCGGCGTCCATGATCTCTCCGTAGGTCAGGATCTTCATCGCAATTTCAGCCTTCGAGCGGGTAGCGAGCGGTCACGGTGAGCCGGCCGTCGGAGTCATCACAAGAGAGAGTGAAGCGGTTCTCGGCGACGAGGCGGATCAGCCCCAAGCCGCCCTTCAAGCGCTGCGGTCGTCGCTCGCGGATCGTCTGCGCCAGGAGCTTCTTGGCCTCCGCGGGGGTCCCGAGCGATTCGATCCGCGCTCGAACCTTCGCGACGGCCTCGTCCGAGGCGGCGTTGGCCACAGAAATCACCAGCTCTTTTCCGTCGATCGCGAGCTTGACCTGACCCTGACTGGTCGGGTCGAGCACGTTCTCGACGATGTTTTGCACGAGCTCGGTCACGACGACGTTGGCCTTCTTCGCGATGTTCGTCGGATAGAAGAGCGCCACGAGCGCTAGCGAAAACTCAGCCACCACGGTGGGGAGATCGCCCACCACCGCGGAGAGCGGCGCGACATCGACGACGAACGACACGCGCGCGCGCGCAGCGGGTTCGACGCTCGGCGCAGCGTCGCGTTCGTTGTCTGTTGGCGTTTCGGTCATTGGGGTTGCTGCTCCCTGCGACGGTTCGAGCTACGGCTCAGCGGCGACGCACGACGATGAGCGTGATGTCATCGGTGTCCTGCGCGCGAAACGCGGTGTAGTCCTCGACGCAGCGGGCGACGATGTCCTCGCAGGGCTCGTTGCGGTGCCGCGCGATCACGTCGTTGAGCCGACGCACCGAGTAGTCGATGCCCTGCTTGTTCTGCGCCTCGACCATGCCGTCGGTGTAGAGCGCGAGCAGGTCGCCGCTCGCGAACGGCAGAGAAAACTCTCGGTACGGCTTCAAGCGCAGCCCGAGAAAGTGGTTCTTCTTCTCGAACTGAAACGTCTGCTCGCCGTGCATGAGGTAGCCGTACCCGCCGCCCGAGACGTAGCGGATCCCGTCGGGATCGAACGTCACGAGGTTGACCGTCGCGTACTTTCGAACCTCGCGAAGAAAGTCGAACGACGTGCGGTTGACCCACTCGACGATGCCCTGCGGGCTGTCGAAATGCTCCATCACTTGCATGAACTGCGCTTTGAGAAACGCAGTGATGAGCGCGCTCGACACGCCGTGGCCCGAGATGTCGAACACGCCGATCGCGAACCGGCTGTTGGGCAGTCGAAAGAAGTCGTAGTAGTCGCCGCCGACCTCGGTCAGCTGCTTGTGATAGACGCCGACCTCGATCTCGTCCGCCATCTCACCGAGCACTCGCGGCAGAAGCGCGCGCTGCACGTTGTGGGCGACCGAGAGGTCCTCCTGAATGATCCCGTACGCTCGGGCGAGCTCTCGCTCCTGCTCGTCGAGGCGCTCGTAGGCGACCTTGAGGTTCTCGTTGGTCGACTGCCAGAACGCCTTGTCGCGGTCCGAGGATTTCTGCTGACCCTTGAAGCGCCAGAACATGCGGTGGAGCTCTTCTTTCGAGAGCTGCTCCACCTGCGTGGGGTCGTTTTGCGCGAGCACTTCGTCGAGCGTGAGGGGCACGTCGGCACCGGCCTTGAATTAAGGGAGTGAGGGTCTCTAGCGAGAGACGTCGGTTCAGTGAAACTCACAGTGGAGCAGGTCCGGATCGTCTCCCTGCAACACGTCGACGTAGTCGAGGTCGCCTGGCGCGCTCAACCCACCGATCAACACGCCGCGCTCCATCCATCGGTTGAACGGCGTCGTCGAGTGAATCACTGCGCGGCCGCGGCGGCGATCGTAGAAATCCATATCGAACGTCCCGATGACCTCGGGAGCGCCCTGCACGACCGACGTGAAGCCCTGCGAGCCCGTCTGAAAGTGCAGAAACGAAGCCCCGTTCTTCACGAGCGCTCGGCCCGGCCCGTAGTGATACCAGCCCAGCATCATCTCGACGCCGACGCGCACGAGGATGGGCTCGACCCGCGCGTAGGAGCGAAGCACCAGGCGCTCGAGCTCGCGCCACTGCTCGAGCGGATACCAGTTGTTGATCTCGAGCTTGTCGATGAACGTGTGCGCGGCGCGGCCTGCAACGATGTTGAGGTTCTTGCAGGCCTGCGCGTAGCCCACCATCAGCGATCCGTGCACCAGCATCGTGCTCTGTTCTTGCGCCGTCACTGCTCGGCTCCTGTGCGCGCCCCGGGGGACTCGAAGGCGAACACGGCGATAAGGGGTTGTTGTTTGTACCCGAGACGAACGAGGCCGGGCGAGGAATCGACGCTGCAATACGCCGGAAGAACGAGCCCGTGCTCGACCTGGCGCGCGTACGGCGCCCATTCGGATTTCGCGAATCGAAACAGCCACGACTCGTAGTGCTCGTGTCGCTCGCAACGATAGGCGTCGCTCACGCCGAAGATGTCGCGGATCTCGCGGCCGAAGAACTTCTCTTTGACGACGAACTTGTGCTCGCTCGGGATATCCGACTGATCGAGCAGGTCGAACACCGCGCCGAAGTGCTTGAAGCACGCGTCCACCCGTCGGGCGAGCGCCTCGGTGTCGTGGTCTGCGTTGGGCTCGACCAGCGTAAACAGCTGCGGCCGAAAGAACTGAGCGATCCGCCGCAAAAGGTTGGTCCGGAGCTCCGTGTCGTTGGGCTTGTGGACCGTGTGGTGCAGCGTGTAGGCGCTGTTGACGACGACGTTGTGGCCCGCGTCCCGCGCGAGCTGAGCGAGCTGCGAGGGCGCGAGGGACTCGAGCATCGCGTGCACGCGTTGAAACGTCACCGTGATCGGCCCCTTGGAGAGCCCCTCGATGCGCGCCTGGGCGCTGTCGAGGTTGGTCAGGTCCGGGTCGAGCGCCAGGATCTTGAGCGATCGAAGGTGCCCTGGGTCTTTCTGCAGCTCGCCGATGAGCGACGCGACCTGCACTCCGCGGCCGATCCCGATCTCGAAGAGCGTCGCTTCACGGGACTGCGTGAGGGCGTCGAGGAGAAACTGGTTGGCGACCCGATGCGCCGCGGGGACCTGCGGATAGCCCTCGCACATGCGGTAGAAGAGCTCGATCTGCGGGATGTCGAAGCGCTGCAAATAAATGTTCTTCGCCTCGACGAGCTTGCGATCGAGCCTCGTGAGCAGGCTCTCTGCGATGATGTGCGACAGCAGATCCTCGCTCGGGAGGTCGGGCCCTACGTGCCGCTGAATCAGCGCCTCGAGCATCGGCTTGGCGACCCGATCGCGCCTCCGCTGCATCTCGTCGCAGGCTTGCAAAAACGCGTCGTAAGGGGCGGTTGTCGACATTGGCTGGCTTGAGATGCGCGCCACCCGTTCGAGGTCGCGCGGCGCTAGACGCTATCAGAACGGAGCGAAAATGCTCAACTCGTCCTCGCATTCTGCGCAAAATTCCGCCCGCATCCGTTATGTCTTCCCGTTACTCGCCCGGCCAGGCGAAGGGTCTCGCGGCAGCCGCGCGAGGTGCTCGAACGCGAGCGGAGCCCAGAGCGACTCGCGCATTTCGCGACGAAAGAAACCAAAGTGTCCGATTCGCGCCCCGCGGTCTCGGAGCGAGCAGACCCTTACGTGTCGCACCTCGGCGCTCGAGTACATCCCGTGCAGCGAGCGGGTGTTCGCCTCGGACATCAGCTCGTCGTCGTCGAAAGACAGCGCCGTGATCGGCGCGCGAACGGACGCGAACATCGCGCGCATGCGCTCGCCCTCTGCCCCGACCGCGTAGTTCGGGTTCATGCACCACTTTCGCCACTGAAAAACCACGCCCTTGGGGAGATCCCCCACCATTCGCAGCTTCTTTCCTGGAAAATATCCGTAGATCGGCGTCGCGATCGGCACCGCGCCGAACCAGAAGAGCCACGACTTGCGACGCAGCGGCGCGGAGTTCTCGAGCCAGTACCCGCTGCCTGCCGCCACCGTCAGCACGCGGGCCACGCGCTCGTGGCCTGGAGTCATTCCCACGATCTGCGCGCCGAGGCTGTGCCCGATCCACGTGATGGGCAGCCCCTCGGACCGCTGCGCCAGCGCTTGCAGCGCCGCCGCCGCGTCTTCGCGCGCCCACGTCTCGATGTCCGCCCGCTCGTCACGGAGCGGACCTTTGCGCGACCGCCCCATCCCTCGAAAATCAAAGGTCAAGACGATGAACCCCTCTTGCGCAAGCCACTCGGCAAACGGCCGGTAGTAGCCCTGCGCCACGCCCATCGCCCCCGCGATGAGCACCGCCCCGCGCCGCGCGATGTCCCTCGGAGGAAGATACTCCGTCGCCTCGACCTCGAAGCCGTCTGCCGCGCGCACGACGCACGGCGTGCTCGTAACCTCGTCGCCCTTTGCACTTTGCTCGTTCATGGTGCGCACGATGTGGCGTCGGGACACGCGCTTCGAGAACCGCCCGCACGCGCAACGCCGTATTGCGCAGAACGCAACGCTCGCTCAGCGATGGCGCGGGTCCACGACGCGCTCGAGCGTCTGCAAGAACACCGCGCGCAGCCCCGCCTTGCCCGCGTCCCTGGGATGAACCGCGTACATCGTCGGCAATTTGCTGGGCGTATCGGCGCTCCACGCCTCGAGCACGCGCACGAGCCGCCCGGCCTTCAGCGCCTGCGCGACGCTCCAGTCTGGCAGTCGCACGAAGCCCACTCCCCGCTCGGCGAGCGCGCACAAGAGCGCGATGTTGTTGCTGCGAAACACCTTCGCGACGGACACGCGGACGGCCTCGCCGCTCTGATGAACAAACTTCCACACCGGCGCGCCAGGGCCGCTGCCGTAGTGCAGCGACGGCAGGTGCGCCAGCGCCGTCGGGTGCACCGGCGTCCCCACGCGGCCGAGCAGCGACGGCGCCGCGCAAACCACGCGACGAAAGCTGAGCAGCTTGCGCGCCTCGAGCGCGGAATCTGGCAGCGGTCCCATGCGCAACGCGAGGTCGAACCCCTCGGACACAAGGTCACGAACGTCGTCGCTGCCATGGATGTCCAGCGCGACCTCGGGGTGCTCTGCGCACATCGCCTCGATCACCGCGGGCAACACCTGCTCGGCGACGAACACGGGGACCGTCACCCTGAGCGTTCCCTTCTTCGCGGCTTTGACGGCGCCGAGCTGCGCGCGGAGGGCGTCCTCGTCGCTCAGCCAGCGGGACAAGTGCTCGCCGTACTGCCTGCCCGCCTCGGTCGTCACCACGCCCCGCGTGCTGCGCACAAAGAGCGCAACCCCCAGCGATTTCTCTACCCGCTGCACTGCGCGCGTCACGGTCGACACCGCGACCCCCACCGCCCGCGCGGCGGCCGAGATCGATCGTGCCTCGATCGCTCTTCGAACGAGCCTGAGCTCCGTCAGCGGGTCGGCCTCGTGTTGCGCATCACGCAACACTGTCTTTCGCGCTACGCTCTTCACCATCGCCTCGTACTGGTGGCACCGAATCGACCTCCGCCGCAACTGCCCGTTCGCTTCCCCGCCGCGATTCGATCGTCGCGCCGCAATTTCCCTGTCGTCGATCGAGGCGCCGACAACCTTCGACGCTCGGTCGGTGGCACCATCGCCGCCCATGATCAGGGTCTCGTACGGTCGCGGCTTCATCGGGCTGACATCCGCTGCGCTCGCGCTGCTCGCGTGCCAGGACAACGCCGAGCGCGTCTCCTATGCGCCGCAGCCCACGGCCGCTGGAAACGCAGCATCCGCGCAGCGCGAAGCGCCCAGCACGCGCACCCAAACAGCCAGCGTCGCGACGCCAACGCCCGCTCAGCGCGACCCCGCGATGACGACCGGCCACAGCGGCTCGGGGGCCGACCACGACGGCGATGGAATCCCATCGTCCGACGATCGATGCCCGACCGACCCCGAGGACCGCGACGGCTTTCAAGACGACGACGGCTGCCCCGATCCCGACAACGACCACGACGGCGTGCGAGACGTCGACGATCTGTGCCCCAACGACGCAGAAGACCGCGACGGCGTGCAAGACGACGACGGCTGCCCCGAACGCCCGTGAGAGCCCCCCGCGAACGTCGCGCTCACAGCCAGCCGCGAGCCGCGTAGAACTCCGCCGAGTCGCGGATCGACTGGCGCGCGGGCCGCGAGCGATACCCGAGCTCGCGCTCGGCCTTGGCCGACGAGACCCACACACGAAAACAAGACTGCATCGCCATCTCTCGCGAAAACAGCGGCGCCCGCCCGCACAGCTCGGCGATCGTCTGCGACGCGCGCGCGAGCGTCAGCACCAAGGGCGCCGGAAGCGCGACGCTCGGGCCGCGCCCTCCGACGGACTCGGCGATCGCGCTCATGAGATCGCTCACGGACAAGAGCTCGCCCGACAGCGCGTAGCGCTCGCCCGAGCGGCCGAGGACCGCCGCGCGCAGGTGCCCTTCGGCCACGTCGCGCACGTCGCACACGCTCCGCGTCCCTCGCGTGGCGACGCGCCCGTACCACTGCGAGGGCGCGCGAAAGAGCGGCAGGAGGTTCTTCTTCCAATCACCGGGCCCGAAGATCGCAGTGGGGTGCGTGATCACGGCGCCGAGCCCGCGGCTGCACGCGGCGATGACCTCGACTTCACCCAGGAATTTCGTTGGTGGATACACCCACCCGAGGCCATCGAAGTTGTACTCGCACGTCTCGTCGATCGTCCGTACGGGCCCGTCGAACGCGTCGCGCGGCTTGCCCAGGGTCGAGCCGCTCGAGGTGTACACGAACCGTCGCACGCCCGCGCGCTCGGCGCCCTCGACGAGCACCCGCGTCGCGGTCACATTGGCTCGATACGCCTCGTCGTACGCCGCCGGAAACATCCGCAAGTCCGCAGCCACGTGAAACACATACGCGACGTCACGGAGCGCGCGCTCGACGACCCGCTCGTCGGTCATCGCGCCGACGATCACCTCGACGTCCCTGCCCTCCAGCGGTGGGCCGAGCACGTCGCCCCGCGCCAGAACGCGCACGCGCGCCCCGCGATCGAGCAGCGCCTCGACGATCGCGCTGCCGAGAAATCCAGTGGCGCCCGTCACGAGCGCTCGCTCACCTCGCAGGACGTCCGCCCAGCCGCTCGGGATCTCGCCGCCGTTCTCCATGTGCCTACGGAAGCTACCGCGAAGATGGCCCGGCGACCGAGGATACGCTCCATTGGATTTCGATCCGAGCGCCGGTCGACTCAGCCCGTCCTGGGCAGGGCGATCGAGAACTTCGTCCCCTCGTCCTTCTTGCTCGTCACGTCGATGCGGCCGTCGTGCTGCGCGACGATGCTCTGCACGAGGGGCAGGCCCAGCCCGCCCCCGGACTTGCGCTCCTTCGTCGAGTAGAAGGGCTCGAACGCCCTCGCCAGCGTCGCCTCGTCCATCCCCTCGCCGTCGTCGCTCACCTCGATGACCGCGTCGTCGCCTTCGGCTCGGACCGCGAGCGTGATCGTCTTTGCTCCAGCGTCCTTCGCGTTGAGCACGAGGTTGATGAGCAGCTGCTCGACCTGCGTTCGGTCCGCGTGCACACAGAGCGATGCGCTCGGCAGCGACACGACGAGCGCGCAACGATCGTGCACAAACGAGTCGAGCACCGGCGCGATCGCGCGGACGAGCTCTGCCAGATCGAGATCCTTGGGCTCGAATCCGCCCTTGCGCGCGTAGGTCATGATCTGGCGCACGAGCTTGGCGCCCAGCGCGCCCTTCGCGATCACGGCGTCGAGCAGCGACGCGATCGCCGGGTCCGAGCGCGCGCGCAGCCGAGCAGCCTCGGCGCCCATGATCATCGCCGCGAGGATGTTGTTGAAATCATGGGCGAGCCCAGCGCCCATCCGTCCGAGCGCGTCGAGCTTTCGAATCTCCGCCTCCCTCGCGCGCTGCTCGGCCAGCGCCGCCTCGGACGAGAGCCGCGAGGCCTGCTCGAACAGCACCGCGACGATGTCCGCGACCGACGCCGCGAAGTCGCACTCGCGTTGGGTCCAAGCGCGCATGGGGCCGACGTGCTCGTGGCACACGACGCCGATGATCTCTCCTTCGCGGTAGAGCGCGGCGTCGAGCAACGACGTGACGCCCGTCGGTCGAAGGTAGCTATCTGCCAGCTCGCACGTGTCGGCGAAGACGCACGCGTCGTCCGCGACGATCACTCGCCGCGCTCGTACCGCCGCCAGATACGCAGGAAACTTCGTCGCGTCGAGCACCGCGCCGCCCGCGCTCACCCCGACGCCTCGCTGATACAACGCCACGCACCGGAGGCTCGACCAGTCGTGGGCGAACATCCACACGCCGACGCGATCGACGGCGAGCGTCTCGGCGCTCGCTTGCAGCGCGCCGCCGATCCCTCGGAGCAGCTCTTCGCTCGCGTTGAGGCTGATGCGCGCCAGCACCAGCCTTGTCTTTTCGAAGAGCGACACGTCCGACGAACGCTCGCCCCCAGGCGCCGTTGGCGGCGCGCTCCCTGCGCTCCCTGCGCTCATAGCGAAGCATGTTATCACCGTTCGTATGGCGAGGACGACCTTGTCGAACGCGGTCACCGTTCGGCAAAATCGACCCGATCGCTCGCTCGTCACGGATCACACACCCCGGCACGGCGCCGCAGCAAGAGCGCGGCGAACGCCGACGATCATCGCCGCCAGCGGATCGGCGCTCTCGGCCCTGCTCGCGCTCGCGCTCTTCGCCCGCAGCCGCGCCAACGAGCAGTCGACCTTCGCCAGGAGCGCCGCGGCCACGGCAGACGCGCGAGAGCAGAGCTTGCGCACTCCGCTCGAGGCGCTGCACGCCGTAGACTCCTTCACTCGCGCCGTCGCTCGAAACGATCGCCACCAGTTCGCGGAGCTTGCGCGTCCGCTGCTCGCGCGACATCCCAGCCTCGCCGCGCTCGCATGGGCCGAGTTCGTGCGCGGCGAAGACCGCCCTGCCTACGAGGCCATAGGCGCCGAAAACTCTGTGGCTAAAGTAGAGAGTTTGCGCTGTGAATCGAACGACAGAACGAGGTTTTACATCGAGCCGCGGAGCGCGGCCCCCACCCGCGCTTCCGCGCGCCAGCGAGTGAAACGGCAGTGGGCGCAGTGCGAAAGCCCCCACCCGCGCTGCCGCGCGCCCCAAGTGAGGAGAACGCGCTGGGCGCAGTGCTAAAGCCCCCACCCGCGCTGCCGCGCGCCCCGCCCCCGC
>LNEO01000275.1 GCA_001465015.1 Deltaproteobacteria bacterium Ga0077539 | reverse complement strand
GCGCGAGCCCGCTGCGCTCCGCACCGTAGGTGCGTTGTTGCCCGGCCCCTTGGCTCCGGGCCGAAGCTGCGCTGCTCCTTTCCCTCACTGAACTGGGGTGACGATGAGGGCTCGACCTCTGGCCGTGAGGCGAGCGAGCGTACGCGTTGTTCCCTCACGAATATCAGGGCTGTCGCGCCCAAATCCGCTTCCCTGCTAAGGGATGTACGGCGTCGGATCGATCGGGGTGCCTTGCTGCCGCACCTCGAAGTGCAAGTGGGGTCCCGTGGATGCGCCGGTGGTTCCGACGACGCCGATGATCTGTCCGCCCGAGACGGAGACGCCGGGGCTGATGCCGCTGATGATGTGGTGCTGGTGCGCGTAGAGCGTGGTCATGCCGCCGCCGTGCGAGACCTCGACGGTGTAGCCGAAACTGCCTCGCCATCCAGCGGCGACGACGACGCCTGCGCGGCACGACTTGATCGGCGTCGAGTTGTTCGCGCCAGCGAAGTCGATACCCGTGTGCAATCGACGAACGCCCGAGATCGGGTGAATACGATAACCGTATGGCGACGTGACCCCGCCAGGAACGGGCCGAACCTCGCACGGACCTGGCCCGAATCGCACGCGAATCGAGCGCTCTGGCGTCGGGTTGTCGAGCGCGGTTGCTCCCTCGCTCACGGCCCAGCGATACGCGTGAGCGCCTGGCGCTCGCGGCGCGACGATTCGAAAGCGCGTCGTCGCGCGAAAACCCGGACCGACGACGATCGGGAGCGCGATGTTTCCTGCGCCCCAGCGGCCGTCCGTGGCGGGGGGCGCAGAGCGCAGTCGAAAGCGCCCGTCCCACGGCACGGTACCGCAGTTGGCGAAGGACACATCGACGTCGACGGCCTGGCCTGGGTCGAGCTCGTCCGGCGCGTTCTGCGAGAGAAATTTCGCAGTGGGACCGCTGTTGGTCCCGCATTCGAAGCGGTGATTCACCGTCATTCGATGCTCTGGAGAGCTCTCTCCGACCCGCTCGCCCTCGCGCGC
Organism: Deltaproteobacteria bacterium Ga0077539; assembly: GCA_001465015.1. Taxonomy (GTDB): domain Bacteria; phylum Myxococcota_A; class Polyangia; order Polyangiales. Next base: position 54,654 of record LNEO01000275.1, on the reverse strand, counting down.
GATCGACCACGCGTATGGGTACACGCCGGGCGCCTCGGGCGTGGTGCCGTCGACGTCGATCGTGACCTCCGCTCCGAATGGAACATCCGACGGCATCCCGACGCGCGTCGTTTCGATGTGGCTGCGGCCGTCGGGCAACGCCGACACGAGCGTCCAACGCTCTCCTCTCGTCCAGGGCTCGGCGCCGCAGTTGATGAACGTCACCCTCCCGCGCACCGGCTCGCGAACGCCGACGAACTCGGGCGGGGGCTCTTGCCTGCGAAATCGCGCGACGGGCCCGGGCCGCGAGCAATCTCCGGACGATCGAACGTCCACAGGGACCTCGGGCGTCGGCTCCTGGAGGCGCTCGCCGCCCGAGAGCGACATCGCCCACGAAATCAAGTAACGACCTGGCTCGCTGGGCGCGCGGATCTCGAACGGCACCGTCACTCGCTCGCCGTCGGCGACGTCCGAGGTGAGCGCGACGCGCGCCACGCCCCACTCGCCTCGCGTCGATGTCGCGGCGACGAGCGCGACCTCGCCCGCGCGCCACGCCGCGCCGCTGCAGTTGTCGAAGGTCACGCTCACGTTGGCGCGATCTCCGGGCTCCATGCTCGTCGGCGGCGCCTGCTGCGAGCGAAACTGCGCCGACGACGCGCCGGGTGTGCACGCGCCGCGCGAGCCGTTGGCGTAGCCGCCTGCCGGCGCGAGCTCCATGGGACCGCAGCTGCCGTGGGTGATCGCGAGCGCGGCGAGCGCGCCGAGCGCTTTCGAGCGTGTCGGCCCGAGCACGCGCGCGCGGCTCTCTGTCTTCTCTTTGTGGTTCACCATGTCACCGCCACCGGTCCGAAGTGTTCGCTGAGCGTTCCGTTGCCGAGGGCGCCGCTCTCGTTGGAGCCCCAACACCGCGCGCTGCGATCGTTGAGGACGACGCACGTGGTGCTCGAGCCCGCCTCGATCGAGCGTACACCTTGCAACGGATTGGTCGGCGCAGAGCCGGGCGACGCGATCACGTTCGAGATCGTTGGGCCGCCTTCATCGACGCGACCGCTGCCGAGCTCGCCCGAGCGATTGGCGCCGAAGCAACGAACGGTTCCATCCGTCGTGTGAACGCACGTAAACGCCGCGCCTGCGGCCACGCTCGACGCGACCGCCGTCGGGAGCACTGTCGCGCCGCTGTCTGCCGCGCTCGCGTCCATGGATGGAGGTCGTGCTGCGTCCGCGTCGGCCGATCCATCGGTGGGCGGGCGAGCTCCGTCGACGCTCGCGTCCATCAACGGAGGCCGCGATGCGTCCGCGGCTCCACCGTCGCTCGACCGTCCGTCGGCTCCACCGTCGCTCGACCGTCCGTCGAAGCCTCCCGCGTCGGGCGTCGTCGCGTCGGGCGTCGTCGCGTCGGGCTCTGCGACATCCGGATCGCTCGATCCATTGCCTTCGAAACCTTCGACCGCGACTGGTGAGTCGATGCACGGCCCCGCGCACGGCTCGTGCGGCGCTGTCGGAACGCTCACGCCGAGCTGCCCGCTCTCGCTGCTGCCCCAGCACAGAACCGCGCCGTCCTCGCGGTGCACACATGTGTGGTGTCCGCCCGCGACGAGCGAGCGCACCCGCGTGAGCGGCCCCGTCCCGAGCAGCACCGGAGCAGGCCGAGGCTCGACCGTCGCGCCTGCGGTGCCGCGACCGAGCTCGCCGTTGCTGTTGGTCCCCCAGCAGTGCACCTCGCCGCGCATGGTCTGCGCGCAGGTGTGCTCGTCGCCCGCGCTCAGCGCGACGACGTCGGTCAACATCGGGACGCGCACCGGCGTTCGTGAACACGAAATCAACTCTTCGCCCGAGGCGCAACGAGCGCCGGTGCTCTCGACGCCGAGCTGTCCTCGCTCGTTGCTGCCCCAGCAAAACACCGCGCCGCGCACCACCACGCAGGTGTGCCTTGCACCCGAGGCGATCGCGGATGCGTCCTCGACGCCGCTGACGTTGACGGCGGCGACGCTCGGCAGGGTCGCTCCGTTGCCGAGCTGGCCCGTCGTGTTCGATCCCCAACATCGAACCACCTTCGCGGCCGTGAGCACGCACACATGCGACGAGCCGGCGCTCACCGCCACCGCGTCTCGAACGCCGCCCACTTGTTGTGGCGCCTTGTGACACGCGACGCCGCGCGTCTGTCCGTTGCTCTGCCGCTCGGGGCATAGGTCGCTCGACTCGTAGCCGAGCTGGCTCTCGTCGTTGCGCCCCCAACACCACGCGGTCCCGTCGCCGAGCAGCGCGCAGCCGAAGCGATCGCCCATCGACAGGCTCCTGACGCAGCGGCTCCGCGGCTGCCCTTCGCACCCCGGAAGCTGCAGAGCGCTGGGTTGCGAGGGTCCGCACGCGGACAAGAGCGCGAAGAGCAGGAGCGAAGCGCGACGCAACACCGCAGTACGATACAACGCGCACGCTCCCCCCGGCCAACGATCTAATTTCGGAAATTTACTGATGAGATGACGGTGCTCGAGCGATGAAGGGGCGCCCTGCAAACGCCTGACCGAGCGCGACGAGGCAGGTGACGACGCACGCGATGACGGTGATCGATACGATGCCCCACTGCGCGCTGCGCGCGGTGATGGTTCGCACGGTCATCCACGCGAGGATGGGCAACACCTGAAGCGCGTGGAGCGCGAAGAAGTGCGCCACCCTGAGGTCGCCGTGAATCACGCTCCAGTTGACAAACGGCAGCCCCGGCCCGCCGTCGGGTCCGCCGATGGAGTGTTGCAGCCGAGCGCCCATGGCGAAGCCCGACAACGGCGCGAGCAAGAGAATCCAGAGGCCTGCTCGCCACGCGAACGCGAGCACAGGGTGCATCGCGCGGCCGTCGCCGTCGGTGAGCGGAAGAATCGATGCGAGCAGCGCGACGCAAGCCATCGCGATCGAAGCGACGACGATGGCCGAGACCATCAAGCCCCAAGCCGCGCGGTTCATCGGTTCGCCGACGTTGAAGTGCGAGGTTGTCTTCCGGACCGCCTGCGCGACGATCACGAGCATCTCGATGGCCATCGTCGTCGCAAAGACCCATGCGAGCGCGCTGCGAACCGCAGGAGACGTCGCGATCGACGGGAGCAGTACGCCGATCGTCGCGAGGAAGATCGTGATCGACACCGCGAATTTCAGCGGCTTGAGCGCGGGGTGCACGCCCATGATGGGCGACGATTCGAGGCCAAGGGCGACGAGACAACTGACGCTGAGCAGCGCGTGGAGGATGGTCATCCAGAGGATCGGCGGCGATACGCGCGCGGCGAGCGCAGAGAGCGTGAGGGGCACCTCGCTCATGGCTTCGCTGCCGCGTCGCTCGTCCGGCGAACCGGAAAGAGGCCGAGCTGCTCGCCGATCGCGAGAATGTGGACGCTGTCTTCCCCGATGGACTCGGCGTTCATCGAGGCGCGATCGCTTGGGATCCGTTGGTCATCTATTGAATGATGGTTATAATTCCACGGGCGCTACGGCAGCGCAACCCAGCGCTCGTTCCCGTCCCCGCGCTCACGACAGCGGCAGGATCTCGTACTCGCAGCTCGTCCCCGACACGTAGGCGATGTTCTCGGTGAGATCCGGGAGATCCTCGGTCTCGTCGGCGTTCGGCGCGAGCACCATGTACAGGAGCTCGTTCTTCCACGCGAACTGGATGCCGAAGGACAGCACCTCGAACGTGTAGCGTCCGAGCTCGAAGCGAAACTCATCGACGCCGCTCATCGTGAAGACGATGGCCGACCAGCCGCTCGCACCTTCCGTGTCTCGACAGTGCACGGTGAGCACGCAGCGGCGCGGTCCATGGCGAAGCTGCAAATCCACGGTTGCCACGACGCCGTCGTAGAAGTTGACGAACCGTGATCGAAGCTCGACGAGTCTCTCGGGGGTGAGGTTCATGACGCAAGGGTGGGGTTCAGGGCGTCGTGCACGCTGCGAGCGCTCGCGTCACGTCCACCGCGCTGAACGAGTGCGCCATCGCCGACTGCGCGGGGCGCGTGATCATCTCGCACGCGTTGGTGAGCACCTGTCGGGACAGCTCATCGGTCGAGTCGCGGGGGATCGCGCGGAGCGCAGCGGCGAGCTGCGCGCGATCACTCGACGACCGAAGCGTGACGCGGCGCTCGCGAAAGCCATTGGCGATGAACGCCGCCGCGGGCTGACCCCGGTTGGCGCGCTCCCACTGGGCCCAGCTCTGCTGAATGCGCTGGAGCTGCTCGCCGTGGATGTCTTGCCCTCGCGTGTAGCTCGGGTCGTGGTGGTTGGTCATCAGCTCGAGGGCGTCGTGAACAGGGCGATGATTCGCTCCGTTGTGCGCGACGCCCAGCCACGCGATCCACGCGGGCAACGAGTCGATCGCGTGCAGGCGGCCGAGCGCCCAAGCGAGCCCGTAGGCCCGCTCGTCGTGCGCCGCTGGGATCGCCGCGACGAGCGTCGCCCGCGCGCTCGCGTCCACCGCCGCGAGTAAAGCCGGGCTCGCTGCGAGAAAGCTCGCTGCGTCCGAGGCGGTCTTGCTCGGGCTCTCGGCGATCCTTCGGACGAGCACGGCGACGCGATCGCTGTCGGTGCGCGCGGCAAACCAATCGCGCAGCGAATCGACGGTGTTTCGCGCTTCGGGGCGCACGAGGGCCACCGACGAGCAGCCGCCTTCGACCGTCCCCTGGGCGTCGACGAAGACGACGTAGCGTTGTCCGTTCGTGTAGCTGTCGCCTGACAGCGGGTTGAACTGCACCTGCATCGTGCGGGGCGACGGGGCTCCGAAGAGCACACGCTCTACGACCAGGGTCGCAGACAAGGCCCGTCTGCCGCCCGCTGGCGCCGCGCGGACGACGAGCACCCTCGCTGCTCGCGCCGCGCTTGTAAACGCGTTGCCCGGCGAGCAGTCCGCTTGCGCAACAGACTCCACAGAGACGATCGCTGACGCGACGAGGGCAGCGGTGACGAGCGCGCGACGAGCCATGGTGGGCGAGTGTACGTCGCCGCCGTCGCGATACTTCTGGACGAAAACGCTCCCGCGGCTCAGGGCGTCAGCGCCGGGTACCTGCCGAGCACCAGCGGAACGTCATAGAGCTGCGCTCCTCGCGCCACGCGCAGCGTGATCGAGTCCCCCGGACGATGGCGCTCGAGCACCGAGGCGAGGTCCGCCTCGACGCGAAGCGCGACGCCGTCGGCCATGATCACGTGGTCCGGCGTGCGTCCGCCGATGAGCCCCGTCGTTTGTGCGGGGCCTCCCGCGGCGACGTCGAGCACGCGAAGCCCCGAGCCGATCACTCCCTGGATGCTTTCGCCGGCCCGCAATGCGCGCGCGGTGAAGCCGAGCCACGGGCGCGCGGTCTCGCCTGCGCGCTGGACCATCGCGGCGATCACGAGCGCGGGGGCGCCGAACGCGCTGGGGGGCGCGGAATTTCCACTCGAACCCGAGCGGGGCGTCACGATCACGGCGGCGAGCTGACCGCGCTCGTTGAGCACGCCCGCGCCCACTGCGTTGGCCGTGGGAACCGGGTCGAGCTGCCACGCGTCGCGCAACAGTTGGTCACCGTCGACGAACGATCGCCTCCGGGCAAAGCCCACCGTGGTGATGCCGGGCGGGTCGCCCATCGAGAGCGTGGCGCGCGTTCCGCGGCGGGTGCCGGGCGCCAGGTGAACGCCGCTCGGCCACGAGCCTGTTCGCGGCTGCAAGAGCGCGAGGTTGAACGTGTCGTCCTGGGCGACGAGCATCGCGGCGAGCGTACGCCCGTTGGCGTAGCGCACCTCCACCTGCCGAGCGCCGTCGAGCGCCGAGAGGCAAGTCACGATACGTCCGTCGTCGGCGAGGACGACGCCTTGCGCGAGGAGCCTGCCGTTCGAGCGCAGGGTGACCGCCGCGCGCGCGAGCGCATCGACGGGATTCACCGCAGCAGACTGCGGAATTTCGACGGCTTCGACCGCCGCCCCCGCGGGCTGCCCGACCGTGATCGGCTGGGGCGTCGCCCATCCCGTGTTTTGCGGCTGCGTCGCGCCTTGTACGACCACCACGGGTCTTGGCTGCGACGGGGTCCTGGGAGGACTGATGCGCAGCGCCGACGCAGCGGACGGCACACAGAGAATCAGCGCCGCGAGCGTGGGCAGGGAGATGGATCGGGACATGGCGAGCCTCGGCGCTATTCTACTCCGTCCGAAGCTGCTCTCTCCCTCGCGAAAACGCGCTCTCTCTCGGGGGCGACCCTCCATCCGAGCGCGTTGGTTGCCGTGTTTGTGTGGCGCGTGCTGGAAAAGCGATTCGCGGGGGGCTTGAATACGCAGTGTCTTCGTGCGATTCGCCCCGGCGATGACGGCTTCGAAGCTCTCCCTCGGTATCGCTGGATTCACCTGGAACGATCTCTTTGTCTCGTCGAAGCTCCGCTCGCTCGTCGACCACTTCGACGCGCACGCCAAGAGCGCCGCCGGGCCGGACGCGTGGGCGAAATTCGAGCACTACCGCGGGAGCAAGGGCGAGGGGATGGCCCCCGAGGCGATCTCCGAGGCGCTCGTCACGATGGCGCCGCACCTCGGGACCTTCGTAGCGAAGCTCTTCGGCGTCGAGCGCGAGTACGCGCAGATGCGTGGGGACGCCGAGCGACAGTCGGTGATCTTCACGTTCAAGCGTGACTTCGTGAAGAAGCGCTCGGCCAAGCGAAAGAAGGCCGAGATCGACGCGGCGAGCGCAGAGGACAAGCACAAGCTCGACGCGCAGGCCCGGGTCGTCCTCGGCGCGGCGCTCGCCGCTCACGGCAGCGCGCGCATCACCGGCACCTTCGAAGGCGACCCGTGGAACGACGAGCTCTTCGTCGCCGACGTCACCGTCACGCTGCTCACGCGGGAGGAGCTCTTTCGCAAGACGCTGGCCGCGGGCGGCGCGAGCGCAGAGGACGCAGACCGTGCGAAATGCGCGGCGTTCGCGAAGCTGCTGGCCAAGAGCGAGAGCGGCGCTGCGCTGCGCTCGCGCGTCGAGTGGTCCGACGACGCGGTCTCCAACGAGGCGTGCGCGAAGTTCTACGGCGCGGCGCTCGAGGTGATCGACCGCTGGTGCGCCGTGCGCATGTACGACCCGGCGTACGACCATCACTGGGTGTCACTGCGCCTTCCCAAGCCGCTCGACTATCAGCACCTCGTTCACCTGCGCAGGCCCGACGAGAAGCTGCCCGAGCTGTTCGTGGGTCCCGAGAGCGCCCTGCGCGCGAGGGATGGCTTCGCGCTCACCGATCCGCGCCCCAGCGACCGCGAGATCGCGGAGAGCGCGGACTACTGCATCTACTGCCACGATCGATCGAAGGACTCGTGCAGCAAGGGCTTCGTCGACAAGGCGACGGGGGGCTTCAAGCCCAACCCGCTCGGCATCGCGCTCACGGGCTGCCCGCTCGAAGAGAAGATCTCCGAGTGCAATTTCTTGAAGAACTCGGGTCAGTCGCTGGCCGCGCTCGCGGTCGTGATGATCGACAACCCGATGTGCCCGGGCACCGGTCACCGCATCTGCAACGACTGCATGAAGGCGTGCATCTATCAGAAGCAGACGCCGGTAAATATCCCCGCGATCGAGACCGCGGTGCTCACGGACGTGCTGGACCTTCCGTGGGGCTTCGAGATCTACGACCTGTTGACGCGCTTCAACCCGCTCAATGTAGAGCGGCCCTATCAGGCCGAGTACAACGGCAAGAACGTGCTCGTGGTGGGCCTCGGCCCCGCGGGCTACACGCTCTCGCAGCACTTGCTCAACGAGGGCTTCGGCGTCGTGGGCGTCGATGGCCTGAAGATCGAGCCGCTCTCGAAGGATCGCCTCGAAGCACCAGTATTCAACTGGCGTGACCTCTACGAGGACCTCGACTCGCGCGTCTTGCTCGGCTTCGGCGGGGTGAGCGAGTACGGGATCACCGTCCGCTGGGACAAGAACTTCTTGTGGGTGGTCTACACGTCGCTCGCGCGCAGGCAGCGCTTCAGCGTGTATGGTGGCGTTCGCTTCGGCGGCACGCTCTCGCTCGACGACGCGTGGGAGCTCGGCTTCGATCACGTGGCGATCGCCGCGGGCGCGGGGCGTCCGACGCTGGTGGACATGCCCAACGGGCTCGCCAAGGGCATCCGTCAGGCGTCGGACTTCTTGATGGCCCTGCAGCTCACGGGCGCATACAAGAAAGACTCGCTTGCCAACCTGGAGGTACGGCTCCCGGGGCTGGTGATCGGCGGCGGGCTCACGGGCATCGATACATGCACGGAGATGCGCGCTTACTACGTGGTTCAGTGCGAGAAGACCCTCGCGCGCTACGAGGCGCTCGTGGCCGAGCAGGGCGAGGTCTCTGTCCTGGCGAAGCTCGACAAAGAAGAGCGAGGCAAGCTGAGCGAGGCGCTCGCGCACGGGCGCGCGATCCGCGAGGAGCGCGCGTTGGCCGCGAAGGAGAGCCGCGCGCCGGATTTCAACGCGATGATCGACGCCTGGGGAGGCGTGACCCTCGCGTATCGCCGCTCGGTGGTCGAGTCGCCCGCGTACAAGCTCAACCACGAAGAGGTCGAGAAGTTTCTCGAAGAGGGCGTTCGCTTCGTCGAGAACGTCTCTCCCAAAGAAGCCACGGTGGACGAGTTTGGCGCGGTAAAGTCCATCGTGTTCGACCGCATGGCGCTCAAGGACGGCAAGCTCGTCTCCACGGGCGAGACCGTCGAGCTCGCCGCGCGGACCGTGTGCATCGCCGCGGGGACGTCTCCCAACGTGACCTACGAGCGCGAGGCGCAGGGCTCGTTCGAGATGGACCCGAAGACCAAGGCCTTCGCCGCGCACCGAGAAGAGGTCGCCGAGGACGGGACCGTCTCTCTCGTGAAGGACCCGAAGGGCTTCTTCACGAGCTACAACAAGGGCGGCAGGGTCGTCTCGTTCTACGGGGACAATCACCCGGCGTACGCGGGCTCGGTCGTCAAGGCGATGGGCAGCGCGAAGGACGGCTACGCGCACGTCGTGAAGATCTTCGCTCGCGAGATCGCCGCGCAAAACCCGAGCGACCAGCCCGCGCGCGACGCGCGTTGGGGTGGCTTCGTCGCGAAGCTCGACGACCAGCTGCTGGCGACGGTGGTGGCGGTGCACAGGCTCACGCCGACCATCGTCGAGGTGGTGGTTCGCGCTCCGTTGGCCGCGCGCAAGTTCTTGCCGGGGCAGTTCTATCGCCTTCAAAACTTCGAGACGCGCGCCAAGAAGATCGACGGAACGCGCATGACCATGGAGGGCCTCGCCCTCACCGGCGCGTCGACCGACGTCGAGAAGGGCCACCTCTCGACCATCGTCTTGGAGATGGGCGCGAGCTCGCGGCTGTGCGCGGCGCTCGAGCCCGGCGAGCCAGTGATTCTCATGGGCCCGACGGGGACGCCCACGGAGATTCCTCACAACGAGACGGTGTTGCTCGCCGGAGGCGGCCTCGGCAACGCGGTGCTCTTCTCGATCGGCCGCGCGCTCAGGCAAAACGGCTGCAAAGTGGTCTACTTCGCGGGCTATCGAGATCCGTCCGACATCTACAAGATGGAAGAGATCGAAGCGTCCGCGGATCAAGTGATCTGGGCGACGGACATCGAGCCGTGCCCCGCCGCGCGCCGCCCGCAGGACCGCTCGTTTGTGGGAAACATCGTGAAGGCGATGGTCGCCTACGCCAACGGCGAGCTCGGTGAGCGCTTGGTCGACACCAAGGACGTCGATCGGATCATCGCGATCGGGTCCGACCGCATGATGGCGGCGGTCAAGCGCGCGCGGCACGAGGTGCTGCGCCCGCACCTCAAGCCCGGCCACGTCGCGATCGGGTCGATCAACTCGCCGATGCAGTGCATGATGAAAGAGATCTGCGCGCAGTGCCTCCAGCGCCACGTCGATCCGCAGACCGGCAAGGCCACGGTGGTCTTCTCGTGCTTCAACCAGGATCAAGAGCTCGATCGCGTCGACTTCGAGTTCTTGAACAACCGGCTCAAGCAGTCGTCGTTGCAAGAGAAGCTCGCCAATCAGTGGTTCGACCACTTGATGAAGAGAGAGAACATCCTGCGGGTGTGACCGCGGCCTACATCGTTCGGGTCAGGCCTCGCTTCGCGCGAATCGTTGTCACACACTCCGGTGTGGCGAGCGACGTAACGGGCGATGAGCAGAGTTCCGCATAGTTGGCTGACGACGGCGCTGCGCGACGCGTTGCGAACGCTCGCGCGGCGCAAGGTGGCCGAGGCGGACGTCGACGACATCGTCCAGGTGGTGCTCACCGAAGCGGCCGCGTCGCAGGGCCGTCCCGAAGATCCCGCGGACGCTCGCAAGTGGATCTACGGCATTCTTCGCAACAAAATCGCAGACCATCACCGCCGACCCAAGCGCGAAGAGCTCGTGCCCGAGCTGCGCGAAGAGCCGCGCAGCGAAGCGCACGCGCAGGACATGCAAGAAGTTCGATCGCTGCTCGAGTGGGCGATGCGAGAGCTTCCGCCGGGGATGGACGCGCGCCGGACGCTCGAGTGGCTTTTGCGCGAGAGCGAGGGCGAGACGCTCGAAGAGATCGCGCGGAGCGAGCAGCTTCCTCCCGAGCAAGTGCGGCAGCGCGTCAGTCGACTGCGCCGGTTCTTTCGCGAGCGATGGGTCGCCACCGCCGTGGGATTCGCCGTGCTGATCGCGCTCGGCGTCGCCGTCATCTTCTGGCCCGAGCGAAGACCGCTCGATTTGCAGGCAGACAACACGAACCGCCGTCAGAGGCTCGACGCGCAGCAAGCGGGCACGTCCGACGCTGCCGCGCTCGACGCCCGCGAGGACGCCACGCCTCCAGTGGAGGACGCGTTCAGCGCCGAGGACGCCCCGGAGACCGACGCGAGGCCGAGGCCGCCGCGCGCGAGCAGCGTTCCTCCGCGGGCGAGATCGAGCGGGTTCGGCGCTCCATCGGGCACCACGGGATCGATCGATCTGGGATCGGGTAGCTCGGGACCGTGACGACGATTCGTCGTCACAGGTTGGGGCCCCAGATACGACGGACACCGCAATGAAGCTCGCCCTCGCGGTCCTCGTCGCGCTCGCGTCCTGTGCCTCCGGTTGCTCTGGTAGCGCGCGGAGCGCGCAGCGCGCCACCACGCTCGCGAACCGCGCGACGCCCTCGGTAGACGCTGGCTCTGCCGACGCGAGCGCGCGGGACGCGCAGCGCGCGACGCGGCGAAGACCGCTCGATGAGCGAGCCATTTGCGCGAGGATCGTCGCGTCGCCCGCGCGCCTGCTCGCTCGGGCGACGGCCTCGGTCCCGCGCCAGACCGAGCCTCAGTGCTCCGAGCAAGCGCCGATGTGCGACACCGTCGACCGGGCTCCGCGCGGCGCGGACGCATGCTTCGTCTCCAACGACCACATCGCTCGCGACGAACGCTCGATCGCGCGCGAGTCCGCGACCGGTCGCGCGCTGAGCACTTCGCCGTGGAACCGAAGCACCTCGCCGCAGCACCTCGACCTCGTCGATCGCCACCTTCACTTGAGCGCGGCAGACCGCAGCACCCTCGCGCGCAACGGCTTCGTCGCGATCGAGCGGCACAGCTACGACTCGTACGCGCTCGCCTTCCACGAGATCTTTCGGCAGCAATTGCCGGTGTTCATCGGCGTCGACGCGATCCTGCACGCGGTCTTCGTCGCGCACTCGACCGCGCTGCAGAGCATCGAGGCGTCGAGGCTTCGACCGGGTCTGCGTAGGATGCTCACCGCGCTTCGCGCGACCCTGCGCAGCACGCGGGCGACGATGCCCGCGCACGTCGCGAGCGACCTCGATGACTACCTCGCCGTCGCCGACGCGCTGCTCGACGAGCGTGATCGCGTGCGATCGATCCTCGGAGACAGCGCCCGCGCCCAGGCGCTCTTCGACGCGGCGAAGTCAGGAGGCGGACTGCAAGAGGTCACGCTCTTCGGTCGCGCTCGCATGGTGGACTTCTCGCAGTTGACGCCGCGCGGACACTACACAGAGCGGGTCAATGAAAACAGCAGCGGCGAGTCGGGAACGCTCGAGAGCTACTTTCGCGCGATGATGTGGCTCTCGCGCACGGAGTTCAACCTGGTCACGCGCGGCTGTCAGAGCTCTGCTCCTGAGCTCGAGACCAGCGAGACCCCTCGCGAGGCGCTCGCCGCGCTGGCGCTCGCGGCGCTCGTCGAGCGCTCGGGCCAGTCCGCCACGCTCGCAGAGTTCGAGCGCGTCTACTCGGTCTTCGGAGGAAAGCGCGAAGACGTTCCCTTGCCCGAGCTCTCGCGCATCGGGACAGAGAGGCGCATCAACCTTCGCTCGCCGGACGCCTTCGCGGCGCTGCGGGCTGGGATCGGCGAGCGATTTCAACGCAGCACACGAATTCATTTTACCCCCGAGGGCGCTGGCGAACTCCCCGCGATCGCGACGATGTTCGGGCCGAGGATCGTGCCGGACACCGCGCCCCTCACGGGCCTCGTGCACGACGCCGTCACGTCGCGCGAGCGCCTCTCTGCGGCGGACGTCGGCTATCTTCTCGGTCACGATCGCGCGCAGGCGCACTTGCGCAGGGACCTCGCCGCGCACCCGACGCTCGGCGCCGCGTTGACTCGAGGTCGCGCGCAGCTCGCGAGCGCCGTGGCAGATCGAGACGACCTCTACAGCCGTTGGCTGTCCGCGGCCCGCACGCTCGCCGCGCCGCGCACCGGTGTGTGGCCGTCCTTCGCGAGCACCGACGCCTTCGCGGACTATCGGCTCAACGCCTCGGTCGTGACCTACGCGCAGATCCGGCACAACTATGTGCTCCTGGCGGGGCAGGGCTACGACGCGTACGGCTGCGAAATTCCTGATGGATACGTCGAGCCCGCGGTCGAGACGTACGACGCGCTGCTCGCGTTCGCCCTCGCGGCGCGCGCGATCGACGGCGCCCGCGCGCGCTTCTGGAGCCGCATGAGCCAGGTGCTCGAGACGCTGAAGACCATCTCGATCCGCGAGCGCGCTGGCCTCGCGCTCACCGAGACGCAGAAGCGCTGGATCGGAATGGTGAGCGAGTTCATCGCGCAAGGCGGTTATGGAGGCGGCTCGGGCCAGCCGCCCAAGTGGACGGGGTGGTACTTCGACCTCTTCGCTGATCGCGAGATCGGCGCTGAAAAAGCAGCGGATTTCATCGCGGACTACTTCACGATGACCAACGCTGGCGAGGTCCTGTACCTCGGCGCGCGCACGCCCATGTTGGGCGTGTTCGTGGTGGACACCAACGGACCTGCGCGGGTGATGGTGGGGCCCATCGCGCGGGGCTACGAGCGCACGGGGTCGATCGACTCGAGGCTCGACGACGAGCGCGCCCGCGAAGAGGTCAGCGACGATCGATCGACCTGGCGCGACAGCTACACCGTCCGAGAGCGAAGCGCAGAGGGAGCGGTGGAGGTCGTGCGCTGCCCGAGCGGACAGTGGCGCGTGGCGCTCACTGAGGCCGGCGGACAGTCGGTCGAAGTGTCGCTGCTCGATCACCACGGCGAGCCCATCAGCGCGCCATCCCGCGCGACGATCGACGCGGATCGAACGGCGATCGCTGCGTTCGAGCTCGGCGACGATGACTCGGTCGCGTGCGAGGGCGTGCACGTTCGCGTGACCGACGGGCGCGTGACACGAGATCGCGTCGATCCCGTCGCGATGCGGTCGCGCCGCATGGTCGACAACCCCATCGCTGAGTTTTGACTCGCCGCTCGGACGAGCGCTCGGTCGCCGATGGATCCTTGGTCGGTGCGTGTCCCACCAATCGTCGTCGCGAAGTGGCGAGCGCGCTCGGCGGGCTGTTAGCGATGAAGAGCGCCGCGGCTGAATCGAGCGTCCCACCAATCGGGGCACTGGCTCGATGAGCTCTCGGGCGGCGCGTGATCGCGACGCCCCGTTGGAAGCACTACACACCACGAGCAATCTCCTGGGAAAATTCCCGGGATTTTCTGGGTGCGTGTAGCCGACGGAAGGCGGAGCTGTAGCGGTGGAGGTATTGCGATGGTGGACCCGAGAGAGTCCTCTGCGCGCACGAGCGCGTGGAGGCCCATGTTGCTCGTATCGCTCGCGCTCGCCGGAGTCACCGCGAGCCCAGCGCTGTCGATCGCCCGCGCTCGACGCGCGCGCAGCAGTCGCGCTGAACAACCCGCGCCGCGCGTGACTGTCGTAAGCGTCGGATGGACCCAGGGGTCCGCCGAGCGCGCGACGGTGATCGACGCCCTCTCGCGAGCGATCGCGAGCGAGCCCAACATGCGCTTCGCTCCCACAGGAGGCGCGGTGGTGATCAACACCAACGTCCGCGCTCTCACGATTCAGCGCGATGGGACAGACGCTCTCGCGCGCTGCGAGCTCTCGATGGTAGTCACCGACGGACGCGGCGCCGTGCAGGGCATGGTCGAGACCCGGCGCGTGGTGCGCTCGTCTGGGACCGAAGAAGCGGCGGCGCGCAGCGCCCTTCGCGACGCGCTCACGGGGGCGGTGCACCGGCTGGCGACCACGCTCTGATCACGCATTCAGGGGAGGTGGCTGCGCAGCAAACGTGTGGACCGTCGTCGGGGGACGCGCGGTTGCTTCCGGTCTGCGGGGTGTGGTGTTAGACCGGTCCGACCATGCGAAACGTGATCATCATCGGCAGCGGGCCCGCGGGGCTGACGGCTGCGATCTATGCGGCGCGCGCCAACCTCAAGCCTATCGTGATCGAGGGGCTCAACACCGACCACCAGCCCGGCGGTCAGCTGATGATCACGACCGAGGTCGAGAACTACCCGGGCTTTCCCCATGGGATCACGGGGCCGAAGTTGATGGAGCAGTTTCGTGCGCAAGCCGAGCGCTTCGGGACCGAGTTTCTGACGGAGGACGTCGTCAAGGCCGAGCTCAAGGGCGACGTGAAGCGGGTGTGGGTCGAGAGCAAGGGCGACGTCGCGATCGAGGGCAAGACCGCGATCATCTCGACGGGCGCAGTGGCGAAGTACACCAACGCCAAGGGCGAAAAAGAGCTGCAAAACTACGGCGTCTCTGCGTGCGCGACCTGCGACGGAAGCCTCTTTCGCGAAGAGCACGTCATGGTGATCGGCGGCGGAGACACGGCGATGGAAGAAGCTCTCTACCTCGCCAACATCGTCAAGAGCGTCACCGTCGTGCACCGTCGCGAGTCGCTACGCGCGAGCAAGATCATGCAAGATCGCGCGTTCAAGCACCCGAACATCAAGTTCTTGTGGAACAAGACCATCCACGAGTACCTCGGCGTCGAGGACAAGCGCCTGCGCGCGGTGAAGCTCGAGGACACGCGCACCGGCGAGATCACCGAGGTCCCGATCGGCGGCGTGTTCGTCGCGATCGGTCACACGCCGGCCAGCCAGATCTTCATGGGCCAGGTGGACATTCACGACAACGGGTACATCAAGACCGTTCCTGGCACGGCGCAGACCTCTGTGCAGGGCGTGTTCGCGTGCGGCGACGTGCAGGATCACGTCTATCGTCAGGCGATCACCGCCGCGGGTACGGGCTGCATGGCCGCGATCGAGGCCGAGCGATACATCAGCGCGCGCGAGGCGTGAGCGCCGACCGTCGACGCAGTGAGCGAGCGGCCTGTCGGGCCGTCACTCTGCGTCGGTCGGCCCTGCGATGAGCTCTCCGGGCTTGGTCGTCGTGCGCTGCCCGGCGAGGTGCGGGTTGTAGTGGTGCTCGAAGAACTTGTTCTTGCAGTCTCGCCACTCGGTCACGCCGCCGAGCAGTCGAAAGAGCCGAATGGCGGCGAACGAGATGTCTGGCTGCCACCACAGAAACCCCGCGCGCACGCTCTCGGGAAACAAGTGGTGGTTGTTGTGCCACTCGCCCGCGACGAGGCCGGGCCAGAACGCGTTGACCGCGAGGCTCGAGCGATCGAACTCGATCCCGTCGCGGCGTCGATCCTTGCCGAACGCGTGCAGGTCGTAGTTGTGCGCGCGGATGCCCACGGCCCACACGGCTGACCAGCCGAAGAGAGCCGTCGCCAGCGCGTGGCCTCCGATCGCGTAGAACGCCGCGTACCAGAACGCCCAGTTGAGCAAGAAGTGGCCGATGAGCCTCGCGGGATGCGCGATCGAGCCCCAGCGTTGGTACTCCTCGTAGCTGTTCAGCCGCATGCCGGTGTGTCGCAAGAGCCCAGCGACGCGGTCGTACTCGGCGGGGGTCATGTCGCGACGGATGGGCTGGTGCAGCTCACCCGCGAGAAAGCAGTACAAGAACCCGTTGGTCGCGTTGTACGGGTC
The DNA here is from genome assembly GCA_001465015.1 of Deltaproteobacteria bacterium Ga0077539. Taxonomy (GTDB): domain Bacteria; phylum Myxococcota_A; class Polyangia; order Polyangiales. The sequence goes on along the minus strand of LNEO01000275.1, from coordinate 38,480 downwards.
GCCGGCCTTGTCCGAGAACGCGTGGTGCACGTGGTGCGAGACCACGTAGACCTCTTCGGGGACGATCTTCACCGTGAGGTTGCGGAGGATGAACAGGTAGAAGCCGTTGCGGACCTTGTACGCGCGGTGCGTCGAGAAGCGATGCAGGTACATCGTCCCGTGCGTGCCGATCACGACCATCGCGTAGAGAAAGCCGACGAGCATCAGCGACCAGCGGAAGTACTGGCTGAGAAACACCACGGCGAACGGCATCAGCAGCAACGTCCACAGCCAGCCCATGATGGGCAGCCAGGCCTTGCGCGAGCGAAAGATGTTCATCCGCGAGGTCCACTCGCGAAAGATCTCTTTTGTGGTGGGCTTGTATGCGACGCCGTCGCGAGACCAGCCGTAGCCGGGCTCTTCGAGGACGCGCAGTAGAAATGGCACAGCCATGATGTCCTGGAAATCTCCGTCGAAGCTCTTCGTGCGACTCGACCTCAAGGGGATGGGTGGTCCTGGATCGAGGCGGAAGGACGGCGACTTCAGACAGTCCCTGCGCGACGGCGCGGACCATGGCACAAATGTCCGCGACAATCGAGCGGGTGGACGCGTGTCGTCCGCGTGTCAGCAGCGTCGCTCTTCGGTGAAGCGCGCGGCGCTCGAGCACAGGCGCGATCGGCTTGGTGGGCGACGAGTATCGCGATCGATGGTGCCCGAGGGGCAGCCGATGGACGCCCCGACGCACGCGGCGGGCGTGGGCTTCAGCCGCCTGGTGCTCCGCTTCGACGTTCGAGCAGATCACGCCGAAGCGCACCGAGCGCAAAGGCGTCTCAACGGCGCGCCGCCTCGCGTCCCGCGGGAGAAATAGAAAAGGTCGACAGCAAGGTGGCGTGGGGGGGGGACCGCCTCAGCTCACTGTCGACCCACGTGTTGAATACCACGCTGCGCCGAGAGCGCAAGCGCGCACTTCTCATTGGCGTCGAAGGGACGTGCACGGCCGTCTGCCGACCGACGGCCTGCTTCGTGCGTTGTCTTTCGATGTCTGCGCGCGAGTGATCGGCTTCTGTCTGGAGCGCATCGATGATGTCGAGCCCACCGACAGCGGTCGGCTCCGCGCGCGGACGCTCGGCGAGAGGAACGTTCATCATGGACCGCAAGAACAGCAGCAACGAAGCGATCGATTCGGCCGCCACCAAAGCGAAAGACTTCGTCGCGAAGGCCGGCGACCGCGCCAACGAAGCCGCGAGCAGCATTGGCGTCGAGACGGACAAGGTCGCACACGCGCTCGCAGAGACGCCACCTGTCACCACTCACGAAGTGAAGGACGCGGTGGTGAAGCGCGGCAACGGCGTGAAAGAGGCCTCGGAGAACGGCTTACACGAGGTCGCAGCAGTGCGAAACGAGACGCACACCATCGAGCACAAGCGCCACGGAGCGAGAGGGACCCCGAAGCGCTGAGGCGTCGAGGCGCGACCGGCCGCTATCGATCCGAGACGATTCGACCATCGACCAGCTCGATCGTGCGATCGCAGCGCGCGGCGAGCCTGGGGTCGTGAGTCACCATCAAGAACGCCACGTGTCGCTCGACGTTGAACTCGCGCAAGAGCGCGAACACGCCGTCGGCTGTCTTCGTGTCGAGGTTTCCTGTGGGCTCGTCGGCCAACACCAGCGGAGGGTCCATCGCGAGCGCCCGCGCGATCGCGACGCGCTGCTGCTGTCCGCCAGACATTTGTGAGGGCAACGAGCGCCAGAGCGAGCTCAGCCCCACGCGGTCGAGCAAAGAGCGCGCGCGCTGCTCCATCGCGCGGGTGCGGCGACCCTTCGCGGCGAGCATCGGCATCATCACGTTCTCTGCCGCCGTGAGTCCCGACAGCAAGTGATGAAACTGAAAGACGAAGCCCAGCGTCGTGCCCCGCAACGACGTGAGCGAAGCGTCGTCGAGCGTCGTTGTCTCGACGCCGTTGATACAGACGCTGCCAGAGGTGGGCCGATCGAGCAGCCCGAGGATGTTGAGCAGCGTGCTCTTGCCCGAGCCCGACGGACCGATGAGCGCGGCGAACTCGCCCGCCTCCAGGCGAAGGTTCACCGAGCGCAAGACGTCCGTGACGATCGTCGTGCCATAGGATTTGCTCGCGTTCGTCAGCGACACCACGGGCTCAGCCATTGCGAATCGCCTCCGCGGGGTCGAGCTGCGCCGCGCTCCTCGCCGGCAACGCCGCGGCGAGCACCCCCGTCGCGAGCGCGATCAACGACGATCGTCCGATCAACGCCCAGCTGATCGCGAAGGGAAACGTCGGCGTTCCGTCGGCGTTGCGCGCGAGGCCCGCGAACGCCGCCCCGAGCCCCGCGCCGATCGCCGCGCCCAGCAGCGACCCGACGACGCCTACGATCGCTCCTTGCAGCAAAAACACTGACACAATCGCGCTTCGTCGGGTGCCCATCGCGCGCAAGATCCCGATCTCGCGCCGCTTCTGCGCGACCGATACGACCAGCACGCTCGCGATGCCCATGGCCACCGCGAGGATCACGAACGCTTGAATCAGCTCGCTCGAGCTGCTCTGCGAGCGCAGCGCCACCAACAGCTGCGCGTTGCTCACCATCCAACTGTCCGCGACGAGTCCTGTGCTCGAGCGCAAGGCGGCCGCGATCGACTCGGCCTCGAAGACCGATGCGACCCGCAGCTCGATGCTGGTCACTCCGCCGTTGAGGTCGAGCGTCGTTTGCGCGCTGCGCGTCGCGACCAGCAGCCAACGTCGGTTGACCTCGCGATTTCCCAGGTCGAACACGCCCTCGACGGTGTACATCGCCGACGCGTCGCCCGCCGCCGACAGCCGCAGCTTGTCGCCCACGGACACGCCGAGGTCCGCCGCGAGCTCGCGCCCGATCACGCACCCTGTGCGCGAGGGGTCGTAGACGCCCGACGCCATCCGCTGACGAATCGGGTAGATCGCAGCGAATCGCGCGGCCTCTGCGCCGATCAAGAGCACCGCGCGCGTCGCGTTGGCGCGCGAAGCGATCGCTGGGCCCGAGACGATGGGCGAGACCGCCGTGACGCCAGGCGTGCGCGACAAGCGATCGAGCACCTGTTGCCAACGATCGATCGACCGCGCGCGCTGCGCCGTCCGCTCGATGCGCGCGGACACCTCGGTGGCGCCGGTCGCCGCGATCATGGGCCGAGCCACGTCGTCTGCAGGTCGAACGACGATGTGTGCTTGGGTTCCCAGCGTCTGTGCGACGAGGCTCGTCTGCAGACCTCCGATCAGCGCTGACAAAAAGATCATCACCGCGACGCCGACCGCCGCGCCGAGAACGATGAGCGCCGACTGCGCCCGGCCCTCTCGCAGAAACCGCAGCGCTAGAAACCACGAGATCGGCATGGGTCCTCCGCGCGCCGCGCCCGAGGCGCCTTGCGTCCGCGCCGCGCAGCATGGCTCGCAGACTTGTCCTGCGGCTCGCTGTCAGCCCGCGGCTCTGGCGCCGCTCGCGCCCGCTGTCCTTCGACGACCGCCGCGCTCACCGCGATCACCGCCGCGCCTTCATCGATCCCGCTGGTGATCTCGACGCTCCGGCCGCCGCGCACTCCGAGGCGCACCGCGCGGCGCACCGCGCGACCGCTCGGGTCGAGCACGAGCACCCAAGGAGCGCTCGTCGCCGCGTCGCGAACGGCGTTGGCGTCGATCGAGAGCGCCCGCGGCTTGCGCGCGACCTCGACCTCGACCGACACCGTCATGGATGGCCGTAAAAATGCTGGTGGATCGCGAACCAACACCCTCACCTCGACGACCCCACGAAGGGGGTCGATCGTGGGGGCGATGTAGCGGACCGTTCCGTAGAAGAGCTGCGTCGCGAAGGCCTCGGCGCTCGCCACCGCTCGTTGTCCGACGCGAAGCTCCGCGAGCGAACGCTCGTCGGGCGAGAGCCAGAGCTCCGTTGGACCGTCGCGCAACAGCCCGAGCAACGCTCGTCCAGGGGCGACCACTTCTCCCGCTTCGACGTCGCGCCGGCTGATGACGCCTGCGACCGGTGAACGCACGCGCGCCTGCGCGAGGCGCGCCTCCGCGAGGCGCAGCGCAGACTCTGCCTGGACGCGACCGGCGACCACGACGCGAGCGTCTCCGCCGCCCGAGACCGACCCAGCGGCGCTGATCTGCGCGGCGTCGAGTTGACTGCGCGCCACGTCGACCGCGCGCTGCGCAGCTTCGAGCTCTGCCTCGCTGATCGCCCCCGAGGTCGCGAGCGCGGTCTGACGGACCCACGTCGATCGAGCCGCGCGGAGGTTGCTCTCGGCCTGCGCTGCGTTGGCACGCGCGACGCGCGCCGTGACGACGCGAAGCTGCGCGACGCGCGCGGCGGCCACCAGAACCCCTGCGCGCGCTTGCGCGACCTGCGCGGACAGCTCTACGTCGTCGAGCTCGACGAGGAGCTGCCCGACGGTGACGCGATCGCCCTCTCGCGCGTGCACCGCTCGAACGACACCGCCGAGCGAGGTTCCCAGAGATATCTCGCCGGCGCTCGCGACGCGACCGCTCGCGACGATGGTCTGCACGAGCTCGACGCGCCTCGCACGCACGGTCGTCACGAAGGGACCGAGCGCGCGTCGAACGCCCCACCACGTAGCGCCCGCGATCGTGACTGTTGAGAGCCCCGCGATGATCAGCGCGGTGCGCAGCCAGTGGTGGGAGAGCTCGGGCCGCCGCAGCGCGGTGGGAGTGTCCTGCGCCGCGGTGACCATCGACTCAGTATGCGCGTCGGGCTGCGCAGCGCGACGTCTGCGCAGTCGATTGCGTCGATTGTCCGACGAGCGACAGCGGCGCGATCCCGCGCGACACGAAGAACCGCTCGTCGCTCGAGCGGCGCGATGATCTCAGTTGCTTCGGTCGCAGCTCGCGGATGCACGAACGCTACAGTGTGGCACTTTTGCGCGCTCGGGCGCTCGGCGGCGCTGCGGCGAAACGGCTCGAACCTCCGCGGATAGCTTCGAAGCGCGTCGCGCGCACGAATCCCAACGAGCCCGCGTGCACGGCCCGCTTCGTGCGTTGTGCGCTGACTGTCTGCGAGGACAACGAACTCTGACGAGTCGTCATCCGAGCTCGCGTCGCGGGTTTGCGCAGACGAACGCTGAAAGGACTCGCTCCATGAACACCAAGGAAGTCCAAGGGAAGATCGACTCTGCTGCAGCCAAAGCCAAAGAGTTGGTGAGGCAAGCGGTCGCGAAGTCCGAAGAGCTCGCCTCCAAGGTCGTCGACGGCGCCGAGCCGCTCGGCAAGCGCGCGATCGCCGCGGAGCACCGCGTCGAAGAGCGCGCCGAGAAGCTCAGCGACGCCGCGAAGGAGAAGGCCACGGAGGCCGCGCACGCGACGAGCGAGGCGGCGCAGAGGCTCGCGCATGGCGCCAGGCAGCTCGCCAACAAGGCAGGGCACAAGCGCTCGGAGTCCGTAGCCACGCCCGACGCGAAGACGCCGTGAAGCCACGAAGTCAGAGGTTCGACCTCTGGCTGTGTGCTCTGCGGACCGTAGAGTCCAGCACGCCGTAACGCGAGCCGCGCGGGATCCTCGAGCGGTTTCCCGACGCGGTGTTCGTCATCGTCGGAGCCACCCATCCGAAGGTGAAGGCGATCGACGGTGAGCGATATCGCCTCTTGCTCGAGGACCGAGCTCAGCGGCAGGGCGTCGCGTCAGCGGTGATGTTCCACGATCGCTTCGTGACCCGCGACGAGCTCATGCAGTTCTTGTCCGTCGCGGACGTGTTCTTGACGCCCTACCTCGACGAAGCGCAGAGCACGTCGGGCGCGCTCGCGTACGCCATCGGTGCAGGAGTGGCTGCGGTCTCGACGCCGTTTCGGTATGCGCGCGAGATGCGCGCCGACGGTCGCGGAGCGCTCGTCCCGTTTCGTGACAGCGCGGCGATCTGTCGCGAGGTCTCTGCGCTCCTCGAAGACGCTCGGCACCGAAGCGCGATCGGCAACAACGCTCGCGCGTTCGCCCAAACGACGACGTGGCCTGTGGTCGCGCGGACGTACCTGCGAGCCGCCAAGAGCGACGCGCGGCGAACCGAAGGCCCTGTTCGATCAGCAGCCGGTCGAGGCGTGCGCGATGATCTCCGCCTGTCTCGACGCGCGTCGAATCACGAACAACCCGTCGTGGTCACGACAGGCGCGCCGCGTGTTTCGTTGGTTCGTGGGTCAGAACCACTTGCGTCTACCTCTGTACGATCCCTCGACCGGGGGCTGTCGAGACGGGCTGCACGAGGCACGCATCAACGAGAACCAGGGCGCTGAATCGACGCTCTCGTTTCTGCTCTCTCTGCTCGAGATCAAGCTGTCCGAGCGCGCGATCTCGGTCGCTGGAATGCCTGCACGACAGCCGCCGGCCGAGGTCGTCGCGCGGTGTTTGGTGAGCGCGCGAACTCCGCTCGTCGTTCTCTCTCGCTTCGTCGTGCGTCGCGTCGCTGTGCTCTCTGTCGCGCGAAGCGATCACATCGCGGGCGGGACGTAGCGCCATTCGGGCGAGAAGAACCCCGCCGCGCGCGCGCCCATCGGGCCGAACACGAGGTAGTCCGGGGCGACGAAGCTCGAGGTGAACGGCATCAGTCGAAACAAGAGGTACTCGGCCCCGTCGGTGGCGGTGATCACCGCGCCGAGACGGCCGCCCTCTTCGGCGAAGACAAAGGCCAGCGCCGAGGTGTCGTAGCGAGTCGTCCCCGCGGTGATCGACGCGCGATCCCACGAGAGTGGCAGCGTGCCGCCCATCGCTCGAACGGCGGACGGCGGGGCGCCGAGGTACACGATGTTCCATTGCTGGCGGAGCGCTGGTGTGACGCGAGAGAGCGGGACCGCGCAGCCGTAGCCGTTGCCGATGAGCGCCCAGTTCGACAGCAAAAACGCTGCGTATCGGCGGTACGCGGCAGGACCGTCGTCGGGGTATGCAAAGCAGAACGGACGGTAGAAGACCTCGTCGAGCGGGCCGTGAACGCCAGGGCGCTTTCCTGTCGTGGGGCCGACGGCGAGCGTCCCGTCGGGCACCTCCATCGCGCGACCGTCGACCGACACGCGCATGATTCCTTTGGCCCTGAGCGCGCGGCCGTCGATCTCCATCGAGCGCACGTTGGTGCTCGTGAGGGTGATGGTGTCTCCCATGCGCTCGGAGCGAACCGTCACGTCCATGTTCGCGTCGCTCTGGGACAAGATCGTCACGTACGAATGCGTTGGGTTTACGAAGGGCGACGGCGTGGTGAACGAGAAGTCGAGCTCGGTCGGGTCGAGTCGACGACGCTCCATGAACTCGAACAGCGGGACCCAGTCCACGCAGTCTGCGCCGGGCGCGGCCATCCCGTCCCACCAGTGACCCGCGCCGAGCTGCTCGTGAAACTCGACGTCCATCGTGTGCATCCGCAGCGCGGGCACGAGCGCGCGCGGTTCACGAATGGGGACGTTGTCGTCCGCGGTCCCGTGGATCACGTACGCGCCTCGCCGCGCGAGGTTCGACAAGTACACGTTGGTGTCGCTCGCCGCCGCGGCGCGCGCGAACGCTCCTGTCGGCCTTCGCGCGCCGGTGTACGTATAGAACGAGCTCCACCCGGCGCTCGGCCCGATCGTCGCGAATCTCCCGGGAAAATGCACGCCGATGTTCCACGTTCCGTGCCCGCCCATCGAGTGTCCGGTGAGGTACACCCGCGTGGGGTCGATGCGAAACGTGCGCGTCGCGTGGTCGAGCGACTCGATCGCGTCGAGGCGCCCCCACAGCTCCCAGTCGAACCCGTAGGGCCTGCGGTTGGTGGGGGCGATCACGTAGTTCCAGTCGCGGCGCGAGTATGCGCGCGCGTGACCGATGCCCTCGACGGACGCTCCGTGCAGCGCCAGCACGAGCGCGTACTGCCTCATCGGGTCGAAGCTCGATGGCGACACCACGCCGTAGTACTGCGCGGAGTTGTCGACGGCCGAGCGAAAGGTCCTGCGATAGGTCGCGTCGGCGGCCACGGTTTCGACGGTGATCTCTTTGCGATACGTCCAGTCCAACGAGCGCGACTCGACGCGCAGCGCCACGGTCACGCGTCGTCCAGCCATCGCCCACGGGCGCTTGGGCTGCAATCGAAACGCTAGCTTGGTCGCTGCTCCGCCAGCGAGAGACGGGTACTCCACGGCCGTCGCTGCGAAGTCGTCGCTCTCTTCGACGCGCGCGGTCACATCGAGCGCGGGGACCTCCGTGAGGTTGAGCACGGCGACGCCTACCCACTGCTCGGACATGTCGCCGACGAGCAGGTCCGGCGCGGTGAGGTCCTCGGCGTTGAACACGATTTCATCGCGCGTTTGAAAGAGCTGCACGCGGGGCGTCCCTCGGCCGCCGATGAGCCTCGCGACGACCTGGTTTTGCGCGCCCTCTCGAGTCACGAGCGGCAGGCGCATTCGCCCCGAGGCGTACACGTCGCCGGGTTGTTGCGCGCCGTTGGTGAACACCGACGCGACGGTGTCGAGCCGCGCGAAGACCCTGCGTCCGGAGGGGACCATCACGTTGGCCGCGACGTATCCCACGCCGCGCGGAAGCGCGACGAGCGTCCCGTCCATCTCGGACTCGATGGGGTCCCACGACGTTCCGTAGCGCTCTCCCGCCTCGTCGGGAACGACGAACATCCCCTGCTCGATCACTGGAAAAACGCCGTCGGTTTCGCTCGCTCCGCGCGCGGTGAACATCCACTGCGGGACTGCCAGCGGCTCTGGCTCTTCTTGCGCCGCGACCGGACCGAGGCCCGCGTCGTCTCTGGGAGGGCGCACGAAGCCCGACCCGTCCGCGAGCGCGTCGCTCGCAGCGTCGGAGGTCGCAGCGTCGGCGTCTGGGCTCGCTGTCGACGGCGTCGAACAAGCGGCGACGAGGCACAGCGCCGGAGTCATCCAGCGCGAGGCACGAAGTAGCGTTTTGGCGCGCACCGAGGAGTATTCGTAGCAGATTTACAGAGCGTGGTTGCTGATCGCGCGCGGAGGCGGTCGGCGCACGCTCGAGTCGCGCTTCGATTGTCATGCCGCGCATCGAGCGCGTACGATCCCTCAGGTGCGTCGCAGGTGTGCTTCGAGCGCTGAGCGCGTCGGTTTGCTTGTCGTTGCGTGCGTGCTGTCGATCGCGGGCCGTGTCGAGGCGCAGCCGCGCCCGACGGCCTTGGCGACGCAGGCTGCGCGGCGCAACAGCGTGCAGGCGGACCTCGGGCTGGCGGTGGTCGGGCTCGCGTACGAGCGGGTGCTCACGCCGCGCATCGCGGTGCAGGTGGAGACTCACCTGTTCAGCACGTGGTTCGGTCCAGCGTTCGGGTTCGCGAGCTTTCTCGGCGTCGGCGGGCAGCTTCGGCCGTCTTTGTTCTTGCTGGGTGACGCGCCGGCTGGGCTCTATCTCGCGCCGTTCGTCCGCGCCGAGTGGGTCACCGCGCAGGCTCGCGGAGTGACCGGCGCAGGGCTCGGCTGGTCGAGCGGATTGTTTCTCGGCTACTCGTTTGTGTTCTGGAATCGGCTGAACCTCAGGCTCGGCGCAGGCGGTCAGTACATGTCGTACGCAGTTCGAGCTGGCGACGAGGTCCTCGCTTTTCGATCGCTCTTCTTCGCGCTCGACGCGATCGTCGGCGTGTTGTTTTGATCGAAGCGACGCAGTCCCATGCGGCTGTGCATTCGCTGGCAGCGCCGCCGTATGGCGCGCAAGCGCTGTGATCGTGGGTCCCCCGTCGCGCACGTCGATCCAGTTGACGGCTCTGTTTCCTGCGGAAACGTAGATTCCGTCGTCCAAAACAACGTCGTCGCGGTGCGCGGAGTCGAGGATCTGCGCGAAGAACCCAGGACGTAGATCGGTGCGGTGATCCCCTCGTGATCGCAGGAGATCTTCGACCTTTCGGTGCGGGACGAGTTTGTTTCGCTCTGCCCCAGCGACAGAGAGAACGACGACGTGGTCGACGCCCCTCGCTCGCGCTGCGTCGACGAAGGGGTTCAGGTTGTTCTCGACGTCTGCGATCGCCGGGGGGCGCAGCGAGAACAGCTGCGTGACGCCTTCGAGCGCGGCTGGCCAAGCTTCTCGCGGGAGAAAATCCATCGCGACAGACTTCACGCCGTCGCCGAATAGCGAGCGAGCGCGCTCGGGCTGGCGGTCCGCTGCGACGATCTGCACATCGGTCTTCAACAGCGCGCACACGACCTGGCTTCCGACGTTGCCGCTCGCTCCGGTGACGACAGTCCTCTTCACCGCGGGAGACGACCCGTCATGGTTCGCGCGGCTCTCGCGCGGGCGGCAGCGACAGCTGCGACGCGAGCGCGGTGAAGTAGTCGATGCGCGAGCGCTCTCGCAGCGCGTTGTTGTTGAGGGTGCCCTCGACGAGCTCGTAGCCCATGAGCGCGAAGATACGCCCGCGGTAGAAGATGGGCCGCGCGTTGCCGTACCAATCCATGCACGACGCGACGCAGCGATCGTTGAAGCCCTGCCTGGGCGCGCGCGCCGCGAGCTCGCCGAGCTGATTGAAGTTCAGCGCGTTGACGGACAAGAACAGCACCGACGCCGAGCCCGACCAGAGCTGCCGATAGCCGCGCTCTTCGCCCGAGCGCACGGGGAGGCCGAGCATTCCCTGGCGATCGCCGGTCGGAAGGTAGAAGAAGCCGTGCGAGCGCGTCTCTCCTTGCGACGCGTTGGCGCGGGAGAAGTGCCCCGCGGTTCGCGCCGTGGCGTCGAGCGCGAGCGCGGAGAAGTGCAGGTTGTTGCTGCCGTCACCGCCGACGATCACCGCGTCGCGGTCCATGGGTTCGATGCGATCGACGCCGTGCTCGAGCGGGATCGACTGCGTTCGATCCGAGGCGATGTTGTGCGCGAGCACCCTGCGCTCGACGCTGTTGGCTCGCCACCAACTCGACCCCGCGCCGTACAGGACGTAGTCGCCGACGAAGCGGTTCTGGAGCATGTGGCTCTGCTCGGTCCTCGGGAGGTGCCGGAGGTTTTGCGTCGGGACGGGCGGGACGTCCGCATTGAATAGTGACACAGGAAATCGATACAGCCCGATGTCTCCGTTGGTGACCTCGGCGCCCCACATCCCGTCACCCGATCCGTTGGCGGTGACGAGCACCTCGAGCAGCCCGTCTCTCTCTCGAAAGGAGAACTGATCGATCGGGCCGCCGGTGGTCATGACCGCGCCCACAGGACCATCGAAGGGAAAGCTGTACACCACCGCGCCGGTGTTGCTCGGGTCGAGCTGGCGGTACATGTCTTCGTCCGTTCGCGCGAAGGGATCAGGGTCGCTGGGAGACGCGTTGACCCAGAGATACACCCCGCGACGGGACACGTAGAAGGTCCTGGCGTGCGAGCCGACGACCCCTTTGGACGCGCATCGCATCTGCGGGCCGGACAGATCGCAGGTGTGCACCGTGTGCAGGATGGGGGAGTAGCCCATGCGGCGAACGGGCCGATAGATCTGCGACCAATCCGCGCCGTTTTGCCACTCGCCGTCGAGCGTTCGCCACCCTGGCATCTGCGGGACCTGCACGTAGCGCCCCTCGCGCATCTCGTGGCCGAGCAGCGGGACGGGGGCGTACATCACCAGCTTTCTGCCTACGATTCGCGTCGCGTAGTTGCGCGACGAGTAGTAGTCGCCCGAGCGCAACAGGATGGTGTCGCGGTAGGTGAGCGTCCCTTCTGCGCTGAGGTTGAAGCGATTGACCTCGGTCGCGCGGCGCTCGTAGCCGTAGCCGAGGACGAGGACGGTGTTTCCCTCGACGAGCATCTCGTCGTACCAGGACGCGGGGCCAACGCCGGGCGGCGCGGCGCTGATCACGCTTCGCGCGACGAAGCGGCTCTGCTCGATGCGCACAGAGAAGAGTCGCCCGCGACGGAGGATGATCAGGTCGTCTCCGCGGACCTTGATGATGTCTCCCTCGTCGATGCCTTGCTCTTGATTGTTGGTGATCGACTGCTGCGCGTTGGTCGCGGCCGTGCCTGGCGCAGCGGCGGCGCGTGCGGCGGGCGCAGGGGACGCGACAGGCGCGCTCGCGGACTCGGCGCCAGAGAAATTGATCGAGCGCCGCGGTCTCGCGCCGCCGTCTCCCATGGATTGCGCGCCGAGCTGCGCGTCGCGCCGTCGCTGCTCGGCCTCTTCGCGCCGTCGTCGGTACATTTCTTCGCGGGCGCGCTGGCGCTCTCGGGCGGCCTCTTCGATCTGCGTTCCGAGCGCGCGAAACTCTGCTTCGGTGCCGAACGCGACGAGCCTCACGCGAGAGGGCGAGACGACGTCGGCCCCGCCGTCAGCGCCCAGCGCGAGCGCCCGCGAGGCGTCGTCGACGCCGCCGTCCGCGACGGCGATCAGCGACGACGCGTCGGAGACGGCCATCGTGAGGTGAGCGGGCCTCGGGGTCGCCGGGAGTTGGCAGAACGCCAGCGCGACGGCGGCAAACGGGAGAGCGACGGTCGGGTGTAGACGCACAGTGAGGGCGTCAGACGCGCTCGGGCGACGAAAGATTTGGCGGGACCCAGTCAGGACCAGAAAAGAGCCGGTGCCAGCGCTCGCTCCATGTCCGTGCGGCGCGGAGGTCCCTCGCGATCGCCCGATACTCGTGAAACGCGATGACGAAGAGGTTGTACGACTGGATGTTCTTCACGAGGCCGTACACGACGGGCTCTTCTTCGGGGACGAACGTGCGAAACAATCGGTCCCATAGAATCAAAATTCCGCCGTAATTACAGTCGAGATAGCGGCCGTTGGACCCGTGATGCACGCGGTGATGCGACGGGGTGTTGAAGACCCACTCGAACCAGCGGGGCATGCGGTCGACGACCTCGGTGTGGATCCAGAACTGATAGATGAGATTGAATCCTCCCGCCGTCACGATGAGCCCGGGGCGCACGCCGAGCAGGGCGATGGGAGGCACCATGACCAGCGTGAGAAAGGGCGTCCAGGGCTGCCTGAGCGCGGTCGAGAGGTTGTAGCGCTCGGACGAGTGGTGATTGACGTGCGCCGCCCAGAAGAGCCTGCGCTCGTGCTCGACGCGGTGCACCCAGTAATAGATGAAGTCCCAGGCGAGCATGGCCACAACCCAGCCGAGGACGCCTTCGCCGAGGTCCGTGAGTCGTGCGTTCCACAGCGCGCGCGCGAGGAGAAACTGACCGTGCACGATGAGGCCGACGGTCAGGATGCTGACCGCGCCCATCGCGAGCGACGCGATGGTGTCTCTGCGCTCGTAGCCGAGGACCGCCCGACCCTCGCGCTTCTGCTTCTTCAGCGCGCGGTGCTCGAGCCAGCACGCCAGCAGAAACAGAGGTCCCATCGGGACCGTGGGGTCGAAGTACCGGTCGACGAACATCGTGACTCCAGAGAGAGCGATGATCGCACGCGCGGCGAGCCGTGATAGAAACAACACCATCACGATGAATCCGCACATTTTTCGCGAGTACGACATTCGCGGCGTCGCTGACACGGACCTCACGGACGAGGTCGCGTTCGCGATCGGACGCATGCTGGGGACGATCTACGCCGAGCGGGGCAAGCGAAAGATCCTCGTCGGCCGCGACTGTCGGCTGTCTTCGCGGCGCATCCGCGAGGCGGTCGTGAAGGGCTTGCTCGACGCGGGCAGGCACGTCGTGAAGATCGAAGTGGGACCGACGCCGCTGCTCTACTTCGCGGTGCACCACCTCGAGGCGGACGGCGGCGTGATGATCACTGGCTCGCACAACCCGCCGGAGGACAACGGGCTGAAGATCCTCATGGGCAAGGGGAGCTTCTTCGGCGACGAGCTTCGATCGCTGGGTCGCCGCGCGGCAGCGGGCGATTGGAAGAGCGCCGCAGGCGGATCGCTCGAAGAGACGACGGTGTCCGACGCGTACGTCTCGTTCATGAAGGGCAACGTGCGCTTCGCGAACAAGGGTCTGAAGGTCGTCGTCGACGGAGGCAACGGCGCGGGCGGACCGCTGGTGCTCGCGTGCATGCGCGCGCTCGGGCTGGAGAGATGGACGGGAGGTTTCCCAACCATCACCCCGACCCGACGGTGCCGAAGAACGTCGAGGAGCTCATCGCGACGGTCAAGCGCATCGACGCGGACGTGGGCATCGCGCTCGACGGCGACGCCGATCGCATCGGCGCCATCGATCGCAACGGCGAGATCGTGTGGGGCGACAAGCTGCTCATCGCGTTTGCGCGGGCGATCTTGGAGCGTCGGCCCGGCGCCGCGGTGATCGGCGAGGTGAAATGCTCGCAGACCCTCTACGACGACATCGCCGCGCACGGGGGCAGGCCCGTTTTGTGGAAGACCGGCCACTCGCTCATCAAGACCAAGATGAAAGAAGAGCGCGCGCTGCTCGCCGGCGAGATGTCGGGCCACCTCTTCTTCGCGGACAAGTACTACGGCTTCGACGACGCTGTGTACGCCGCGCTGCGGCTCGTCGAGCTCATCGGAGAGAAGGGCGAGGGGCTCGAGGACATGCTCGAGGACGTGCCTCGGACCTACGCGACGCCCGAGCTGCGCGAGCCGTGCCCGGACGCGGTGAAGTTCACCGTCGTCGAGCGCGTGCTCGATCACTATCGCGGCAAGCGCAAGGTGATCGACGTCGACGGAGCGCGCGTGGACTTCGGCGATGGATGGGGCCTCGTTCGCGCGTCGAACACCCAACCTGTGCTCGTGTTGCGCTTCGAGGCGCAGTCCCCTGCGCGCCGCGACGAGCTGCGCTCGGAGGTCGAGGGCGTCGTGCGCGAGATCCTTCGCGCGATCGCGTGAGGGCTATCGGCCGACCTTGCGCTCGAGCTCGGACCACTTGATCGAGAAGAGCACGGGGCGGCCGTGGGGGCAGTGCCCGCCGAAGTCGCACTCATCGAGGGAGCGCAAGAGCGCTCGAGCCTCTTCGGCCGCGAGCTCGTCGCCGCCGCGCACGCTTCCGTGGCAGGCCATCGTCGCGAGCACGAGGTCGAGCGCGCGCGAGAACTCGCTGCCTTGTCGAGCGAGCTCAGCGAGGATGTCCCTGGTGAGCCTGCGCGGGTCCGCGCGCACGAGCAGCGCGGGAACCGCGCGAACCGCGAGCGTGTTTACCCCGAGCGGCGTCAGCTCGAAGCCGATCTTCGCGAGGTCCGCGGCGTGCTCTTCTGCGAGGGACATCTCGCGCGCGGTCACGTCGAGGGTCTCGTGCACGAGCAGCGGCTGCACGCGGACGTCGCGCGAGGCGTAGCTCTTTCGCAGTCGATCGAAGACGACTCGCTCGGAGGCCGCGTGTTGATCGAGCATCACCAGGCCCCACTCGCCTTCGCAGATGAGAAACATCCGGCGCACCTGCGCGACGAAGTGAAGCGATCCGAAGGTCTGCCGCTCGGGAAGCCCTGTGTCGCCAGAGAGCCCGACGACCCGCGGCGGCGCGGCGATCGCTGCGGCCATGACGGCGGCGTAGTCCGCTTCGGCGGGCGCGGGCGAGGGCGCGGCGGTGTCTGTCGTCGGCGCGAGGCCCCAGGGGTCTTTGCTCGAGGCCTCGGCGGGCAGCGCATCAGCGCGCTCTGTTGAGTGTGTTGCGCTGTATTTTTCTTCGCTATTTGATTCTGTGTGCTCTCGCTTCGCGAAGAGCGAGCTCGTGGCTGGCGTCGGGGGGACGAGGCGGGCGGCCTCGACGTTGTAGGGCCTGGTCGAGCGGTCGAAATCGCTCGATGGCGCCCCGCGGGGAGCGCCGTCGAAGCGCGAGGACCACCCGTCGTCCGCTCCGCTCGGGGCGCCGGTGAGAGCCCTGGCCCACGGCGCGGTGGCGAGCCCGTCGCGCAAGAGCGAGACGACCGAGGCGAAGACCTCGTTTTGCGTGGCGAAGCGGACCTCTGCCTTTTGCGGGTGGACGTTGACGTCGACCTGCGCCGCGGGGACGTCGACCAGAAGGGCTCCGGGCGGATAGCGGCCGCCGTCGAGCGTCGAGCCGTACGCTTGCCCGATGGCCCGCAACAGCAGCTTGTCTCTGACGAAGCGGCCGTTGACGTAGACGGCGATGCCGGTGGTCCCTGTCCGCGCGCGCTCGGGCGGCCCGAGAAAGGCTCGGATGTGAACGGACCCGCGCCGCCCGTCGATCTCGGTCAGCGTCTCGTCGGGCCACATCTCGCGAACGCGCTCGCCGACGGTGTCGCGTCGGAGGTATTCGCGGACGACCTTGCCGTCCTTGCGCAGGACGAAGCGCACGTCGGGTCGGGGAAGCGCGAGGCGGGCGACGGTGTCCGCGCATGCGCCCCACTCGGTTTGCGGGGTTCGCAAGAATTTGCGGCGTGCAGGGGTGTTGAAGAACAAGTCTTCGACCGACACCGTGGTACCTACAGCGCAGCCGACGGCGCGCACCTGGGGGCTGGCGTTGCCTTCGAGCCGGACCTCGCAGCCCTCTTCGGCGCTTCGCTTTCGCGAGGAGATGCACAGCCGAGAGACCGAGCCGATGGACGCCAGCGCTTCGCCGCGAAAGCCGTAGGTTCCGACGCCGAGCAGGTCGTCGGCCGAGCGAATCTTGCTCGTGGCGTGGCGGACAACCGAGAGCGAGAGGTCTTCTCGTGACATTCCTTGACCATCGTCAGTGATGGCGATTCGAGCGACTCCGCCGCCGTCGATCGACACCGTGACGACACGGGCTCCGGCGTCGAGGCTGTTTTCGACGAGCTCTTTGACGACGCTCGCTGGGCGCTCGACGACTTCGCCCGCTGCGATCTGATTGGCGACCTCGGGGGGAAGCACGTGGATCGGCGGAAGTTCCAAAGAGGGAAGCTCGCTCACGCGTCGACGGTACGATGTTCGCTAGCGAAAGCACGAATCCACCCCATGAGCTCGCCGCGTTTTGTCCATCCCTCGAGGATCGTCCGCTGCAGACGGCCATTCACGAATCGCAACGCCAGCGATCTGGCGCTCGCTCTACGGTGTCGAAGCGACCGACTGACACTGGTGTCCTGGTCATCGAATTGACCCCCCGAAAGCCTGAGTGCTACGGTCGGTTGACGGAACGCTCGCTTGAACTTCGCATGAACGCCCGCCGCCCAAATCAAAGCCGATCCCAACGCCGCGAGCATCGCTTTGCGAGGAGTGCTCGATGAGCGTCGAGATGAACCCTGAGCCACCGCCGGAGGTCGACCTCACCGGGCGCACCATCGCGGGGCGCTACGAGGTCCTTCGTCGCCTGGGCGAGGGAGGTATGGGCGTCGTGTACTCCGCGATGGACACGCGCCTCGAGAAGCAGGTCGCCATCAAGGTCCTCAAGGAGGACTTCGCGCACCGTCAAGACGTCGTCGCTCGCTTCACGCAAGAGGCCAAGAGCGCGGCGCGCATCAAGCACGAGAACGTGCTCGACGTCACAGACTACGGCGGCACCGAGGACGGCAGCTTCTACATCGCGATGGAGCTGCTCGTCGGCACCGACCTCGCGGACGCGCTGCACAAAGAGGGCGCCATCGAGCTGCATCGCGCGCTCAACGTCGCGATGCAGGTCACCAGGGCGCTCGCCGCAGCGCACAAGCAGGGCATCGTTCACCGCGACCTCAAGCCCGAGAACGTCTTTCTCGTCATCGCCGATGACGGTCGCGAAGTCGTCAAGATCGTCGACTTCGGCATCGCGCAGATGAAGGACCTCACGGGTCAGGGCGGCAAGAAGCTCACCCAGACCGGCATGATCTTCGGCACGCCCGAGTACATGTCTCCCGAGCAGGCCAAGGGCGTCGCGATCGACCACCGCGTGGACATCTACGCGGTCGGAGTGATCCTCTACGAGATGGCCGCCGGACGTACGCCGTTCGTCGGCGATTCGTTCATGGGGATCCTCACGCAGCACCTCTACGAGCCTGCGCCAGCGATCCTCTCGCTCAACCCCAACGCGCAGATTACGCCCGAGTACGAGTCGGTCATCGCCAAGGCGCTCGCGAAGGACCCCGCGCAGCGCTACCAGTCGATGCAAGAGCTCTGCGACGACCTGGGGCGCATTCGCGACGGCGCTCGTCCGACGGCCATCACCGCGGTCATCTCCAACCCGAGCAGGCCCAACGGCTCGGTCGGCTTGATCCCGAGCGCGGCGACTGGCGCCTACGCGGCCGCGCAGACCATGGAGATGCCTCGCGAGGGTTCGAAGCCCGCGGGGCGAGGCTCGCTGCTGCTCGGCGTCGGCTTGGGCGCCGCGCTGCTGCTCGCGGGGGGTGTGGTCGCGCTCAACGCGCTGAGCCAGTCCTCCTCGCAGCAACAGCGCGTCGACAATCGCGGCATCGGCAACGGCAACAACACCAGTTCGAACACGGCCAACAATCAAGCCACGGGGCAGACCGGGCAGAGCAACGCCGCTGCTGACGCTGGCGTGATGGCGGCCGCTGCGGACACAGGGGTCGCCGCGGCGATGGTGCGGCTGCACTTCGTGACGACGCCGCCTGGCGCTCAGGTGTTTTTTCAGGGCAGCGAAGAGCCTGCCTGCGCGTCGACCCCGTGCGACGTGAGCGTCACCCAGGGCGAGAGCCGAGTCGGCTACGCGGTCACGCGCAGCAAGCGCGGCGATTTTACGGTGACCGCGTCGTCCGACGGGCAACAAGTCCCCGTCGCGCTGACCATGCCGCGGAGAAACGTCACGCGTCCGACCGCGCCCGCGACGACCAACACGGGCGCGACGCAGCGCAACGGCCGTCGAAATCCGCGTTGTCGCCCAGGGGAGACGACCTTCTGGGATCAGCGAGAGCAGCTCTTTCGACTGTGCGAGGGGTGATCGGTTCGCGGCGAAAGCTGTCGTCGTAGAGCCGCGGTCGCTCAGCGATTGATTGACAGCGTGTGCTCGTCCCGTACGATCATTCGGACTCCGTGACCCAGCCCGCACCGATGAACCCACCCCCGGCAAACCCTGGGGACCCCGCGCCAGCCGCGGACGCGAGCGGCGCTCAGGGGGAGGTCCTACCGCGTCGATTCGGAAAGTACACGCTGCTGCGCAGGCTCGCGCAGGGCGGGATGGCCGAGCTGTTTCTCGCGCTGCACCGATCGGTCGCCGGCTTCGAGAAGCTCGTCGTCATCAAGCGCATCCTCCCCGAGATGTCGAAAGACCAGGGGTTTATCACGATGTTTCTGCAGGAGGCGCGCATCGCCGCGACCTTCTCGCACCCCAACATCGTGACGATCTTCGACGTGGGGCAGGCCGAGGGCAGCTACTTCATCGCGATGGAGCACATCCACGGCGAGGACCTGCGGTCCATCGTCCGTTCGATGAAGCCCAAGAGCGTGACCGAGTTTCCGATCGAGCACGCGATCGCGATTGTCTCGGGCGTGGCCGCGGGCCTCGCGTACGCGCACGACAAGCGCGACCTCAACGGCAACCCGCTCAACATCGTTCACCGCGATGTGTCGCCGCAGAACATCCTGGTGACCTTCACGGGCGACGTGAAGATCGTGGACTTCGGCATCGCGAAGGCCAGCCAGGACGCCAAGCCCCTCGCCGAGATCGAGACCACGGGCACCACGCAGAAGCCCGCGAGCGAGCACCACACCAAGGCCGGTCAGCTCAAGGGAAAGATCCCGTACATGTCCCCCGAGCAGGCTCGCGGAGAGCCGCTCGACGCGCGTTCGGACATCTTCTCGCTGGGCGTGATCCTGTTCGAGCTCTGCACGGGGCGCCGGCTCTTTCGCGGTAAAGACGAGACCGAGACGCTTCGGATGATCGTCGAGGGAGAGTATCCGCAGCCCTCCGTGGTCAACCCGAGGATCACTCCGGGCCTCGAGGCGATCATCCTCAAGAGCCTCGCGAAGGACCTCACGCAGCGCTACCAGAGCGGCCGCGAGCTGCAGCAAGACCTCGAGAACGTCGCGCGCGCCGAGAGCATCCCAGTGTCGAACCTCGCGTTCGGCAACTGGATGCAGATGCTCTTCGAAGAGCGTCTCGCCGCGCAGCGCGAGGCCCTCCTTCAAGGAAAGCAGCTCGCCGACGTCCTGGCCGCCGAAGAGCCGCAGGAGTACACAGCCGCGGGCACGATCGGCGGCTCTCTCTCGAGCTTTCAGCCGCAGCCTCCTCCGTCGAAGACTCCCATCTATGTCGCTGGCGGCGTGGCGCTCTTCGTCGCGCTCGCGGCGGGAGGGTTCGTGGCGTTTCGCGAGCGCGCTCGCGCCGTCGAAGAGGCCGAGCGCGCTGCGATCAACTCGGGCTCGATCGTCGTTCAGAGCACGCCGCCCGGCGCTGCGATCTGGGTCAACAACGGCGTGACGCAGAACCGAACGCCCTTCACGCTGCGCGGGCTTCCGACGGGGCCCAGCTCGCGCGTCGCGCTCAGGCTCACGGCCGAAGGCTACGCGCCGTTTACGCAAGAAGTCAGGCTCGCTTCGCGCAACGCGACGATGACCGTCAACGCGACGCTCGAGCGCGCTCGCGCCAACTCGTTCGCGGTCCTCGAGGTCAACACGACGCCGCGCGGCGCGCAGGTCATCGTCGACGGTCGAGCCATCGAAGGGACGACGCCGCTCTCGGTCAGCGCGCTCGCTCCTGGCGTCGAGCACACGGTGATCGTGCGTCACCCCGACGCCGTCGAAGAGACGTTCACCTTCGTGAAGGCGCCCGGCGAGGTCGAGCAACGGACGCTCACGTTGCGCGAGCGGCCCCTCGCGCCGGACGAGGCGTGGGTCAACGTCAACGTCGAGCCCTCAAACGCGCTCATGCGCTTGGGCGACCGCACGGTCAACACGGGCTCGCCCTACCGTGTGCGCGTGCAAGCCAACCGCGTGCTCAACGCCGTCTTCTCCGCGCCAGGCTACGAGTCCGCAGCGCGCACTGTCCGAGCGAGGCCCGGCCAGACGCTCGAGCTCAACGCCGTGCGGCTCTCGCGGCCCTCGTCGACGCCGACCGTCGACCGAACGCCAGGACAGCTCCGCATCGGCGCGACGCCGTGGTGCAACGTCTCGGTCGACGGTCGCTCGTACGGAGAGACCCCGGTCAACATCAGTTCGATCGCGCCGGGCGGGCACACGGTCGTGTGCACCAACCCCACGCGCGGGACGCAGACTCGACGCGTCACCGTCTCTCCTGGCCGACTCGAGACGGTCCGGTTCTGATCGAAGGTCTCTGTGAGTTCTGCGAGCGCTTCCGGTGGCAATACGGATGCGGAGGAGAGCAAATCTCCCCCTCCCAAGAGCGCCTTGGCCCGCCTCTGGTCGGGTCCGATCGGAAAAATCCTCCGCGTTGTCCTCGCGATCCTTCCGCTCGCGTACCTCGCCAGGCGCGTCGACCTCTCGCTCGTGCTCGCCAACGCAGGGCGCGTCGGGCTGAAGGGCGTCGCCCTCTCGGTCACGACGGTGCTCGTGTCGATCGCCCTGGCCGCGGTTCGATGGCGCGCGCTGCTCGCGGCGTACGGCGCGGACGCCGCTCGCATCCCGTCGACGTTCGAGCTCTTCAAGGCGTATTTAGTGGGGCTGTATTTCAACGTGCTGCCCTCCGGGGTCGCCGGAGACGTGGTGCGCGGATGGCGCGTCGCCTCCTGTGTGTCGAGCGCCGCCACGAGCTACGTCGTGCTCTTGCTCGAGCGTCTCTCGGGCTTGATCGGGCTGCTCACCATCGCTGGCTCCGCGGTGTTTCTCTCGGGTGCTGGCGCCGCGAGCGGCGCGCTCTTCTACGCCTTCAGCATCGGCGCGCTCGGCGCGGTCGGGCTCGCGGTGGTGTTCTTTCTGCTGCCGCAGCTACGCTCGCGAAGCTCACGCGTGACGGCCCTCGTCGAGAGGCTGCCGGTGATCGGCCGAATGCTCGCGAAGATCCCGCCTGCGACCAACACGCGCGGCCCGCTCCTCGCGCTCGGGCTGTCTGTCGTGATCCAGGCGCTCGTCGTGGCGAGCGTCGCGCCGTTGATCGTTCCTCTGTCCGAGCGAGCGACGTTGGCGGTGTGCGCGAGGATCGTGCCCGCGGTGGTCCTCGTGACGTATATCCCGCTCACGCCGGGCGGCCTCGGGCAGCGAGAGGCCGCGTTCGCGCACTTCTTCGGCACCGCAGGCGTGCCCCGCGAGGCCTCGGTGACAGCGTCGTTGCTCTACTTCGCCGTCACGCTCTCGATGGCCGTGCTCGGCGGGCTCGTTCTCGCCGCTGAAAGGCTCGCCGCGCGGCGCTCGAGCTCGCAATGATCGTCGACGCTCCGCGACGCGCACGAGCACCGCTCGCGCTCGCCGCGGCGACAGTGGCCGCGATCGCGTCGCTCTCTGCCAGCGCGTCGTTCGACCTCGATCCCTTCGACAGCGCCGAGCTCGCGCTGGTCGCCGTCACCGCCGGGCTCGGGCACCCGCCTTCGCAGCCCGCGCACACCATGCTCGGATGGATCGCCACCCGCGGTCCGTGGTCGCCCCTCGCCGCGCTGGCCCTCTTGTCGATCATTCCCTTCGCGCTCGCAGCAGCGCTCGCGCTTCGCCCGCCGCTCGTCCGCGATCGACGCGACGAAGACGCGCCGGACTCGCCTCCGTCACCGAGAGAGGGCGCGCTCGTGTGCGTATCCCTCGCGCTCGCGCTCGCGGGGCTCGGGCCGCTTCGCTCGGTGGGCGCTCGCGTCGAGGTGTACGCGCTCGCAGCGTGCTTCGCGGTCGCAGGGGCGCTCGTCGTTCGCGAGCGCTCGCAGGACCGTCGCGCGCTCGTCGTGGCCAGCGTGCTCTGGGGCCTCGCGGGCGCGACCAACCCGGTGATCGCCGCGCAATCGGCGTGGGCGATGCTGGCCCCGTTGATCCGCGCGCGCCGCATCGTCGCAGCGCTCGCGCTCGGCGCAGGAGCGGTCGCGACGACCTTCGCCTCCTACGCGTACACGCTCTCTGCGCGAACGCGAGAGGCCCAGACGCTCGTGTGGAGCGCGCCTCGCCGCGCGAGCGACCTCGTCTCTCTCGTGTTCGCGAGGGATTTTTCAGCAAACGTGCGCATCGGACCGCTGGCCTTCGCCCGCAACGGAGCGTCGTTCGCGTGGGACCTCGTCACCTCTGGGGTGGCGTTGCTCATCGTCGTCGGCGCGCTCGGCTTCGCGCGACGCGACCCGCGCACACGCGAGCGCGATCCGTGGCTCGGCGCGCTCGTGTGGGCCACGCTGGTCGGCGTCGCGATGGTCGCCTCCAACGTCGTGTACGCGGGAAACAACCCGGACTACGGCGGCTACGTGCTCGCGCCGGCGACCCTCGCGCTCTCGGGCGTCGGGGGACTCTTGCTCGGCGCGCCCAAGCTCGTTCGTCGCGTGGGCGCGGCTGCGCTCGCGACGATCGGGGTCTTGCTCGCGCTCGCCTCGGGGCGCTCTGCGCGCGTCACCCGCGCGCTCGCCGAACGGGCGCTCGACGCCGCGCCTGCCCGCGCGTTGATGGTGCTCGAGTCCGATCATCTCTTGTTCTCGACGCTGTATCTGCAGCGCGTCGAGGGCCGCCGTCGCGACCTCGTGATCCTCAACCCAGGATGGGCGAGCTCGAGCTGGGCGTGGACGTGGGTGAAGGCGCAGGACCCGTCGCTCGTCGTCGACCTGGCTCCCGGGCGAGGAAGAGAGCGGCGGCTCGCGACCGCGCTCGCGTCACGCGGACCTTCGCGGGCCGTCGTCGCCGAGACGCCGAGCACCCTCGCGTTGGCGGGCGGAGGCGGCTTGTGCCCGCGCGCGTTTCTCTGGTCGAGCCGCGAAGGATGCGGCGCCGAGACGAGGTCGACCGTCGAGACGCAGCGATTTCTGCGAGCTCTCGCCCAGCGCGCGAGAGCGAGCGAGGGCGCACGATCGCTCACGATTCAGTGGGATCGACGGCTCGTGCTGTTCACTGGCGCGACGCTGGGCGCTGCGTCTCACTCGCTCGCGTGCGCGGGAATCGCCGCTCGAACCTACGCCGCCGCCCTCGGGCAGGAGCCTCCGAGCTGGGTCTCTCGCCCATGCTCGAGCCGCGCGAGCCGCGTCCCCGGGGTCGATCTCTTCACGGTCGACGATCGCGCGCTGCTCGAGCGCATCGAGCGCGCGCGCAACGACCTCGGTCCCGTGGCAGATTCCAACGCGCAGTAGTTCAACCCGATGCCTTTTGTTCTGCCGCACCCGAGCGATCCTCCCTCCGTGTGGCGCACGGTCGCCGCGCAGTTCGCGGGCGACGACGACGCGCGCGCCGCGCTGCTGGCCATCGCAGACACAGGGCACGACGCCGTCGCGCACGCGGTGTGGCCTGCGCTCATCGCGCGCACGCGCGGTCGTGCGCACGACGCCACGGTGACGACCATCGCAGAGCGAGCGCGCGCGCGGCGCGCAGGGCCCGGCGTGCTCTGGGCGCTCACAGGGGTGCTCTTGGGGCCGCGCGATGTTCTTCGCGCCGCGGCGGCTCGCGCGCTCGCGTCGCCCGCCTTCGAGCGAGACCGCGTGGCGCTTTCGCTCGCGCTGTCGCTCTCTGCGCGGATCTCGGGCGCGCGTGGATCCACCGCGCGCGAGCGAGACGCCCTGCGCGCCTGGGTCGAGCTCGGCGGAGAAGACCCGCTCGCAGGACGAGACGGAGACGCCACCTGGCGCTCGTGGATCGAGGGTCGCGAGCGACCCGAGCAGCTCGACTACGCGCTCGTGCTCGCCTGCGCGGGCGCTCGTCGCGCAGAGCTCGAGCACCTTCGAGCGCTCGCCGAGCACGTCGTTCGATTGTTCGGCCGAGCGGCGGCCGCGACGGGCGCGCTGTGGCGCTGGCTCGCGACGGGCGGCGCGGACGGCGCCGAAGACGACGGCGCGGGCCGGTCGTCCTGGGCCGAGAGCGGGCCGCGCGTGGTCGCCATCAGCGCGCTCTCGACGGTGCGCCCCGCGGAGGCGCTCTCGGTGCTCGCTCCGCACGCCGATGCGGGGGCGCCCTTCGACCGAGCCGCGCTCGTGTATGTGCTTCGCGCGTGCGCCGCGGAGATCCGCGCGCGCCGCGACGAAGAGCGGTCGCTCTCGTGGGCGGTCCTGGCTGCGCAGTCCGAAGATCGCCTCGCCTCCGAGGCTGCGATCGACCGGGCTGTTGAATTGTTGTGCGAAGCGCTCGCGCGATCGTCGCAGCGCGCGGACGCGATCGTCGCGCTCTTGCTGGGCCGAGAGCGCGGGCCGATCGCGAGGCCCATCAGCGCCGATCGGTCGAGCCCTCCGGTGATGGACGCTGCGTCCGAGCCGTGGCTGTCGCCGGCGCTCAGGGTTCGAGTGCTGGGCGTCGCGCTCGCGAACGAGGCGCTGGCGTCGCGGTCGATCGCGCTCACGGACCTCGCCGAGCACGGGGTTGTTGCTGGGGTGGTCGCGTTGCTGCGCGAGGTGGTCAAGAGCGACCCCGACCCGATCACGCGGCAGCAGGCGCGATCGCTGATGAAAACCGAGCGGTGAGCCAGGGCAGCGACCGGGCCGCGAGCGCATGCGCTTGTTGCATGCGCCCACGCGCCGCTGCCCGCTGTCTCGTCGCTCACATCGTCGAGAGAAACACGACTTCGCAGACGCCGCAGCTCAGGATGTACCGCGGCGCGCCGGTATTCGCGTCGGTGAGAACGCACAGCGGCCCGTCGGTGAGGCTCACAAATGAGCCCACGCACGAGCCGATCGAGCTGAAGAACGCTCGTGCGCAGTTGCTCGACTCCATCCTCGTCGCGCCGTCGCGCAAGCTGGTCAGACACGGGTCGGTGCACACGGGCATGCGCCCGTCGCACTCGATGCAGCCGTTGGCTGCGCGCCGGCAGGTTTGTCCTCCCATCGGCTCCCATGTGCAGCGGCCGCCCATGCAGCTCCACCCGCGACCAAAGCGCGTCATCCCCGGCGGCGGCAGCGCTTCGCAGTCTCGCGCGACGTTGCACGCATAGGGCGCGAGCGCGTCTGGGGGCGGCGCATCCACGCGGACATCGACGGGCTGGCCCGCGTCCACGACGGCGTCCATCGACGCGCGGTCGGCGCCGACCATGGGGCTCACGGCCGCTCCGCAGCCGACGGGACCGAAGGCGATGACCGACGTCGCGATGACGGTCAGCAGCGAGGACTCGACGCGCGAGTTGGACACGCGCCGAGCATAGCCGACTGTTCGGGACATCAGCGCGCTTGCCGGTGACCGAGCTGCGCTCAGGAGTACACTTCACGGCACGTCATGGCGCCGTTCAAGTTTTGTCCCAAGTGCGCAAATCCGCTGATCGACCGCGACGACGGCGGAACGCCGCGCCGCGCGTGCCCCGATCGCGAGGGCTGCGGGTTCGTTCACTACGAGAATCCCACGCCCGTGGTCGGCGCCATCGTCGAGCGCGACGGCTCGGTGATCCTCGTGCAGAACAAGGGTTGGCCCTCGAGCTGGTTCGGGCTCGTGACGGGTTTTCTCGAGAAGGGCGAGGACCCTCGCGAGGCGATGCTGCGCGAGATCCGCGAGGAGCTCGGCATGACCACGCAATCGATCTCGTTCTTGGGGCACTACGCGTTCGAGGCGATGAACCAGCTCATCATCGCGTTTCACGCGGTGGTCGAGGGCGAGTGGACGCTCGGTGACGAGCTCGCCGCGGCCAAGGCCGTCGCGATCGAGAAGGTCAAGCCGTGGCCCATGGGCACAGGGCCTGCGCTGCGCGACTGGCTCGATCAACGAGCGCGCGCCGCGCAGTGAGCGAGGCCCCCAGCTCGCGCGAAGTTCGTGCACACACGCACACACACGCAATCAAGTGAGCTTCAGAAGATGCACGCCTCGGAGCGGTTGTGCTCCCAGTGCCACGTCTCGCTCGACACCGTGCGGCAGAAGCCGTAGCGCCGCGCGTTGTTGACCATCCAGCGGTAGGCCGAGCTCGAGAGGTTGAGGTCCACGGCGCTGCCGCGGATGTGCGGCGCGTTGCGCGACGGGCAGGCCGTCAGGATCCTGCACGACCCCTGACGAACGCCGTTGACGCACCGCGCGCTCGGACAGTTCTGCGCGAACAGCGCGGCTTGCTGGGCAAATCCACGGATGCCCGAGTTGGGGCCGGTCAGCTCGATGCGGTGTCCCGCCGACGCTGCTGCGACGCGGAGGCGCTCGGCCGCTGCGCTCGTCGCCGCCCAGCGCTGGCGATCGGCCGCGGTCGCGTCCGAGGGAATCCGAATCGCCGTCGAGCGGATCTCTTCGACGACTTCACCCGTGGCTTCGTGCTCGTGCTCTCCGAGCATCTCGAAGTCTTCTCCGTACTCCATACAACCCGCAGTGACCGAAGCGAGGACGACGAGCGCAGCGACGAGACGCATGAGAGACCTCCGAATACTCCAGTACACACAGCAGCTTCGGTGCCACGCCCTGCGATCCCCGAACGATTCGCACAGTCGCTGTCAATTCGCAGGCTGATCTCGAAAGTCCTCGCGCCGCCGCCGAGCTGCGATGCCAGAAACCCCCCCCGTTCGTGCGCGAGGGATTTCTCCCAGGCGGATGTCTCCCTGACTGCGACGGGGCTCGGCGCCTCTGGAGACCGCCGAGCCCCGGTATACTTTTCGTCGATGGACTCGCGGCCTGTGTACCGGTCTGGCGCAAGCTCGGCCCCCGTGTTCGCGCTGATCGACAAGGGGCGGTCGCTGCGCGAGGCCGCGGGGGTCGACCCGCATGTGCTGGTCGCGCCGTCCGAGCTCGCGACGCCCAGAGCCAGCGCGCTCGAAGAGCTCGCCGCGTTGGCGGATCACAGCCTCGAGCGCCCTCAGCCCTGGTATCAGCGCAGAGATCCGCGCCTGGTCGCCTCCAACGCCCTCGCGATCGTCATCTACGCGACGATGTTCTTCGCGGCCATCGCGATCGTGAGCCTCTTTGCGGCGGTGGCGTCGATCTATGGTCGATGGATCGTGTTGCTCGCGCCGTTTACGCTGTTGATCTTCATCGTTCCGGCGCTCTTGGTGCGGGGCGCCAACGAGTCGCCCCGGCGCTGGCTGGCGCGGACTCCGCTGCGCATCGAGGGGTACGACGAGCTCTTTGGCCGCGAAGAACGCCTCGAGCGCCTGCGGGTCGTGGTTCATTTTGCCTCGGGAGTGCAGCCCGAGCTGGAGGTGTTCAAAGACCTGCTCACCGGCGTCGCGGTTCGAACGCAGGGCGTCGTCGCGATCGAGCCGGGCGTCTACGCGGTGCACAGCCCCGAGCTCGCGGGGAGCCGTTCGATTTTGCACCCATGGATTCAACACCTCTGCGACGCGGCGCTGGTTCCTCTCAGCGACGAGTGGCCGATCGCGCGGGTTCGAGTCGAAGAGCGCTGACGGGTCGGCGCGGCGCGGCGCGGCGCGGCGCGGCGTCGGGAAGGGGAGGTCGTCGCTCTTCGAGGGCGCCCGCATCGTCCACCAGTCCCACAAGGGGCATCGGTAGCCTCACAGGCTCGCCTGGGTAGAGGGATGCTTCGCGCCTGGCTCACTCCCGGACTAGCGGGAGACGCTCAGCGAGCCAGGCGCGAAGCATCCCTCTACCCAGAAGCCAGCCAAGAACAGGCTACCCTGCTTGGAGTGTGACGTTACTCATCCGGCCCGACGCGACATCGGACCTGTGCTCGAGGCACGAAGGCTGAACGAAACGAGCGCCCTCGAATAACGACGACCGAAGGCGATACAAACACGGCCCGTGAGCGAGCTCAATACTGAACACCGCTCGACGCGTCGCCCGCGCGTCGCCCGGGCGCTGCTCGTTGCTTCGCTCGCCGTCGCGGCGGTCTCTTGCGTCCGGGCTCACACGATCCGCGAGCTGTTTCGCGGCCGCCGCGCCGTGCCACAAGGGCACCTCGAGCTGTCGTTCGCGAGCGATGTTCCCTGGCCCCTCCGCGTCGCGCGCGCAGGATTGGCGCTCGACGGCCGACGCGTCTCGAACGCGACAGCGACGCCCGTCCCGCCCGGCGTTCACGTCGTCGCCGTTCACATCGAGCTGCGATGGCAGTGCGCGGTCGCGTCGAGCGAGGCCATCGCCCACGTCACCCACAGCGCGCTCGTCGAGGTCGGCCCCCGCGGCGGCAGCGCTCGCATGGGCATCGTCGGTCGAGGAACAGCCTTCGACATCCCCGAGCGTCGCTTCGCGTTCGTTTCGGACTACGTCGGCGACGCGCGTCGATCGAGGCTCCGCAGCCTCGCGGCGGTCTTTGTCGCCGAGGCTCAGCAGCGCTGCGGGCCGCAGCCGAGCGCAGCGTTTTGCCGGGTCCAACACCTCGCAGATCGAGCCCGCGAGCGACGCGACATCATCGACCTGACGTGCAAGACCGAGAAGCTCCTTCGTATGCAGTCGATCATCGCAGGCTTCGAAGAGACGGGCCCCAACCAGGTCGCGTTCGATCAGCTCGTCTCCCTCGAGCGCGAGGCGCTCTCGTGCGTGGGAGAAGACATCATCACCGCGGATCCGCAGGTGACCATCGCGCGCCCGTGCCAGGGCGAGATGCCCGATCCGTGAGCGGCAGAGACGATTTCGTCGTCCCTTGCCACTTCAGTGTGATGGCGCTATTCACTTTGGCGAAAGTTCGTTCACTTCGCTGGAGGACTCGGTGTCCATCGACCTCGCTTCATTTACGCCCGTCCGCTCGCTGGCGGGCGGCCTCTTGATCGGCCTCGCCTCTGCGGTCCTCTACGCAGGCGCCGGGCGAATCGCTGGGATCAGCGGCATCGCCGCGGGGCTCTTGCCTCGCTCGCCGTCGGACGAGCGTGCGTGGCGCGCGCTGTTCACGGTCGGGTTGCTCGCGACCTCTGCGCTCATCGCGGGGTTCGCTCCGTCGATGTTCTCGAGTCCCACGGCCTCGCTCGCGACGGTGGTGCTCGGCGGACTGCTCGTCGGCGTCGGAACCCGCCTCGCCAACGGCTGCACCTCGGGCCACGGTGTTTGCGGGCTGTCGCGACGGTCGCCGCGCTCGCTCGCGTCGGTGCTGACCTTCATGTTCTGCGCAGGCGTGACGGTGCTCCTGACCGCGCCCCACGGAGCCGCGCGATGAAGCCCGCGTCGATCGTCGCGCTCGTGTCCGGCGCGCTGTTCGCAGCGGGGCTCACGCTCTCGGGGATGACCCGCCCCGAGAAGGTCCTCGGGTTTCTCTCGGTCACGGGGCGCTGGGATCCGTCGTTGGCCTTGGTGATGGGCGGCGCCATCGCGGTGATGGCTCCGTTTGTGTACTGGACGCGCCGTCGAGCGCGCCCGTTGTTCGCCGCGACCCTTCACGAGCCATCTGCGACGAGCGTCGATGGGCGACTGCTGTTCGGCTCGGCGTTGTTCGGCGTGGGCTGGGGGCTGGTGGGATACTGCCCGGGGCCGGCGCTCTCGGCGCTCGTGACCGGCTCGATCCCCGCGCTCGCGTTCGTTGCGGCGATGCTCGCGGGGCTCTGGCTCGTCGATCGCCTGGCGCCCGCGACGGCGTAAGGGGCGCTGCGCTGACCCCCTCGAAAAATCGACGGAGGAAGAGATCGGCCTGCGACTCCGTATCGTCGTAGTGCGCCACGAGCGTTCGGCGTCTCCCTTTTGAATCTCTGTAAGCTGAGGGAGCCAAGGCGCGTTCGAGCACCGGTGATCCGAGGTCATGGTCCGTTCACGCGTCTCCAACGTTCGTAGCGCGCTCGGCGCGGTTGGTGCGACCATCGCGCTCGCATCGAGCGCTGCGCACG
Source organism: Deltaproteobacteria bacterium Ga0077539 (assembly GCA_001465015.1). GTDB lineage: Bacteria > Myxococcota_A > Polyangia > Polyangiales. The sequence continues at coordinate 8,060 of LNEO01000275.1, read as the reverse complement.
CGCAGTTCGATCCGCAGGAGCCGCCTGCCTGGACGCCGCCCCTCGATAGCCCTCCGCAGTTCGTTGCGCCTGATTCTTTGCCGACGAACCCGGCGCCTACAAACGGAGCCAACGGGGCCAACCCAGGCAGCGGCTTCAACGCGCAAAACCCAGCGAGCTCCCTCGGCAACGCGACCAACGGCGCACAGAACTCGATTCGAGACGCGGCCAGCAACGGTGTGGGCGCCGAAGATCGCTACATCGCCTTCAGGGTCGGCGGGGACATCGGCTACGCGCGCCTCGAGAACGAAGACTTCGTCTCGGTCAACGCCCAGGCCCTCCTGCGCATCTGGAACTTTCGCTTCGGCCTCGCCGCCCCCCTGCGCATCGACACTGCGCGCTTCGGTCTGCGTCAGCGCGACTGGGACGAAGCCCGCGACGTCGCGCGTATCCCGCAGTGTCTTCGCTTCGACATCGGTGACTACGACCGACCGTCGGATCGCTTCGACCCTGCGTGCGACGCCTACGGATTCACCGGACAACAGTCTCGTCGATTGTATTTCTCGACGCGCGTCGCGCCGATCGACAACGTGACCTTCGCCGAAGGAACGCTCGTAAACGCCTTTCGCGGCGCCTTCGATCCCGATCACCCTTCGCTCGGCGTCGAGAGCAATGTTCAGCTCTGGGACTGGCTCAAGATCCAGCACTTCATCGACGACGTCGCGCGGCCGCGGGTGACTGGCGGTCGGCTGTCGCTCTGGCCGATGCAGATCTTCACCGGCCGCAACCCCGACTGGCGTTGGGACAATCGCCCGGACGAGCTCGAGCTCGGCGTGACCGCCATCGCCGACATGAACGCGCCGACCACTGCGCAGACCGCCTTCGGTCGCCCCATCGTCGACGAGCAGAACAACCTGCGGTTCAACGGAAGGCCCATCGGCGCGGTCGGCTTCGACCTGCACTACCAGTACATCTTCGGTCAGGGCGACCCCAACTCGGCGTGGCGCTTCGGCGTGTACGGCGCGATCGACTACGATCGGTTTCTCGGCGCGACGGACATGGACATGGTCAACGTCGCGGCCCGCTTCGTGGCGGTCAACCGCGAGGCTGGCTGGGACATCCGCGTCGGCGGCGACTATCGCAGCGTCGGAAACCGCTATGTCCCAGGCTATTTCGACACGAACTACAGCACCAACAGCCAGCACTTCGCGCTGACCGACAGCCTTCGTTCGCTCCTCAGCGCGCCCTCGCCGGTCACGACGAAGCTCGGCTACCTCGGCGCGCAGCCCGACGGTCGCGCCAACGGATACCGCGCGTACGCGAGCGTGACGATCCCGATTCCGATCAGTCGTACGCAGCACAGCGGGCTGCCGATCTCGATCTTCTTCGAGGACACCGAGCGCAAGGCGGACGCGACGGTGATGATCAACGTGGGCCCCGTGCAGATCGATCAGCTCGTCGCGGGCGCGCAGCTCGTGCGACGCAACTTCGATGGCCCGAGCGACCTCTTCTCCTTCGACGGAACGCTCGTTCGCATGTTCGGCCAGGTCTTCTTGGGCCCGCAGGACCAGCGCCGCCGCAACAACGTCCTGTCCAATCTGTACTTTCTCGCCCGCTACGATCGCCGGTGGAACGTCCAGCCCTCGGGCTCGTTTGCGATCGCCGACGACGTTCAAGCGACCTTCGGATACTCGGGAGGGATCGACTGATGGGGTCGTGGTGTTCGGCGGCCTTCGTGCGATGGGCGCTCTCGGTGGCGGTGCTCTCGGTGTTCGCGGCCTGCGCGGATCCGGGGCCTGCGCCGTGCAACGTGGATGCGGGCGCGCCTGCGCCGACCGCGGCGGACGTGTGCGGACACTTGCGTTCGATCAACTGCCCGGTGGTTGATTGCGAGGCCGCCTACGCTGGGTGGCAGCGCTCGATGGACATCGCGAGCTTCACCCGGACCACGGGCTGCTATCGCAACGCGCGCACGTGCAGCGAGGTCGACGCCTGCAATCGCGCGTGCTCGACCCGCTGAACGGTGGTCGTACCCCCTTCCCCTCGAGTGAACTCACGCGGTAGGGGTTGCATCTGTCATGAACCGATCGTGTTGGTGGTGCTCGTCGCTGTGTCTCGCGCTCGTTGTGCTCGCGCCTGCATGCAAGCGCGGGACGGTCGAGCCCGGTGAGGGCAGCGAACCTGTGCGAATTCGCTCGGACGGGCGGCTTCCGTCGCTCGAGGCCAAGCGCGTGCGGCCCGGGCAGATCACGGTCGACGGCATCATGAGCGAGCCCGTCTGGCGCGAAGCGGGGACGACCGGCGCCCTCGTTCACCCGGGCACTGGTCGCCCCGAGCCGCGCTCGCGCGTCAACGGCGCGGTGCGCTTTCTCTGGGACGACGATCACCTCTACGTCGCGGCGAACATCTACGACAGCGATCCGCAGAACCCCTTCGATCCGAGCGAGACCGACCCGCACCTGTGGGAGCGCGCGAGCGCCGTCGAGCTCATGATTCAGCCCGGCGATCACAACGACAACCAGCAGTATTTCGAGCTGCAGGTCGACCCGCGCGGAGCGCGCTGGGAGACGCGCTTCGACGACTACAACCGACCCATTACCACCGCGCCGAACGGCCAGCGCTTGTTCGGTCATCAAGAGTGGCGCACGAACATGCAGACCCGCGCGGTGATCACGCGCGGCCGGCGGTACGTGATCGAGATGGCGATTCCCTGGCGAGACTTCGAGTCTCCGGGACGCGCGACGACCCCGCCGCGCGCGGGAGACGTGTGGCGCATGAACGTGTACTCGTTTCGCGATGGCCAGAGCGACTCGCTCGCGTGGTCACCGACACTGGGGCAGGGGAACTTCCACTTCGCTCCGCGCTTCGGTCGAGTGCAGTTCGTGAACTGAGCTTCAGGCGAGGCCGACGAAGATGGTCTGCACGTCGTCGTCCTCGTCGAGCGCGGTGAGAAACGCCTCGACTTCGACGCGCTGGGCGTCGTCGACGGTGACGGGGTTCTTCGCCTTCCAGATGAGCTTGGACGAGGTCACGGTCCACTTGCGCTCGGCGAGGCTCTTGCCCACGACGTCGAGCTCGGTCGGCGCTGTGTAGAACACGGTCGATCCGTCGTCGTTGGCCTCGAGGTCCTGCGCGCCAGCCTCGATGGCGGCCTCTTCGGCGTCCGTTCCGGGGCCGGGCGGGCTCGCTTCGACGGCGCCGAGGCGGTCGAAGTCCCACGAGATCGAGCCCGCGTTGGCGAGCTGCCCCTTGCGAAAGATCACCTTCACGTTGGCCGCCGTGCGATTGCGGTTCTCCGTCAGGCACTCGACGATCACCGGAACCTGGTGCGGCGCAAACCCCTCGTACGTCACGATCTCGAACTGCATCGCGCCGTCGAGCTGGCCCGAGCCCTTCTTGATCGCGCGCTCGATCGTGTCCTTGGTCATCGAGACCTTGCGCGCGGCGTCGACGGCCATGCGGAGCCGCGCGTTCATCGTTGGGTCAGCGCCGTCTCGCGCGGCGACCATGATCTCTTTCGCGAGCTTGCCCATCACCTTGCCCTTGGCGTTGGCGGCGGCTTCGCGGCCCTTCTGCTTCCACTGTGCTCCCATTGGTGTTCTCTCGGTTCGGGCGAAGGGGATTACCACACTCTCGCCCTTAGGGTTTATGGGGCTCGCGTCGGCAGCGTGGGTCGGCGCGACTTCTGCGGGGGCGTCGCCAGTAGGGCTTCGTCGCGCAAGCAGAGGCGCTGAACCGCGATCAACATCCGACGCACGGGCCTCGCGTCGCTCAACTTCATCCCCGACGACCGCGAATCGCTAGAGAACTGCGTGGTGCTGGGCTTTCCGGGCCAGACCACGGAAGAGAAGATGAAGAACAGCATCTTCACCCTCGGGCCGTCCCATCGCGAGCCGCTCGACGGCGTGCGCTATCCCGACATCGTGCTCGAGTCGGTGCAGGTCTTCGAGTGCACCTGGGATCGAAGCCACCCGCACGAGATCAACGCGCTCGAGCACCACTATCTGCTTCGCATCAACAAGATCGTCATGCACGCGAAGTGGAAGAAGGCCCTGCTCGCAGGCGAATGCTTTCCGTGCTTGCCCATCGACTACGGGTATCGCGACAGCCTTCACTTCTGGTTCACCGAAGGCAAAAGGCCCTTCGCGGTCGACCTCCCCAAGGGCCACGGCGTCACCGCCGACGCCGTGCTCGATCAGGCCAATCGCATCGATCCCGAAGTCACCTGGGATCCCGCAGCGTGCGCGCTGCTCGCGGGAGTGCCGCGGATCTTCTTGAAGACCGTGCTCGAAGGCTGCGTCGCGCAGGCCAAGGCGCGCGGCATGCGGGTCGTGACGCCAGAGTTCATCGCCGAGATCCGCGACAAGCGCGCCAAGGACCGCCCTCCGTCTCTGCTCTCGCGGATCGAAGCGTCTCTTCAGCGACACCGCCACGAGGGGGTGAGCGCCGCGCCGCAGCGAGGCACGCTCGCGACAGAGAGCTCACCATGACAGACGCGATCGTCGTCAGCGGGCCGTTTCGACGGACGCTCGAGCCGGACGCGCTCGGAGGACCGCCGCTCGCGCGAATCGATCGAGCCCGCCGCCACGACGAGACGAGCTCGCCGCGCGTGATACAAGCATCCCATGGATCGCAAACCCCTCCGCGTACTCGTGACTGGAGCGACGGGGTTCGTCGGTCAGGCTCTCCTCCCCGCGCTCATCGCAGAGGGCCACACGGTTCGCGCGACGACCCGAGACCTCGCGCGGTCTCGGTCGATCGCTGGCGTCGAGTGGGTTCGCTGCGACGTCAATCGACCGGACGAGCTCAGGCGCGCCCTCGAGGGCATCGACGCGGTCTTCTTTCTGGTGCACGCGATGGGCTCGGGCTCGCACGATTACGCCGACGCCGAACGTCGCGTCGCCGAGTCGCTGCGGGACGAAGCTGCGCGGGCCGGCGTTCGACGCATCGTGTACCTCGGCGGCGTGGCGCCCGCGGGCGCGATGTCCGAGCACTTGAAGAGCCGCCTCGCCGTCGGTGATGTCCTGCGATCGGGAGCCGTCTCGACCATCGAGCTTCGCGCATCGATGATCATCGGCAACGGCAGCGCGTCTTGGCAGATCGTGCGGGACCTCGCGATGCGCTTGCCCGCCATGCTGCTTCCGTCATGGACCGCGTCGCGGACGTGCCCGATCGCGCTCGAAGACGTCGTCGTCGCGCTCGTGCGCGCCCTCGAGATCCCAGCGCCTCGCAGCGTCTGGTACGACATTCCTGGGCCCGAAGTCCTGAGCGGTCGCGAGATCCTGTCGTCGATCGCCGCGCTGAAGGGGCGTCGCGTGCCGGGCATCCCTGTGCCCTTTCTCAGCGTGTCGCTCTCGTCGTGGTGGCTCAAGCTCGTCACGCGCGCGGACTTCTCGCTGGCGCGCGAGCTCGTCCTCGGATTCAAGGGCGACCTGCTCCCCACCGACGACCGCTATTGGGCCGAGGTCGACTATCGGCCGAAATGGACCTTCGAAGCCGCCGCGAGGAGAGCGCTCGCTGAAGAAAAGCTGGTGCTCAGCGCTCGCGGCATCGCGGGAAAGTTCGAAGAGACCATGGTGCAGTTCGTGTCGCCGAAGCTGCCTGGATAGTCCACGCGCTCGTCACTTCGCCTTTCGACGTCCGACAGCCTTCTTCGAGACGACCGTCGGATCCGCGGCGATGGACGCCTCGAGCGCATCGCCCACTGCGAGTCGCTCGCGCACTCGCGCGAGGACGTTCGCGTCTCGCTGCCGCTGCGCGTCGGATCGATTGCGCGCCGACAAGATCGCCGGCCCTACGCGGTCGATCTTCGAGAGCCGCTCGAAGCGACGATCGAGAAACGCCCAGTACATGGGCGGTGAGCGGACAGGGCCTCGCGCGGTCTCTTCCCGTGGGATCGAAGCGGCAGCGCGAAATTCGATCCGCTCGATGCGTTCATGCCGCTTCGGGTGACGCTCGGCGCTCAGCCCGCGAGCCGCTTTCTCTCCCCACGACAGCGATTCCCGCGCGTCGCGAGGAGAGCTCCCTGTGACGGGTCAGGTCTTCGGCGTGGACGGAGGGCTCGGGACAACGCGCACTCGGTGACGCTTCGTCCAGACTCTTGGCAGAGCCCCGCTTGCGATGGGTGCGAAGGGGCGGCACTCTTACGAAGCGTCGCGAGGTCCCTCCGTCGCTCGATCCATCGATGACGCGACCCGCGATCCGACCCGAACTTGCCGCAGGAACCATCATCGGCGGGGACTTCGAAGTGATCGAGCGCCTCGCCGGCGGCGGTATGGGCGAGGTGTACATCGCGCGGCAACGCAGCACGGGTGCGCTTCGAGCGGTGAAGCGACTGCACGCGCACCTGCTCGAGGACGACGTCTCTCGCACGCGCTTCGAGCGCGAGGCGAAGGTGGTCGCCCGGATCGAGAGTCAACACGTGGCGCAGGTGGGAGCCGTTCATCGCGATGGAGTATCTGCGAGGAGAGACCATCTCCAAGGCGCTGGCGCGAGGTCCGCTCCCGCGCGAAGAGGCTCTGCGCGTGATGGGGGGCGTCGCTCACGCGCTCGCTGCCGCGCATCGCGTCGGCGTCGTTCATCGTGATCTCAAGCCAGACAACGTGATGCTGGCCGAGAGTCAGCTCGCGGGCATCTCGTCGGTCGTCAAGGTGCTCGATTTCGGGATCGCGCTCGTCGCGAAGGGCACCCTGTCTGCGCGCATCACCGGCGACCTCTCTGTCGGAACTCCCCCGTACATGGCTCCCGAGCAGTTCGCGGACTCCGAGCGGATCGGCCCGCACACCGACGTATGGGCGATGGGGCTCTTGCTCTTCGAGATGCTCACGGGCGTTCGGTTCTGGCAGAGCAGCGCGAAGAGCGGCGGGACGCTCGCCACATTGATTCAAGAGATCGTCGAGCAGCCCATCGCTCCGAGCGCGCTTCGCGCCATGGAGAAGGGCGCGTCCGTCGAGCCGCCGCTCGCGGCGTGGATCGACCTGTGCCTCCAGCGCGAGCCGACGCGACGCTTCGCAACAGCGCAAGACGCGCTCGACGCGCTGCTGCGAGTGCAGAACGGGCCCGCGAGCTCGTTGGTCGCTCAGCCCGCCGCGCCGCAGCGTGCTCCGGCGACGCAGGCGATGACCGTCGGCTCTCCGCCTGCGTTCGTGCCGCCGCCGCTCGCTCCTGCCCGATCGAACACGACCGCGCTCGTCGCTGGAGCCACGGTTGTTGTCGCGCTGCTGTTATTGGGAGCGATCTCGATGGGCCTCGCGCGTCGTCGGGTGAGCGCCGCGGAGAGCGGCGAAGTCGCTCTTTCTCCGCAACAACCGCAACAAGTACCGCCGAAGCCGCAGCCGCGACCGCACACTGCGATCAGCCAGCAGCAAGTCATCGACAGCGGAACGCCCTCTGCGATCGAGCCGGTGCGACTCGCGCCGACGCCGCCCGCCGTGGCGACACGCTCGGGGCAGGGTGTCCAAACGAGGGGGGCGTCTTCGCCGAACCCGACGTCGCGCAGTCGCGCGCCGATCGAAGCGGCAGTGACCGTCGGCTCCGCTCCTTCGCGGCATGGAGGGAGCGAAGCTCCTGCAGTGTTCACGCGGAGCCGCTTTCATACCGTTCGATCGCTGGTCTTTCAGGTCCTCCGCGAGACCGGCTGCTTCGACCGGCGAACAATCGAAGCGGTGCGAGGCTCGGTCTCGGTCGTCGTGGCCGCGAACGGCAACATCATCTCGGCCACGACGGACAGCGATTACTGGTCTTGTCTCGTGCGCGCGCGCCTCACGACCCGGCGAGCACCGCCGTGGCACTTGCTGTTTCACGGGACTTTTCCCCTGCGAGAGCTGTACCGCTAGCTCCGCTTTCCCCCCCCCATAGGCGCCGAAAACTCAGCGGCTGCAACTGAGCGCTTGGGCTGAGAATCGAGAGACGAAACGACGGTTGACCTCGAGCCGCACGGCGGCCCCCACCCGCGCTGCCGCGCGCCAGCGAGTGAAGCGGCAGTGGGCGCAGTGCTAAAGCCCCCACCCGCGCTGCCGCGCGCCCGCGAGTGAAGCGGCAGTGGGCGCAGTGCTAAAGCCCCCACCCGCGCTGCCGCGCGC
>LNEO01000274.1 GCA_001465015.1 Deltaproteobacteria bacterium Ga0077539 | reverse complement strand
AAGCCGCCGCCCCTGCCGTTCCAGGCGGGGGCGGGGCGCGCGGCAGCGCGGGTGGGGGCTTTAGCACTGCGCCCACTGCCGTTTCACTCGCTCGCGCGGCAGCGCGGGTGGGGGCTTCAGCACTGCGCCCACCGTCGTTCTCCTCGCTGGGGCCGCACCGCGGCTCGGTGACAAACGTCGTTTCGTCTCGCGATTCTCGGCCCAAACGCTCTGTTTCAGCCGCTGAGTTTTCGGCGCCTATGCGATCGGATACCCTCTCGGCAACTCCGAAGCCGAGAGGGACCGAGCATGGTGAAGAAAGCGTTGAAGCCCGCTGCGAAGAAGCGCGCGGTCCCGAAGCCCGCTGCGAAGAAAGCTGTCGCGAAGAAAGCTGTCGCGAAGAAGCCCGCTGCGAAGAAGGCTGCGCGGGTTGCGGCCCCTCCCAAGAAGCACATTCCAGACGTCGGTCCTCCAGAGGCGCCCATCGCCGCGCCGACGTCCGCGACCAACTACATCGCGCTCGTGCTCGATCGCAGCGGGTCGATGTCGGGCATCCGCGCGAAGGTCATCGCGTCGTGCAACGAGCAGCTCGCGTCCGTCCGCGACAACGCCGCGGCCACTGGACAGCCGTCGTACGCGAGCATCTTCACCTTCGAGAGCCGCGTCGATCCGCCGCTGTTCTTCGCCCGCGCAGCAGACAAGCTCGTGGACCTCACGACCAAGGACCTTCGCCTCGGAGGAGCCACGGCGCTGCTCGACGGCGTCGGAACGGCGGTCACGCACTTGAAGAGCCTCCCCGGCGCAGACGGCGCGGCCTCCGAACACGTGAGCTACCTCGTCGTGACCATCACCGACGGCTTCGAAAACGCCTCGCGCGTGTACAAGAAGGGCTTCGGCAAGATGCTCGCGGATTGCCAGAGCACAGGGCGATGGAGCTTCGTGTTCTTGTGCCCCAAGGCCGGCGTGAAGACCCTCGTGCGATTCGGCGTTCCCGAGGGAAACATCATGCCCTGGCAGCCCAACAACAAGGGCGCCGAGCAGCTCGGAAAGCAGGTCTCGCAGGGACTGCAGCAGTACTACGAGCAGCGCGCGAGCGGTCAGAAGGCGACGACGAAGTTCTTCGTCACCAACGTCGCCAACGTCGATCGCGCGTCGCTCACGGAGAAGCTGGTCGACCTCTCCGAGCAGTTCGCGCGCCTCGAAGTGAAGAAGTCCGACGCGATCCGCCCGTTCGTCGAGGGCGCGCTGAAGAAGGATCGCGCGCTCTCGGCGCGCTTCGGGACCAGCTACCAAAAAGGCCACGCGTACTACGAGCTGACCAAGGGAGAGACCGTTCAAGCAGCCAAATCGCTGCTGATCGTCGATCGCTCGACGAGCAAGATCTACGGCGGAGATCAAGCGCGGGCGCTGCTCGGGTTGCCCATCGGCGAGTCGTGCAAGGTCAAGCCCGGCGACCACGGCGACTACGCGATCTTCGTCGAGAGCACCTCGGTCAACCGACGCCTCGAGGCGAACACGACGCTGCTCTATCGCGCGTAGAGCGCGCTCACCCTGCACTCACCGCCCGCAGCACCGCGTCCATCACCGCAGGGCGCAACACGCGGATCGCGTTGTTCTCGCGCGTCGGGTGGACGCGGTTGGTCACCAGCGCCACGGCCACCTGGGCCTCGGGGTCGCACCAGAGCATCGTCCCTGTAAAGCCAAGGTGACCGAAGGTCATCGCGCTCGCGAGGGCGCCCGCGCTCGAGCCTACGGCGCTCTTGGCGTCCCATCCCAGTCGGTGCGTTCCACCCTCGCGCGGCGTCGCCATCGCGCGAAGGACGTTCGCGCTCACCCACCCGGCGCCGACGTCCTCGTCGCGCATCGCGCGGAGCGCGGCCTCTCCCACGATCGCCAGGTCTCGCGCGGTCCCGAAGAGCCCCGCGTGACCGCACACTCCCCCGAGCGCGTAGCAGTTTTCGTCGTGCACCAGCCCCTGCACCACCACATCGCCGCGCCACGCGCAGCGCTCGGTCGGAGCCACGCCACTAGAATTTACGCCCACATATTCTAGCACCGGGCGATACCCCAGCGAGAGCTCGCCGTACGTCGCGCGCAGCGGCTCGATCACGCGCTCGCGCACGAGCTGGCCGAGCGATCGACCGCTCGCCCGCGCGACGGCCTCGCCCGCGGTGATGTACCCGAGGTCGCTGTAGCGCGCGGCGCGCCCGTTGGGCTCGAGCGCTTCTGCAAATAGCCTGGCGAAGAGCGTCGCCCGCGCAGCGTCCGTGCCCGCGTCGCGCGAAGCGACCTCTCGAAAGAGGGGCTCCCACGCGCGCAGCTCGCTCCTGTGCGACAAGAGCGCGTCGAGCGTGGCTCTACCCGCGGCGCTGCCTCGGCTGTCGGGCCACAGCGCGTCCGCGGGGGTCTCGAGCGAGAGCTTCTCGCGATCGGCCCACGACAGCGCAGCGAGCGCGAAGATCGCCTTGCTCACGCTGGCGAGGTCGTACAGCGTCTCGACGCGGGCGCCTGCCGCGGACGGCTCGTAGGTAAACGCGCCAAACGCGAGGTCTTCGCCGCGAAACGCTGTCGAGCCCGCCGCGCGATCACGCCATCGCACGCTGAGCTGACCGCCGGGCGTTACGCCCTCGGCGACCGCTCGCGTGAGCAGCGAGGCTACTTCGTCCATGCGTCGAGCCACGCCGAGAGCCCCTCGACGCCGTCGACCACCTCGAGCGCGTCGGCCACGTTGTCGGGAACAAACTTCTCTCGCACCGCGCGGTCGACCCACGCGCGCAGCCCCTCCCAGAACCCTCCGTGCTCGACGAGGACCACGCGCTTTTCGTGCATCCCGATCTGCCGCTCGGTGAGCGCTTCGAACAGCTCATCGAGCGTGCCGAACCCTCCCGGCAGCGCGACGAACGCGTCGCTCTCGCGAAACATCCACTCTTTGCGCTCGTACATCGTGTCGACCACGCCGAGCTCGGTGAGGCCCTTGTGCGTGAGCTCGCGCTGATCGAGCGAGCGCGGGATCACGCCGAGCACGCTGCCGCCCGCGCTGAGGGCGGCGTCCGCGACAGCGCCCATCATTCCGACGCTCGCGCCTCCGTACACGAGCCGAAGCGACTTCGTGGCCACGAGCGCTCCGACCTCGCCAGCGAGGGCAAAGTAGCGCGGATCGACGAGCCGCGAGCTACCACAGAACACACAGACGGATTTCGCTGGGTTGTCTCTCTTCATCACCGGCAGCAGAGCGTACCTCAGCTCGAGCGTGCGCGAGACGAGCCAGCGAAGAAGCGAGCGCTCAGAGGGGCCAGCGTCGCTCGCGCTTGATGGCGTCGCGCAGCGTCGAGAGTTCGACCTCGGTCATCGCGCCGAGCGACGCGCGACGCTCGTCGGTGAGCGCGATCGAGAGCACTTCACAGAGGTCAGCGATGGCCTCGCGCAGCCCAAGTGTGTGGCCCTGAGACCAGCCTTCCGCGAGCCCCTCGAAGTGTCCCTGTGCGTGCGCCGCAGCCTTCATCGCGGCGCGTTCGGCCTCGTTGATCTTCACCAGCTCTGCGTAGCGCAGTCGCAACTCCTCGATTGGCTTCGAACCTGTCCGCATTGTCCTGTGCAGATCTCGATCCATCTGGAGCTGCGGCGCGGCAGCGAGCTGCCGCGCATAGTGCCTCGAAGACGCCGGTTGCCGCGGTCACTCGGTCTATCTCGGCAGGCGTTCTCGCTCGCGCTCGAAC
>LNEO01000273.1 GCA_001465015.1 Deltaproteobacteria bacterium Ga0077539 | reverse complement strand
CTCCGTCGGGCGGCTGCTCGAGGTCGTCGAGATCATTCAAATGCACGGCGAGCCTGTGCACTTCGTGATCCTCGACTACGAGTGTCGCGTGGTCGGGGGCGAGCTTCGCGCTGGTGACGACGCGAGCGAAGTGGCCTGGGTTCCGGCGTACGACATCGCCGAGTACTCGGTGACCGAAGCCGTGGCGCGCGTCGTGTCCCGAGCGATCGCCGACGAGCGCGAGTAGTCGCTCGAGAGCGGAGCCGAGGTTGGAAGAAGACACGCAACGGGCAAACTCCTGGGAAATATCCCGAGAAACCCAGCCCGCGTGTCGCCAACCGAAGGCGGAGCCGTAACAGCGGTCAGCCCTTCGGCGTCACGGGAACGTCGATCGCCTTCACTGCGCCAGGCTCGAGCGCGCGAGCTTGCGCGCTCTCGAAGAGCGCTGCGATCGCGGCGTCGTCGAGGGCAGGCAACGCCTTCGCGGCGCGGGCTTCGCTCTCGTGTTTCTCGAGCAGGCCGGCGCCGTGCCAGATGCCGCGCTGCGAGCGACCCACGGCGTACTCGCTCGCGCCGAAACCGAGAGCCTCCATCGCGAGTCGGACGAACGCGTGCCCGACGGCGTGCGCGGTGTACCCGCCGAGCAGGCTCACGCTGACGTGATGCGCGACGCGATCGTCTTTGTCCGGCATCACTGTGTACGCGACGCGGAGCCCCGCGGTGGTCGAGCCTACGCGCGGGTCCGACAGATCCATCGGCGCCTTTGCGCCCAGCTCGAGCGCCGCGTCGCGCAGTCGCTGAACCACGCCAGCGAACTCTCGCACGTGCGCCGGCGAGAACACTGCCCGATACACCCGCGCGCGTTGCAGTAGCAGCAGCGCAACGAGCGCGAAGAACACCAGGCCTGCGACCGCGCAGATCTCTCTCATCGCGCCGCCATCCTCCCGACCAACGTGCCCGCGGGCCACGTGGCGAGCGTCGTGCTGCAGGAGCCGTTTCGATACACGCGCAGCGCGCGCTCGCCGTTGGTGTCCGAGCAGAGGACAGCGAAGGTCGGTTCGTTGCGGTCCGTTGGCACGACGTGCGTGATCGCTCTGCACGTCCCGCAAGGGGCAGACGTGATGCGCGTTCCGCGGACAAAAGCCTCGAAGTTTGCGACTTCGCGACCTCGCGGGACCATTGCAACGAAGTGCTGTCCCATTGCGTTGGGAGCGCTCGCGGCCACGGTCTCGAAGAGGCCGGGCGGCGTGTTCATGAGGAGCACCTGGCGGTTTGCGCCGTTCGGCTGGACGCTCACGAGATACTCGCTTTGCTCGAGCACGGCGAAGAGCCTGTGCGGGTCGTCGGGTTCGCTCGCGATCGAGCGCATAAACGCCGAGGCTATCGCTGCAGGAATCCGCGGGGACGACGACGTCGTGATGTCCCGCGAGAGATCGCCGTTGTTGTCTTCGACGTAGAGGTGGTTGATCGCAGAGACCGTTCCGACAGCGACGGCCACGGCGAAACGCGGGGTGCCATCGTTGAACACGAGCGCGTCGCGCACCTCGCCGCCTCCGGGGTACGCCGAGAAGCTGCCGCGAAGCTCGGAGTCGCTCACGGCGAGCGAGCACGCTCCGCGATCACCCGCGGCGAGCACTCGCGAGCCTTGCACGGCGATCGCTCGAATTGGCTCCATCGCGCCGAATCCCCACACGCGCAGCGGGGCGCACCTGCCGCCGCCGAGCGACACTCGCTCGATCCGCGGCCCGCGCGCGTCGTGCACGGCAACCATCACGTGCGGGCTGGCGCACGCGTAGTTGCCGCGCTCGCTACCGACTCGGTCGCTCGAGTTTGCGTCGTACGCAGCGCCATCTGGCGCGACGTACTCGCGCGTAAATTGGTCCCAATCGTGGCAGCCCGCAGCGGCGAGCGCGACGAGCGCGGTCGTCAATCGGCTCAAAACGAACCTCGCGCGCCGAGCTCGAGCCCGTCGCGGCCGAAGGTCGCTGTCGGAACGACGCGCACCATGACAGGCGCCATCACGGCAGCGGCCGATCGATTCGCCTCGTTTTGGAGCACGCCGCCGAGGACCATCCCTGCGCCTGCGACCGCGGTGGTAACCCCCGCGGCGATGTTGACCGCCGCGACGAGGTCGAACGTCCTTCCCTCGTTGACACGGCTTTGCACCGCGGGGTCGAGGTGGCACATGCTGCCTGGCTGGTTGCAGCGCGCAGAGAGCTCTCCGAAACGCTGGTTGCCGAGCACGGCGAAGACGACGCCCGTGACAGTCGAAGCCACGCCGAGGCCCACAGCGACTCCTCCAACTGGAACCCACGCGCTCGAGGCTGGCTGCGCGGGGGCGGGCGGCGGCGCGATCGGCCGTGAGGCATCCGGCGCGCGCGTGCTTCGCTCGCCCATGCTCGCGTCGAGGGCTTGTCGGTCGACGGCGACGGTCTCGACTCCTTGCGCTCGCGTCGAGGAAGAGTCGTTTGCGAAGCCCATCTGTACGGCGCCCTCGAGGCTCACCGGCGCAAACGGAATGCGCACGCGCGTCTCGGTCGCCGCTCGAAGATCGACCTCGATGGTGATGGGCTGCATTCCTTCGGCGCGCGCCTCGATGCGAGCACGCGCAGGCATTCGAGCGAGGGGCTGCGTCCACAGCGCGGGACCCGTACGCTGTCCGTCGATCATGACCTCGGCGCCCGGAGGAGCTCCGGTCACGACGAGCGACACGAACGCGACCGAACCGACGAGCGTCGCGGCCTCTTCTCGGGCGCTCTCTCTCGTGACCTGATAGCGCGGCTCGGTCGCGGCGCGACGGTTGGCGTCCTGCGCGGCGCGACGCAGCTCGTTGTATGCCTCTGCGAGGCGGCCGAGTCTGCGCAACGAGCGGCCGACATAGAGCCTGGCGTTGGGCGAAGGCGCGACGTCCAACACGCGTCGAAACGCGACGAGAGCCTGCTCGAATCGACCCTCGTCGTAGCGCTGCCGACCCTCGGCGAAGATCGTTGCGGCGTCCGCCTCTTCGCGTTCGGGTGGAGCGTCGGCGATTCGATCAGCGAACGCGGCGGGCGACCAGAGCACAGCGACGAGCGCGGCTGCGATCGGCAGAACACGAGGCGCGGTCACAGGGTGTCGAAGCTCCGCTCGCCGGGCGCATGGCTTGCTCCGGTTGCGCCAGGCGCGCCGTTTCCGCCGTTTGCGCGTTGCGGCTGCGCCGAGCTGTCGCGTCGAGCGCTCGCCGGTGCGGTCGAGGGCTCTGTCGATGGCGCCGTCGAGGGCGCCGTCGAGGGCGCAGGGGGCTCGAGCACCCGGTTGGCGGCGGGTGTTGAATTCGTGTGCGTGCTGTCGACGGCTTGCGCGGCCTGCGGTTGTCGCGTGGGGTTTCTGGGCTCGGTCCCCCGCGGCGCAGGGCGCAGCGCTCGTGCCGTCGCTGTCGGATCCGCGGGGCTCTCTGGCTGAGGGCGAGCAGCGAGCGTCGGCGCGAGGGGCAGCGCCTGCGGGGCGACGATGGGCGCCTGGCTTCGCTGCGCCGCGCCGCGACGGGCGCGAACGACGGAGCCGAGCGCCACTGCGCTGAGGGCGCCGATCGCGAGAAACGCGAAGCCTACGCCGTGCATGCGCCGTCGATTGATGGACGGCGCGAACATCTGCGCGCCGTTGTCTGCCGCGGTCGCGCGCGGATAGGCCGTTGTGTATGGCGCGGAGATCACCACTGGAGGCACGGGATGCGCAGGTGTCGGGAGCGACACGGGCTGCGGGATGTGCTGAACGAGGGGCGCTCCTGCCCCTGCGCCGCTCCACGTGAGCGCCTCGGGCGCGGCGGGCGCGGCCGACGGAATGTGCATCGCGTGTGACGCGTGCGGAGTGTGCGGGCTGTACGGAGTGTGCGGGGTGTGCGGGGCTTGTTGAGCCGCCGCGCCGTACGCGGGGTGCGCGTGCGCGCCGTGCTCCGCCGCGGAGATCGTTTGCATGCTGCCGAACGCGAGCTCTGCTGGGGTGATCCTCGCGATGCCGAGCGCTTGGGCGAGGCCCTGCGCGAGCTCTTTTCCTGTGGCGAAGCGCTGGGCGCGATCGCGGTTGAGCGCGCGCGACGTCCACGCGTCGAGGGTCGGCGAAAACGTCGGATCCACCGACGATGGTGCGGGAATCGGCGCGGCGAGCACTGCGTACAACACCTGCGCGAGCGTCCCGAGGTCGAACGGAATTCGCCCCGTGAGCATCTCGTACGTGATGACCCCGAGCGACCACAGGTCGCTGCGCCCGTCGAGGTTGGGCTCGCCGCGCGCTTGCTCGGGCGACATGTACACAGGTGTCCCGAGGAGCGCGTGCGCGCCGGTGAGCGCGCCGTGCTGCGTGACGAACACGTTGTCGGTGATCTTCGCGACGCCGAAGTCGAGCACCTTGACGAGGGCGCTTCCGTCGTCGTCCTGGACGATGAAGCAGTTTTCCGGCTTGAGGTCGCGGTGCACGATGCCGGCGCCGTGTGCGATGTCACACGCGGACGCGATGTGCTGCACGGCGCGCGCGACGAACGCGCGATCCGGCCTGGGCTGCTTCTCGAGCAGGCCGGCCAGCGTTTGCCCTCGAAGAAACTCCATCACGAGAAACGGGCGGCCGTCGGAGGACACGCCGTAGTCCTCGACGCGAACGATGTACTTGCTGCGCAGCTGAGCGGCGATGCGGGCCTCGCGGCGAAACCGAGCGACGAGGTTTTGATCCTGCGCCGCCTCGGGCTTCATGAGCTTGATGGCGACGTCGTGCCCGAGCTGCGCATGACGGCCGTGCCAAACCTCGCCCATCGCTCCCTCGCCGATGGGGGCGAGGAGCTGCCAACGATCACCGAGCAGTGCTTCTGGAGGACGTTGCATCGAACCGTCGAGGCGCACACAAACGTGCAGCGGAGGGAGACTAATTGCCGTGGGCAGTACGCGCAACGAAACGGCAGACGTGCGGTGGACATTCCATGTCGATCGATCGACGGGGGCGGGTAGGCCGCGGGCGGACGATGTGGGATTCGCCCCGGAATTCCAGCGGAATTTCGCGCCACACAATCGCTGTGGTTTCGGGTGGCACAGTCGGGCGCACAACGCGCGGCGAGGCCACGCGAGCCTTCGATCGCTGGGCGCGAAGCGAACGAGCGACCGCGGGCCGACGCGCTCGTCGCGCGATGCGACGGGCTCGCGCCCAGCACCTTCCCCTCGACGATCGAAGGTGCGGACCGAACCCCGCGCCGCCCCTGTTCAGCTCGATCCATTGATCGAGTGCTTCGCCTCCGCCGCGCGAGGATCACGCGACGGGAGGCGACTACTTGCTCTCTTCGAACTCGGCGTCGATCACGTCGCCCTTGCCCTTGCCGCCGCTCGACGGACCGGCGCCTGCGCTCGGGCCGTCTCCGCCAGCGCTGGGGCCGCCTTGTCCAGGACCGCCTGCGCTCTTGTAGAGCTCCATGGCGATGCGCTGCATCTCGGCCTCGAGCTTCTTCATCGACTCTTCGATGGGGGCCATCTCGGACTTCTCGAGCGCTCCGCGAAGGTCCTTCACGGCGCCTTCGAGGGTGCTCTTGTCGGCGGCGTTGAGCTTGTCGCCGGCGTCCTTGAGCAGCTTCTCGGCCTGGTAAGCCATGGCCTCGCCCTTGTTGCGGGCCTCGGCCTCGTCCTTTCGGCGCTTGTCCTCGGCCTCGTGCGAGGCCGCGTCGCGCACCGCGCGGTCGATCTCGTCCTTCGAGAGGCCCGAGCCGGCTTGAATCGTCACGCGCTGGTCGCGGCCGGTGGCCTCGTCCTTGGCGGTGACGGTCAGGATGCCGTTGGCGTCGATGTCGAAGGTGACCTTGATCTTCGGAACTCCCTGCGGCGCCGGCGGAATTCCATCGAGCACGAACTTGCCGAGCGTCTTGTTGTCGCGGGCCATCGGCCGCTCGCCCTGCAGCACGTTGATCTCGACTTGCGGCTGGCTGTCGCTCGCCGTCGAGAACACCTCGCTCTTCTGCGTCGGAATCGTGGTGTTGCGCGAGATGAGCACGGTCATGATGCCGCCGCGCGTCTCGACGCCGAGCGAGAGCGGCGTGACGTCGAGGAGCAGCAGGTCCTTCACGTCGCCCGTGAGGATCGCGCCCTGCACCGCGGCGCCGATCGCGACCACCTCGTCGGGGTTGACGCTCTTGTTCGGCTCCCGGCCGAAGTAGTCCTTCACGCGCTTCTGCACGAGCGGGATGCGCGTCGAGCCGCCGACGAGCACGACCTCGTGGATGTCCGAGGGGCGCTTGCCCGCGTCGGCGAGGGCGCGACGGCACGCTTCGAGCGAGCGCTCGACGAGCGGCTCGATCATCTGCTCGAGGCGAGCGCGCGTGATCTTCACGTTCATGTGCTTCGGACCGCTCTGGTCCGCGGTCAGGTACGGGAGGTTGACCGTGGTCTCGCTCGCGGCCGACAGCTCGATCTTCGCCTTCTCGCTCGCCTCACGGAGGCGCTGCACGGCGTTGCGATCCTTCGCGACGTCGATGCCCGACTCCTTTTTGAACTCGGCGACGAGGTAATCCATGATCGCGATGTCGACGTCGTCTCCGCCGAGGTGCGTGTCGCCGTTGGTGCTCTTGACCTCGACGAGGTTGGCGCTCACCTCGAGGATCGAGATGTCGAACGTGCCTCCGCCGAAGTCGTAGACCGCGATGAGCTCGTCCTTCTTCTTGTCGAGCCCGTACGCGAGCGCGGCGGCGGTCGGCTCGTTGATGATTCGGCGAACGTTGAGGCCCGCGATCTTGCCCGCGTCCTTCGTCGCCTGCCGCTGCGTGTCATTGAAGTACGCCGGGACGGTGATGACCGCGTCCGTGACGGTCTCGCCGAGGTAGTCCTCGGCGGCCTTCTTCAGCTTCTGCAGCACCTTCGCGCTCACCTCGGGCGGCGAGAGCTTCTTGTTCTGTACGTCGAACGCGGCGTCGCCGTTGTCTTGGCGCGCCACGCGATACGGGACGCGCTTGCTCTCTTCCGAGACCTCTTCGAAGCGGCGCCCGATGAAGCGCTTCGCCGAAAACACCGTGCCCTCGGGGTTCATCACCGCCTGGCGCTTGGCCGGCTGTCCGATGAACACCTCGCCTTTGTCGTCCCAACCCACGACCGAAGGCGTCAGCCGAGAACCCTCCTCGTTGACGATGACCGTCACGTCCGTGTGCTTCGCACCTTCCATCACGGCGACCACGCTATTGGTCGTTCCGAGGTCGATTCCGATGACCTTGCCCATGTGAGAAAACCTCCCGTCAGAGATTCGAACGGCGCGCGGACCATGCAGCAGTTGCCACAGGAAAACCAGCGCCGTTGCATTGCTTTTTTGTTTTGCGGTGGCCGAAACTATCCACCTCGATCGCGGCGTCAACCGTCCTCGGCGCGAACCTTGCCCTAGCGGTGTGGTGCAGGGGACAGACAACGACAAGCGCCGCGAGCGTGACCGGCTCGCTACTGACACGAAGCGTCGGTGATCTCACGGCGAAAATCACCGCGGACCACCGTCAGGCTGCCCCGCTCTCCCACGCTCACCGAGGGGCGCGTCCGTCCGGGGAGCGCAACGATTTCGCGTCGGGTTCCGCTTCGGCAGCGCACCGTCCAGCCCAACGTCTCACCGTCGCTCTCGCCTGGGCGCGCGAGGACGACGCGCGCGAGCTCGAATCGCGTGTCGACGATTCCGATCGCGTCGCGGATCGATGGCCGTCGAACGCGCGCGAGGCGAGCGATGCCGGCGACGAGCAGCCCGACCAGGAACAAGGACGACGCGATCGCGCGCAGCGCCTGGCGCTTGTGCTCCGCGCGAGAAGGGCCGCTCACCCTCCGAGCTCTTGCAGAATTCGCCGCGCTTCCTCGGTGCCCGTCGTTCCCGGAGCGGCGAGGTCGGTGAACCGTCGGTAGTGTTGCCGCGCGACGTCGCGACGGTTCGAGCGAAACGCGACCTCGCCCGCGAGCCTGTGCGCCTCGGCGAGCCACGCCGGCGGCGCGGGGAGATTGTCTCCGATCCGACACGCTTGCTCGAGCTCTCGCAGCGCGTCGCTGTCTCGGCCCGCGTCGGCAAAGAGCCTCGCGTACCGAGAGCGCCACTCCGCTCGGTCCGGAACGATCACCAACGCTCGACGATAGAGCTCGAGCGCCGCCGCCGGTTGGCCGAGCTGCGAGTCGGCCTCGGCGTAGGTCACCATCGCGTCGGCGAACGTCGGATCGAGCTCGAGCGCCCTGCGCGCATCGAGCAGGGCCTCTCTCGCGTTGTGCTGTCGGACCCGGATTTCGCCGCGGATCCAATACCCGCGCGCGTACGTCGGGTCGAGCGTGACCGCCTGCGCTGCGTGCTCGGTGGCCCGCGAAAACTGGGCGCGAAGGAGGTTGGCCTCCGCGGCGTACGCGCGAAAATCCGCGCGCGTCGAGTCGAGCTCCGTCGCGCGCTCGAGCAGCCGAATCGCGTCGACGATGTTGCCTTTGCCGAGCCGCGCGCGTCCGAGGACGTAGTGGCCCTCGGCGAGGTTGGGGTTTTGCTCGACGACCGTCGCGACTTGTCGATCCGCGTCCTCGAGCGCGCCCGCTGAGAGCAGCGCCGCCGCCAGATTGACGGTGAGCTCGACGTTGTTGGTGTCCCGCGCGAGCGCGGTGCGGAAGATCGACACCGCGCCTTGCGCGTCGCCGCGCGCCTGCAAGAGCAAGCCACGCTCTTGCAGAAGACCGGAGTATTCGGCGTCGCTGCGGGCGATGTGGTCGAGCTCGCGCCCGGCTTCGTCGAAGTTGCGTCGGCGTCGAAGGATCTGCGCAAACAGCATCCGCGTTCGCAGATCGTCGGGGCGCCCCTGCACCGCCTGCCGGAGCTCTGCTTCGGCTCCCGCGATGTCCCCGCGCGCGACGCGCCCCTCGCCGAGGGCGCGATGAATGGCCGACTGGTCTGCGACGCGTCCTCGGGCTCGCTCGAGCACTTGCTCTGCTTCTTGCGGTCTCTGCGCGGCGAAGAGCATCGACGCGAGCGTCGTGTACGCCTCGAGCATCGTGTCGTCGAGCCGAGTCGCCTCGCGGAGCTCTCGCTCGGCGGCCGGGCGGTTGTCCATCGCGAGCAGCGCCTTGGCCCACCAATAGCGAACCTTCGCGTCGTTGGGATGGGCGCGCGAGAGCGCCTCGAGGCGCGGCTGAGCCTCGGCGTGTCGACCGAGCGCGATGAACGTCATCCCCACGCCGATCGCGGCGTCGACGTCGTTGGGGTCCGCCGTCGCCGCAGCAGTGAACTTCGCCAGCGCGTCGGAGAACGCACGCTGTCGATACAAGATCCTGCCCGCGCCGATCAGCGCGCTCGGCGCGCGTGGGTCCGTCGCGAGCGCGCGCTCGTACGCCTCGCGCGCAGGGGTGATTCGATCCGCAGCAAACTCGATGTCGCCGATGAGGACGGCCGCTTCGACCTTCTCGTCCGTTGACGCGTCGCGCCCGAGCGCTTCGACCTGACGAGCGAGCTCGACGGCGCGCGTGGTCCGCTCGGAGTTCGTCGAAAAGATCTTCGCGGCGAGCAGCCGAATCCCGGCGTGGCCCGGCGCTTCAGCGATGAGCGACTCGGCCTCGCGGAGCGCCCCCGGACGGTCGTCGCTGATGTACATCGCTCGCGCGAGTAGAAAACGTGTGCGCGTCGAGCGCCGCGACGTCGAGGCGGTCCGCGCCTTGTCGAGCGCGTCGGGCGCGTTCGAATCGATCGCGGCCATCACTTCGACGTCGAGCGCCGCGGGCTCTGGCGAGCGCAGACGACGCACTCGCTCGGGATGGCCCTGCATCAGCTCGCGCGCTGCCTGCGTGGCGGCGACGTATTCGGTGCCAGGTCGCAGCGTAGGCAGCCTCTCGTAGAGCGCGCGAGCGCGACCTGCGATGGCGGCGTCTGTCCCGAAGCGCGCGAGGACGAAGTAGTTGGCGAACGCCGCGTACGCGACGAGCTCCGGCTCTTTGGGGGTCTGCGCGATCTGGTCGTCGAGCTGTCGAAGCGCGCGACGAGCGGCCCCGAAGGTGTCTTGCGTCAGCAGCCGACGGGCGCCCTGAATCGCGGTCTGGGCGGCGGCGCGTCGTTCGGCGCCGTGCAGCGCCTCGTCGATCGCGGTCGCTCCGAAGGGGCCGAGGCTCGTAAACGACAGTCCCGCGCCGACGAGAATGAAGCTCCCGAGCACGCCGACGACGATGAACAGTCCCTTGCGCTTGGGCGCGACGGGCGCTTTGCGACCAGCGTCCGACGGGCGCGGCGCAGAGGTCGCAGCGGCCACCGGTCGCGCGGGTCCGTCGGTCTCGATCGATTTGCTCGAGGATCCATCGCCGCCTTCGACCGGGATCTGATCGAATTCGTCGCTCTCTCCACCGGCGTTCGGGGGGCGGTGGTCGCCGCCGAAATCGATTTCACCGAAGCCCATTCCGCCGCGCTTGACCGGCGATTCGTTGGGCGGCGGCGGCAGGGGAAGGTCGAAGCCCTCAGCGAGCGTGGGCGCGGTGTTTCCGCGTTGGGGCGTTCCGGGACCGGCGCTGATCGCGGCCGGAGACTTCGGTGGCGTGACTCCACCCGCCGGGGTACGCGGAGCGGTGCGGGTCACCTCGAGGCCGGGCATGCTCGGGCGTGATGGAGGAGGAAATGACGCGGGCCCTTCGGACACGTCCTGCGCTTGCTCGGGCACGGGCGCCTCGAACACCATCGATGGTGCTCGATGCGGTGGGAGCTCTGGAGCTGCGTCGAAGTCGAGCTCCTTCGGTCCCGCCGAGCGAGGCGCGTTCTTTGTCGGCGGCGGAGCAGGCGAGGCCGTCGCGGACGCCGGTTTCACCGCGGTCGGTGGTCGCACGGCTTCCATGCTCGGCAACGAAATCGGGCCTTCGCTCGTCGCGAAGGGATCGGGGGCGGCCATCGGCGCGCTCGGCGTGGGAATCGATACGCGACCGTCGAGGGCGCCCGATTTGGCTCCAGGGCCAGACGCTGGACCGTCGAGGTCGAGGTCGAGGGACATCGAGATCGCCGATGGCGGTTTCGCCCCGCGTGACGCGTCCACGCTTGGTGCTTTCGCGGCGGGCTTCGAGTTCGGCTCGCCGGGCGTCGAGGGAAGAGGCGCCAGGATCGACGGCAAACCCGACGGAGCGGCTGGGAGCGGCGCGGAAGCAGATGGGAGCATCGTTCCCGCTGCCGAGGGCAACGACGCTCCAAACGCTGCCGAGGGCAACGACGCTCCAAACGCTGGCGTCGGCAACGCCGCGCCGGACGGCGCCGGCAATCCCGCTCCAAACGCGGGCGAGGGCAACGCAGCGCCAGCGGGGGTCGGCAGCGCCACGCTGCTCGCTGAGGCTGGAAGCGCCGGTCCAAACGGGTCGTCGAGGTCGGAGTTGCTCTTCGCAGCTGGCAAGAAGAGCGAGTCGCTCGTGGCGGGTGACGGAAGCTCGTCCAGCGAGAAGAGGCTTCCGCCGGTCTTTGCGGCGGGCAACGCCGCTCCGCCAACGGGCGCGGGTAACGCAGCTCCCCCCGACAGCGCAGGCAGCGTCGTGCTGCTCCCGAGCGAAGGCAGCGCTGCTCCACCGGAGATCGACGGGAGATCGTCGCTCGTCGCTGCGGGCTTGGGCAGGGCCATCGTCGCGCTTCCGTCCGGCAACACGAAGATCGACGATCCGCACTTCGGGCACCGGGCGCGCATCCCCGCCTTGGGGATCCTTCGCTCGTCGGTGTCGAAGCTCACCTGACAACTAGGGCAACGGACCTGGATCATTCGTGCGTTCCTCGGAGCGGCGGAACCGTCATCGGCTCACGCGGTGCTTTCCTGCTTGTTTGGCGCGGTACATCGCCTCATCCGCGCGTTGAAAAAGTGTGTGGATATTGTCGGCGTCCCGCGGGTATGCGGCTACGCCGATCGAGACGCCGACGCGAAGGATCAGGCCATCCTTTTCGTAGGGGTGCGATCCGATCACGTCGAGCACTTCGCCGGCGATCGACGCTGCGAGCTCGACGTCCGCGCCGGGGATCGCCGCGGAGAACTCGTCGCCGCCGAAGCGCGACGCGATCGCGCGCTTGTCGAGAACGACGCCGATGCGCTTGCCGGCTTCGCTGATCACGAACGCGCCGTACGCGTGGCCGTGGGTGTCATTGACCTTCTTGACGCCGTCGAGGTCCATCACGAGCAGGCCGAGCGGCGCGTTGCGTTGTCGCGCGGCGTCGAGCATGAGCGAGAACTCTCGGTCGAAGCGGCGGCGCAGCAAGAGCCCGGTGAGATCGTCGATGCTGACGAGGCGCTCCATCTGCTCGTCGTACGCGGCCTCGATCGCGTCGTGCATCTCGAAGCGAAGCATCGTGCGGCCGAGGGCGATTCGGTCGTTGGCCCGGAGGATCGCGTCGGTGACGCGCTTGCCGTTGATTACGACGCCGTTGGTGCTGCCGAGGTCGACGACCGCCCAGGAATCACCGCGGTCTTCGAAGCGCGCGTGGTGCCACGAGACGCCGGCGTCCGAGAGGTGAACGTCGGCGTCCGGCGCGCGGCCCGCGACGATGTTGTGATCCAGCCGCCGACGGGCCCCGAGCTCGTTGCCGGCGATCACGACGAGCACCGGGCGCCGCTCGTCGCGAATCGAGCGATAGAGCTCGTCGCGCACCGACGCTCCCTCGTCGAGCTTCAATGTCCTCAGCGAGTCGTTGGGAACTCCCGAGCGTGATCGCGCGTCGCCGCCTTGCGACATAACTACGATCGACGGTACCACGCCCACGGTGTCCGAGCGGAAATCCCCTGCAACCGTCCTCGCCCCCGCCGCGCTCTGCGCCGTCGCAGCCGTGCTGGCCCCGCGCGGCTCGCTCGCGCAAACCGCGCCCCCCACGCCGCAAGCGGTGGCGCAGCCACCGGCAGAGTCCTCACGAAGGCTCGAGCCGAGGGCGCGGCGTCTGTCCAACGGCATGACCTTGGTGAGCGCGCAGAGCGCCGGCGCGGCGGCGGTCGTGCTCGCTGTTCCTGCGGGGAGCGCGCGCGGAGATCAACCCGAGGCCTCGGCCGAGCTCGTGACGCGGCAGGCTTCGATCGAGCGCCCCCGCTGCGAGCGCGCTGGGCTGAGCTCGACAGTCGTCCGTGATCGCGCTTGGGCTGAATTCGTCACTCGCGCGCCCGCCGCGTCGCTCGAGCTCGCGCTTTGGCGCGAGGCTTCGAGGCTCGACGCGCTCGAATCGAGCGAACCGTCGGCGATCCGCGCGCTTCATCGCGCGGCGTTCGACCCCAGCCACGCGGTGCTGGTCGTGATCGGCCCGAGCGACAGCGCGACGCTCGACGCGCTCGTCGATCGAACGGTCGGGAGGATTCCCTCGCGCTCGACACCCGTGCCGACGCTCGCTCGCGACGCGGACCCGCCGCCAGCCTGGCAGCGCACGGGCGACGGAGGGTGGGCCCGGCAGTGGTCGGTCGTCGGCGATCGTACGCCCGATCACTACGCGTTAGAGTTGATTTCATGGGTGCTCGCTGACGGGCGCGGCGCGCTCGTGCCGGGCTTCGTCGCTTCCCGCTCGGTGCGAGGCGCTGTGCTCGTCGAATCCTTCGTCGACCACGAGCTCGAGCGTGATCGGTTTCATCTCGCGCTTCGCTACGCGGCGCCGCAGGCGCAACGGCCGCCGCTCGACACGCTCGTCGACGAGCTGTTGTCGCGGCTCGCGCGAGAGGGCGTCACTGGCGTCGAGCTCAACCGCGCTCGCGAGCGCTGGCGCGTCGCGTGGCGCGAGGGCGAAGGCTCGATCGAGCGCCTCGCTCTGCGATGGGCGCGCCTCGAGGCGCGCTGGGGCAACGCGCGCCTCGCCTTCACCGAAGAGGACCGCTACGACGCCGTCACCGTGCAGGACGTCCTTCGCGTGATCAATCAGCAGCTCGTCCGCCCCGCGACGAACGCGACCCAGGAGGCCGCGCGATGAATCGACGCGTGCGCCATTTCGCCGCGCTCGCCGCGCTCGTCGCGCTCGCCGCGTGCTCGTCGCGCGCACGACGGACGACGAGCGCCGCGGCGTCTACCGCCGCAGCGACCGAGGGCGCGACGAGCAGTTCCTCTGGCTCGAGCGGGCCTCGCGAGCCGGCGCCGGTGCGGCTCGCCGCGCCGACCGCCGCGGACCGAGCGCTGCGCGCGGTCGAGCAGCCGACCCGATGGACCACCAACAACGGTGTCTCGATCGAGCACCGTCGCTTTGCGCTCGCGTCCACGGTGCATCTGCGGCTCGTCGTCCGCGGCCACAGCGCCGACCCAGCGCCCGGCGCCGCGATGCGCGAGGGGCTTCGCCTCGCCGCCGCGCTCGAAGCAGGAGCGACTCGCCGCAACGCCGCGCCGCTGTTCTTCGAGGCGCTCGATCGGCTCGGAGCCGAGCTTCGAGTGGACGCTGGGCGGCAGGGTCTCGTGCTCTCGCTCGACGTCGCGTCGCGCAACGCGGTGGCAGCGATTCGACGGCTCGGCGAGCTCGCGAGCGAGGCCGCCCCGTCGCGTGAACTGCCGACGTATAGCGAGTGGGTCGCCCGTCGACTGCCGTCGAGTCGCGCGCGCAATGACGCCAACGACGCCATCGTCGTCGCTCGTCGCGCAGCCATCGGGTTGCTTCGAGCGACGGACGCCCCTTGGTCTCCGCGCGAGTGGAGCGACGCCGCGTCGAGCTGGTCCTGGGGACCGGCGACGGCCGAGGACAACGCGGGTCGCGCGCTCGTCCGCGCGCTGTTTCGGGCGGGCTCGATGACGCTGGTCGTAGCCGGAGACATCTCCCTCGAAGACGCTCGCGCCGCGCTGACCGAGCGTTGGAGCTCCGTGGCGCGCGGCCCCGGCCTCTCGGTTTTGCTCGTGACCTCGACGCCGTCGAGCGACGGGTCGCAAGCGTTGCGCGTCGAGGCGGCGGTGGCCCAGGGCGCGAGCCTCGCGGTGGGGGTTTCGCTTGCGAGCGACGGGAGTCCCGCGACCGTCGTCGCGCTGCGCGTGCTGGCGCCGGTGCTCGAGCGGTGCGCCGCGCGCGACCTGCGCGTGTCGTTCTACGACGACCCCGCGCGGCCCATCGTCGCGATCGCCGCAAACATCACGCCGACGATCGCCACGGCTGCCCTCGTCGCGCGCGTCGAATCGCTGCTCAACGAGCCGACACGGGCGCTCGCGGGCGCCTGCGCCGAGGGCGAGTTTGCGTCCGCGCGCAACGCGCTGATCGACCTCGCCGAGACCGACGACAGCGAGCGCTGGGCTGACGCCCGCGCGTGGGCGAGGCACGATGCGATCGACCCGATCGACCAGGAATCGATGAGGTCGGCGCTCGCAGCGCTCGACCTCGAGCGCGCCCGGAGCGTGTTTCGTACAGCGGTTTCGCGCGCCGTTCGCTCGGTGGTGATCGCGGGGCCGCTCGGTCTCGAAGGGTCGCTCTGCGCTGTCCCCGGCGTTCGCTCGGTCCGCGTCGGCGCCGCCGATCGCCCCTGTCCCCGCTGAGCGCGCGGCTCGCGCTCGCGCGCAGCTCGGGCATACTCGCGGCCCGCATGAAGCTACGCAACTCGAACATCGCGATGATCGCGGTCGCGCTGAAGGCGCTCTCCGCGTGCACGGGCTCTTCACAGGCGATTCGCCAAGACCCCACAATTCAAGACCTTCAGGACGCCTCGACGAGCGCTCCTGCCGACGCGGCTTCGGACGCCGCGACCTCCGCTGACGCGGCTCCCGCGCGAGCTCCGTTACCACCGACCGCCTGGCGTCCGCTCGAGGGGCCGGCGATGCAGCAGCTCTTGAACCTGCATCGCGCCGCGGCGCCGTCGCTGTCGAGAGACGGGCGACAGCTGGTGTTCTTGTCGGACGCGCCGGGCATCATGCAGCCGTTCACGGTGGCGGTCGGCGCGCAGCCGGCGGGCGAGGCGCAGTGGCGAAGGCTCGCCACGATCGACGATCGGGTGCACTTCGCGCGGTACGCGCCGGGATCGCGCGCGATCTTGTTCGGCCGTGATTTCGGGGGCGACGAGAACCTCCAGCTCTATCGTCTCGACCCTGCGCGCCCCGCGCAGGCGCCCGCCGAGCTCACGACCAACCGCCAGGTCAAGAACATGTTCGGCGCGTTCAGCGAGGACGGTCGCACGATCGCGTACGCGTCCAACGAGCGCAACGGCGCGGACTTCGACGTGTACGTGCGCCCCACTGACGGTAGCGCCGCTCCGCGGAGGCTCTTCGAAGCGCAGGGACACAACGAAGCGCAGGACTTTTCGCGGGACGGACGGCAGCTGCTCGTCACCAAGGAGCGGTCCAACTTCGACAGCGACGTGCTGCTCGTCGAGGTCGCTTCGGGGCGCGCGACCAACCTCGTTCAGCACACGGGCGACGAGCGCTACGCGTCTCCGCGGTTTACTCGCGACGGCCGCGGCGTGCTGGTCGTGAGCGACAAGGGGCGCGAGTTCATGAACGTCGCGTTTCGTCCGCTGCCCGAGGGCGAGCTCGTGTTCGTGACCGACGAGCAGCACGACGTCGAGCACTTCGAGCTCTCTGGTGATCGCAACACCGCGGCGGTGGTGTTCAATATGGACGGCCGGTCGGAGCTTCGGCTCTACGACGTTCGCAACCCGCGTCAGCTTCGAGAGATCTCTCGACCGAGGCTCGAAGCTGGGTGGATCTGGGGCCTGGACTTCGCGCAGGACGGCCGTTCTCTCGCCGTTTCGCTTGCGCGCGGGAGCCTGCCCGACGAGGTCTATCGCGTCGATGTTCGCACGGCGGCGGTCTCGCGGTTGACCGACAGCGATCACGCGGGCGTCGACACCTCGCGCCTCGTCGACGGCACCATCGAACGCGTTCGCAGCTTCGACGGAACAGAGGTCCCCGTGATCGTGTATCGCCCGCGCGGCCTGCCAGCGGGAACGCGCGCGCCGGTGATCGTCCACGTTCACGGCGGCCCCGAAGCGCAAGCGGGGCTGTGGTTCTCACCGATCATGCAGTTTCTCGTGGGCCACGGGTACATCGTCATCGAGCCCAACGTCCGCGGCTCGACCGGCTTCGGAAAGCGCTACTCGCACATGGACGACGTCGAGCGCCGCGAGGACTCGGTGCGCGACCTCGCCGAGGTCAATCGTTGGCTTCGGACGCTGCCGGACGTCGACCCCGATCGCATCGCCGTGATGGGAGGCTCGTACGGCGGCTACATGACGCTCGCTGCCATCACGCTCTACCCGGAGCTCTGGGCAGCGGCGTGCGACATCGTGGGGATCGCGAATTTTCGCACGTTCTTGCAGAACACCGCCCCGTATCGCCGCGCGCTGCGCGAGGCTGAGTACGGCTCGCTCGCCAACCACGGCGCCGTGCTCGATCGCGTCTCGCCCATCCACCGCGTCGATCGAATCACGACGCCGCTCATGGTGATCCACGGCGCGCGCGACCCTCGCGTGCCAGTCGGTGAGGCCGAGCAGATCGTCGCCGCGCTTCGCGCTCGAAATCGCACCGTCGAGTACATCCGATTCGAGAACGAGGGCCACGGCGTAGCGCGCCGAGAGAACCGCATCCGCGCGTACGGAGAGCTCGTGCGCTTCTTCGACGACGTGATGCTCGGGCGGCGGTAGCGAGCGCCGCGTGGGGGGCGTCGCTTCCGCAGCCTGAGCGGCTCAGCGCCCCGCGTCGCGGCGGAAGAACACCGGCGAGAGCCCCGCCCCGCCCGCGGTGCTCGTCGTGCCGGTGTTGCCCGAAGCTGGCGCGCTCGCTGCTCCTGCGTCACGGCTGGTCGCGGCTTGCACGGCACCCGGAGCAATCGTGGTGGCCCGCGAGGTGTTGATCGTGAGGCCGAGGCCTCCGTCCGAACCCAAGAGCGAGCCCGTCGCCGCTCCGCCGTCGGGGATCACCAGGGCCGCAGGGTTGCGTCGGTTGTAGAGCTCGATCGCCTGATCCGTGAGGTTCAGGTGCGTCGGAACGTAGTGCACCGCCGTCGCGTCCACGATGATCTGATAGCCCTGCGACTGCGCGAGCTCGCGCATGATGGGCGTCATCTTCGTCAGGATCGCCTGAACGGTCTGCTGCTGCTGGCCCTGAAGGTCCTGCGTGAGCTGCTGCCGCTGACCTTCGAAGGCCTGCGCCGCCGCGACGTACCGCTGATAGACCTGCTGGATCGCCGGCGTCGGCGGGCCGCGGTGGGCCTCGAGGCGCTTCTTCAGCCCTTCGAGCGTCTTGGCCTGCGGTGCGAGGCGCGCTTCGGCGCGGTCGACCTGCACCTTCAACGCGTTGAGCGCGTTGCGTCCCTCGTTGGTCTCGCCCGCCGCGCGCTGCAGATCCACCACGGCGACGACGCGCGCTTGCGCGTAGACGCGCGGCGCGGCGATCGCGACGCAGAGGGCGGCGGTGCCGTGGGCGACGATGCGCAGTGGGCTCCAGCGCGGCGGGTCTTTGCGTTGGGTGCGGTCGGTTCGTTCGTTCATGCGTCGCACAAGAGGAGCGGGGGATGAGACGGCCGTCAGGCGAGTTCGATTCACTGCGTCACGAATCGCACGGGCGGTGGGGGGTGCTACGCCATCTAGAAAGAGCGATCAAGCGCGCGTTGCATCGAGCGATCCGCGAAGGTTCGCCGCCACGGCCCGCGGCTCGTCGCCGCGCCGCGTCCGCGCTGACACTGCGCGTCAAGTTCTGCTGGCAATTTCCGCGGCGAATTCGATCTGCGGTGACTGCGCGTGTCCCTCGTGCTCCAATCCGCGCCCGTTGACGCTCGGATGCATGGATCGAGCGGACGCAGGAGGTCTCGGCGACGTGCCGTCACAGAGCGCAGTAGTGATTACGGGGGCAAACGGCGAGATCGGCCACGCGCTGATCGAGCGGCTGACTGAACATGGTCGCGACGCGGTGATCGCGATGGACCTGCGCGAGCTCGACGCGCCCGTGGCGAGCCGCTGCGCGCAGGTCGTCGTCGGCGACGTCACCGACCCGGCGACGTTCGAGCGCGTTGGTGAGCAATACGACGTTCGAGCGGTCTACCACCTGGCGGCGATGCTCTCGACCTCCAGCGAAAAACACCCCGAGCGCGCCCAGTCGGTCAACGTCGACGGGACGCTTCGAGCGCTCTCGTTCGCGATGAGCCGCTCGGCCCGGCGCGGAGAGCGGGTCTCGTTTCTCTTTCCGAGCTCGATCGCGGCCTATGGACTGCCGTCGCTCGTCGAAAAGCGCCGCGCCGGCGCGGTGAACGAGTCGCAGTTCAACACGCCGACGACGATGTACGGCGTCAACAAGCTGTACGGAGAGCACCTCGGCCGCTATTTCGCGCGGCACTACCGACAGCTCTCGCAAGAGCCGAACCCGCCAGGGATCGATTTTCGTTCGATTCGGTTTCCCGGGATCATCTCGGCCTTCACGGTGCCGAGCGGGGGCACGAGCGACTATCTGCCCGAGATGCTCCACGCCGCCGCGCAGTCCAAGGACTATGCGTGCTTCGTGCGCGGAGACACACGGATTCCGTTCATGGCGATGCCCGACGCCGTCGACGCGCTGCTCGACCTCGCCGCTGCCGACGGCGCGAAGCTGAGCTCGGTCGTCTACAACGTCACGGCGTTCAATCCGACGCCCGAAGAGTTTTCTCGCGCGGTTCTGAGCGCCTTTCCCAAGGCTTCTGTCAGCTACGACCCGCACCCCAAGCGACAGGGAATCGTCGACTCCTGGCCCGAGCAGCTCGACGACTCGCTCGCTCGCGCGGACTGGGGCTGGAGCGCGAAGTACTCGCTCGAGCGCATGATGGACGAGTACCTCTTGCCCAACGTGCGCAAGCGCTACTCGTAGTCGCGCACAACAATTCAACGCGCTAGCGCGTCGAAAGCGCTCACGTCCGCAGGTCGCGGACGGTGTCGGCGAGGGTCTCGTTCGGGTCCCGCGCGCTCCAGCCGAGCTCACGCTCGGCCTTCTCGCTGCTCGCGTACCAGTAGAGCTGCGCCATCTCGACGCTCACCGCGTCCACCGGCGGATCGCCGCCGATCGCTCGAACGGCCTTCGAGAACAGCTCGGTCCCGAGCTTCGCGGCCAGCGGCGACTTCGGCAGCGCCATCATCGGCGCCGCGACGCCCGAGATCCGCTCGAGCCGCGCGAAGAAGTCCTTCACCGTCATGTTGGCGGCGTTGATCAGGTAGCGCTGTCCAGCGCGGCCCTTCTCGTAGGCGAGCGCGAGCGCTTCGGCCGCGTCTCTCGCGTCCACGAACGCGAGTCCGCCCCGCGGCGTCGCGGGGATCGCCCGATCGAGAAACTTGCGGACGTCGTCGGTCGAAGAGCCGAACGCGTCGCCGGGCCCGAGCAAGAGCGATGGATTCACGCACACGATTTCGAACCCCGCGGCGTTGGCCGCGAGCGTCTCCTTTTCGGCGATCCATTTCGCCCGGTAGTACGGGAGCTTCGAGAGCCACTCGACCGGGGGATCGTCGGTCTCGGTCGCGATCGTCGCCTCGCTCGAGATGGCGATCGTCCCGCTCGTGCTCGCCAGCACGAAGCGACGCGCTCCTGCCCGTCGGGCGCTGGCGACGACGGCGCGCGTGCCATCGACGTGCGCGCGAAAGAGCGCTTCGGCGTCCTCGGGTTTGCGCGAGACCATCCCCGCCAGGTGAAAGACGCCCTCGACGCCCTTCATGGCCTCGTCGAGCGCTCGCTCGTCGTGAACGTCGCCGCGCACGATGACCAACCCATCGCTCGCGGGCTCTCCGAAGGTGCGCGCGACGTCCTTCGGCGGATTGCGCGCCATCGCTCGGACGTTGTGACCTCGCGCTCTCAGCGCTCGCACGGTGTGTCGACCGAGAAAGCCGGTCGCGCCTGTGACAAGGAGTGTCGCCATTGCCAGGGGCGAGTATCACAGCGCGGCGCGAACGAGGTACACCCCTCGTCACCCGTGAACGCCAAGCCCCTCGGAGCCCTCGCCCTGACCGTCGCGCTCGCGAGCGCCGATGCCCTCGCCGATCGCTGGCCCAACATCGAGATTCCCGCGAACAACGCCGCGGCGTTGCGCAGCGCGCCGACGCGCCCGCCTCCAGGAGACGTGGGCGACCGCGCTCGCCACCTGGTCGAGGCGCTCAACGGCGGTTCGGCGGACGTGGCGCTGGATTTCTTTCTTCCGCTCGAGCCCTTTTTGGCGATCAAGGACATGAGCGGCGCTCGCGGCTATCATGCGCAGCTCATCCGCGAGTACCGACGAGACATCGAGACGTACCGCTCGCAGCTGCCCCGAGGACTTCGAGCGGAGTTCGTACGCTTCGAGCCCTCGCGCTCGTGCGTCTGGATGCCCATCGGCCGCGAGGCCAATCGGCTGCCATACTGGAGCTGCTACGGGTCCAGGCTCGTAGTGCGCGCAGGCGGTCGAGACATTGCGCTTCGAACGCACGTGCTCATTCACTGGGGCGATCGCTGGTACGTCACGCACCTCGACCGCATTCGACGTCGTTAGGAGTATCGTGGCGCGACGGAGCGAACTCGATGACCGAATCGGACGACGATCGACTGCTGCGCACCGAGCCCGTGATTCGAACGGTCGCGATGCCCTGCGACACCAACCCCGCGGGTGACATCTTCGGCGGCTGGCTGATGGCGCAGATGGACCTCGCGGCCGCGACGATCGCCGTACGGCGGGCGAGGGGACGGTGCGCCACGCTCGCCGTCGCGGGCATGGAGTTTCACAAGCCCGTGCGCGTCGGCGACGAGGTCTCGCTCTGGGCCGAGTTGGTCAAGAGCGGCCGGACCTCGATGACCATTCACGTGGTCGCCTATCGCCGCCCGCGCGATCAGGACGAACGTCACAAGGTCACGGAGGCGACGTTTGTCTTCGTCGCGCTCGACGCCGACGGCCAGAAGCGCGAGCTGCCGAGCCCGTAGACGAATCGCCCGTCGGCGTCAGCCCTTCACGCCGCCGGAGGTGAGCCCGCCGACGAGGTTCTTCTGCAGCGCGTAGAAGAGGGCCATCACCGGGACGCTCACGATGATCGATCCGGCCGCGAATTTGCCCCACGCCGCGTCGAACTCGCCCACGTGACGCTGAAGCGCGACGGGAAGGGTGAAGGCGCTCTCGCGCGAGAGGAAGGTGGCCGCGAGGATGAACTCGTTCCACGCGGACATGAAGGCGAAGAGGGCGGTGACCGCGAGCGCCGGGCGCGCCGCGGGGAGCACGACCTTGATGAAGGCTTGAAAACGTGTGGCGCCGTCCACCATCGCCGCCTCCTCGAGGTCCTTCGGGATCGTCTCGAACGCCCCGCGCAGCTGAAAGATCGCGAACGGAACGGCCGTCGTCGCGTACACGAGCACCAGGCCCGAGCGCGTGTCGAGCAAGCGCAGCTTGTCGAGCAGCATGTACAGCGGCACCGCGCTGGCCACGCCAGGAAACATCTGCGTCGCGAGCAGCGCCTTGGTTCCTCCCTTGGCGCCCACGAAATCCGGGAAGCGCGCGAGCGCGTAGGCCGCGGGCGTCGCGATGCCGATCGCCGTGAGCGCCGTGGCGGCGCTGATCACGATCGAGTTGGTGAGCTGACGGACGAAGAGCCACTCGCCGCTGCTTCCGCGCGCGAAGAGAATCGCCCGAAAATTGTCGAGCGAAGGCGAATCTGGCCACGGGATCGCGCGCGCGACCGGGCGCTGCACGCCGTCGAGCGCCAGCGACACCACCCACAGCACTGGATAGAGCGCGAACGCGACGGCGGCGAGCAGCACGAGGTGTGACAGCGGTTCGAGCCAGGCCGGCCCCTTGCGCGAAGCGCTCACTTGCCACCTCCCTGCTTGCCGAGCGTCAGTCGTTCGAGGAGGCGCGTTCCCAAGACGAGGACGCCGAAGATCAAGACGGCGTACGCCGCGGCGTAGCCGTACTGCGCTTGCCGCGTAAACGCCCAGCGATACGCCTCGGTCACGAGGATCTCCGTGGCTCCGTCAGGCTCGCCGCCGGACACCAGAAAGATCACGTTGAACTGGTTGAACGTCCAGACCGCGCCCATCGAGACCGCGGGCAACAGCGTGGGCCTGAGCAACGGCAACGTGATGTGTCGAAACTGCTGCCAGGGCGTGGCGCCGTCGACCTCGGCCGCCTCGTAGAGGTCCTTGGGGATCGCCGCCAGCGCGCCGATCGTCACCACCATCATGAACGGAAAGCCCAGCCACGTGTTGGTCACCACGTTCGCCGTAAACGCCGTCGAAAACTGCGCGAACCACGAGATGGGCTCGACGCCGAGCGCCGCGAGAATCGCGTTCATCGCGCCCGTTTGGCGGTGAAACATGCCCTTCCACGCGAGGGCCGTGACGTACGAGGGCACCGCCCACGGGATGATCAAGAGCACGCGGTAGATCGCGCGGAGCTTGAGCAGCGGTCGCGACAGGATGATCGCGAGCACGACGCCGATCGAGACGTGCAACGTGAGGTTGGCGATCGTCCAGAGCACCGTGACGAGCAGCACCGTGTAGAAGGTCCCCGACGCGAAGAGCGAGCCCCCCCGCGCGGTGATGATGTCCCAGTAGTTCGCGCCGCCCACGTATTCGAGCGCGCCGTCTCGTCCCGCGTAGAGAGACGTCGTCGCGCCGAGCACGAGCGGCAGCACGACGAGCAGGGCGACGATCACGACCGCGTGGGTGACATACGCGTACGCGGGCACCGAGCGCTTCACCGCCGCGCGAAACTCTGGGTCCCTCGCGCGCTGCACCGAGCGAAACGCGAGCGCGAGCGCGAGGGCGCCGAGGGTGAGCTGCAGGGGCAACGCAGAGCGCTTCGCGGGCAGCGGGCGGCTCGCGTCGTCGTAGCGACGGCGGCCTTGCTCGACGGCGACGCGCGTCGCTTGCGGGTCACGAAGCGCCCGGCGGATCGCTTGATTGGCGGGCTCCCACGACAGGCGCATGTTGTTGTGCGTGGGCATGACGCGGCCAGCGTTGGCCGCCCGTCGAAACGCTGCGAGGACGGGGTCGTTTGCGAGTTCGGCTTCGGACCAGACCGAGCGCGTCGCGACGACCTGGCGACCGACCGACGCGCGAAGCCGGGCGGCCTCGGGCGAGGCGAGGAAGGTAGCGAGCTCTGCCGCGAGTCCGGGAGCGTGAGCGTTGCTCGCGAGAAACGCCACTTCGACGGTGACAAACGGGCTCATCGCGCGGCCGCCCTCGCGAACGCGGGGCAGGACCGCGACTCGATAACGGCGAGCGTCGCCGAGCTCGCCGACGAGCCACGGGCCCGAGATCACCGTCATCGCGCGGCCCGAGCGGAAGTACGGCGTGACCGAGGCTCCGTCGACCTCTGGAGGGATCACGCGATCCGCGAGCAGCCGCTGCACGAGCGCGAGCGACTCGAGCGCCGCGGGGCCTTCGAAGGCGTACGCGCCGCGCTGCGGGTCGAAGAGCTGCCCGCCGAGCCCGTGGAGGATCGCGCTGTGAAAATACGCGTTGGACGCATAGTAGACGAGCGGGTAGGCCCCGGTCGGGAGCGAGGTTCGCGCCGCCGCGATCGACGCGAGCGAGTCGAGCGACGGCCGTCCGGCGCGCTCCCAGAGCTCTTCGTCGACGAACAGCGCGAGACACTTGAGCGAGAGCGGAACGCCGTAGCGCTCGCCGTTGGCTTGCACCGCTTCGAGGGCGATCGGCTCGAGATCGAGACCATCGCTCGTGCGCGGGACCGCGGCGATGGCGCTCTCGGCGCTGACGATGATGCGCCGCGCGAGGTAGCTGGGGATTCGCTCGTGCGCGTCGACGAAGAGGTCTGGCCCGTTGCCGCGCGGGATGGCGGCCTCGAGCTTCGCCGCGTAGGCGTCGAAGGGAACGGCGAGGGTCTGCACCGACACCCCGGGCCGATCGCGCTCGAACGCCCGCAGCACCTGATCGAACGCCCGCTGTTCGGCCCCGCGATACGGGTGCCACACGGTGATCGTGCGCTGCGCCTGCGCTTCGCCAGCACACACAATCAACACGAGCCACGACAAGAGCGCCAGCGCGAGGCGGGCGCGCGCCGCGAGCGTCCAGCGAAGGGCGCGAGCGTTCACGAGGCGCCCTCCAGCGAGCGACCGGACTCTGGGTCGAAGAGGTGAACGTGCGCGGGCTCGACGCTCAGCGCGAGCTTGTCGCCGCGGCGCGGCAGCGCGTCGGCCGTCGCCTCGACGCGCGCCACGAAGGGCGCTCCGCCGACGGGCCCGTGCGCGTACGCTTCGAAGCCCATCGCCTCGACCACCTCGACCGAGACGATGATCTCGGTGGGCGCAGCGCCGTCGCGGTATCCGTGGGCGGACGACTCGCCTTTGCGCACTGTGACGTCGTGCGGACGGATCCCCACGATGACCTTGCGACCGCGCTCGAGCGCGCCGAAGCGCTGCCGGTCGATGGGGGCCCTCAGGCCGGTGGCGACGGCGCTCGTGCTGTCGTCGCTGACGACGGCGTCGGTGAAGTTCATGCTCGGAGACCCAAGGAATCCTGCGACGAACTTGGACGCGGGCCGCGCGTACACCTCGAGCGGAGGGCCCTTTTGCTCGACCTTGCCGCTGTTGAGCACGACGAGCTGGTCGGCGAGCGTCATCGCTTCGACCTGGTCGTGCGTCACGTAGATCATCGTGGCGCCGAGCGAGGCGTGGAGCTTCTTGATCTCGATGCGCACTTGATTGCGAAGCGCGGCGTCGAGGTTGCTGAGGGGCTCGTCGAAGAGAAAGAGCTTGGGTCTTCGCGCGATGGCGCGGCCCATGGCGACGCGCTGGCGCTGGCCTCCGCTCATGTCTTTGGGCAGCCGGTCGAGCAAGGCTCCGAGCCCGAGCATCTGCGAGACCTCGTCGACGCGAGCCTTGATTTTCGACTCGCTCTCACCGCGGAGTCTGAGGCCAAACGCGAGGTTGTCGCGCACCGTCAGGTGCGGATAGAGCGCGTAGCTCTGAAAGACCATCGCGATGTCGCGCTCGCGGGGCTCGGCGCGGGT
This sequence comes from Deltaproteobacteria bacterium Ga0077539, assembly GCA_001465015.1. Taxonomy (GTDB): domain Bacteria; phylum Myxococcota_A; class Polyangia; order Polyangiales. The sequence continues at coordinate 26,212 of LNEO01000273.1, read as the reverse complement.
GACGTCTTTGTCATCGAGCTTGATCGAGCCCTCGTCGGGCGTCTCGAGACCGGCGATCGTTCGGAGCAGCGTGCTCTTTCCGCAGCCAGAGGGGCCGACGAGCACGACGAACGCTCCGCTCTGAACGTCGAGGTCGATTCCTTTGAGAATCGCGTTTGCGCCAAGAACCTTGCGGATCGACCGCAACGACAGTGTCGCCACGGGGCGGAATGGTACTGTCTCTTTCGACGAATCGATGCGAATCCATCACCTCGACTGCACAACGATGTGTCCCCTGGGCGGCCCGCTCGTCGATGCGCCTGGCTCGCTCCTCACGCGGGGGCGCATGGTCTGCCACTGCCTGCTGATCGAGACGCCTTCATCGGGGCTCGTTCTTGTGGATACCGGCTTCGGTCTCGACGACATGCGGGACCCTGTGGGGCGGGCCGGACGAGCGTTCGTCGCGTTGACGGCGCCGAAGATGGACCCCGCGCAGGCGGCGATCTCGCAGGTTCGAGCGCTCGGCTTCTCACCGTCGGACGTTCGGCACATTCTGCTGACGCACATGGACCTCGATCACGCTGGGGGCCTCGCGGACTTTCCTTCGGCGCGCGTGCACGTGATGCAGGACGAGCTCGACGAGGCGCTCGATCCCAAGAGCTTCGGCTCTCGCGGGCGCTACAAGAGCGCTCAGTGGGCGCACGGTCCGTCGTGGTGCACGCACAAGCCGTCGGCCGGTGAGCGGTGGTTCGGGTTCGAGTGCGTGCGTGCGCTCGAGGGGCTTCCCGAGGAGATCTTGATGGTTCCGCTGTCGGGACACTCGCGAGGGCACGCGGCGATCGCCGTCCAGAGCGGCGGGTTGTGGCACCTCCACTGTGGGGATGCCTACTTTCATCACGGCGAGCTCGAGACCGCATATCGCTGCCCCACGGGCCTCAAGGTCTTTCAGCGGATCGTCGCGTACGATGATGCGCTGCGCCGTGCGAATCAGGGGCGGCTTCGCGACCTCGTGTCTGCGCACGGCCGCGAGGCTCGAGTGTTTTGCGCGCACGATCCGACAGAGCTCAGTCGGGCGATCGACGCGTAACGATGAGTTAGCTGGCCGCGAAGGCAGGTCACTGTCGCACCGATCGTCGCTTTCGCGCGCGACGAGCGCGCGTGCTGTTCGAACCGCCGGGCGTTGTTGGTAGGCTCACCATCCATGGGTGTGGCCGAAGACGAAGCGGACATCGCGTTCAACGGGACCGAGCGATTCGTCGTTCGTCGCCGGTTGGGAGAGGGCGGGTTCGGAGTGGTCTTCGAAGCGCACGACCGCGCGCGAGACGCGACCGTCGCGCTCAAGGTGTTGCGCGCCCGAGACGGCGCTGCGCTCTATCGGTTCAAGCAGGAGTTTCGAAAGCTCACGGACGTATCGCACCGCAACCTCGTGACGTTGCACGAGCTGCACGGCTCCGAGGGGCGGTGGTTCTTCGCCATGGAGTACGTCGATGGCGTGGACTTCATCGAGTGGGTACGCGGCGGCGGCACGAGCGCCGAGCCCCGGATCACCATCGACTCTGCCCCCATCGGAGCGGGCTCGATCAGCGCGCCAGACCCTATCCGATCGACGTCCATCCGGACGATTTCCAACGACTCTTCCAACCCGGAGCCGAGCGTTTCCTCCGATGACTCGCAGTCAGCCGATTCTGCTCCGCGCGGCGCGCTCGCGGCGGAGACCGCGCCCCGAGTGGTCGACGCGAGTCCTTTTGTCCCGCCGGTCGCCGGTCGTGAGCAAGCGATGGGCAGCAGCGCCGAGGCTCGCCTCCGCGCGGCGCTCGCACAACTCGCAGGGGGCCTCGAAGCGCTGCACGCAGCAGGTCTCTTGCACCGCGACGTCAAGCCGTCCAACGTGATGGTCTCGCGCTCTGGGCGCGTGGTGCTGCTCGACTTCGGACTCGTGAGCAGGCGGGACGATGACAGCGATTCGCGCATTGTCGGCACGCCTGCGTACATGGCCCCCGAGCAGGCGACCGGCGCCGCTGCCGCTGAGTCCGCGGATTGGTACTCGGTCGGGGTCGTTCTGTACGAGGCGCTGACCGGTGAGCTTCCGTTCTCTGGAAACGCGCGGCAAATCCTCGCAGACAAGCTCACCCAGCCCCCTCGGCATCCGCGCGAGCTCGCGCCTTCTACGCGCGAAGACCTCGCGAACTTGTGCATGGCATTGCTCGCGATCAGACCCGAGGATCGGCCGACCGGCGCCGAGGTGCTCGCCGCCCTCTCTCGTCGTCGATCGAAGCAGTCGCGCGCAGGAAGCAAAGACTCCCGTCGCGTCTTCGTGGGCCGCGAGTCGCACGAGCGAGCGCTGTCAGCGGCGCTCGAGCGCGCCATGGCTGGCTCGGTCGAGGTCGTGTTGCTCCGCGGCCGCTCGGGCACAGGAAAGAGCGCTCTGGCCAAACGCTTCTGCGATCGCGTTCGCGCGCAGATGCCAGAGGCCACCGTGCTCGTCGGGCAGTGCTACGAGCAAGAGTCCGTTCCGTTCGAGGCGCTCGACAGCCTGATCGACGCGCTCGCGCAGAAGCTCGCTCAGATGCCCGCTGAGTTCGTCGACGCGCTCATCCCGCCCTACGTCGGAGCGCTCACGAGGCTCTTTCCAGTGCTGCAACGGGTGCGATCGCTCGCCTTCGCCGGAGACGTCGACACGCTCGACCCGCAAGAGCTACGGCGCAAGGCGTTCGCCGCGCTTCGCGCGATGCTCAACAAGCTCGCGAGCTCAGCGCCCGTCGTGCTCTTCGTCGACAACCTTCAGTGGGGCGACGTGGACAGCGCGCAGGTGTTCGAAGAGCTCTTTCGCGAGAGCTCGGGCAGCGCGCTGTTCTTCGTGGGGACCTTTCGCAACGAAGACGGCGACCCGACCACGCTCTGGCACTGGTTCGATCGCGAGAAGCTCAGCGCGTACGGAGCGAGCGTCTCTGTGCTCGACGTCGAGCCGCTGACGCACGACGAAGCGCTCGCTGTCGCGCACGCCCTCGTCGGCGGACAGAGCGAAGCGCAGCGCGCCCGCGCGAGCACGATCGCCCGAGAATCTTGCGGCAATCCGTACTTTCTCGACGTCCTCGCGCGGCACAGCAACGAAGCGGACGGAGCGGACGCATCGCTCGACAGCGGAGGGGACCGAGACCCGTCCGTCGAGCCGTCGAGCACCGAGTCCATTCGCACATCGACGCGCGTCGCGCTCGATGAAGTGCTCTGGACCGGCGCGAGCGCGCTCGACGCGGACGCAAAGGCGGGAGCTCCGCTCGAGTGGCCCGTCGCGCGAGCCGCCGCAAATCTGGGCGCCGACGCGGCGGACGCGCTCGCTCGCTTGAGGGCGCAGCGCTTTGCGAAGGTTCGTCGCGGGGGCTCCGCGCAGAAGCCGTCGGACGAGAAGATCGAGTGCCAACACGACCGCGTACGCGAGGCGATCGCGCAGCGCATCGACCCGGCGCGCAGGTCTGCGACACACAAGGCGCTCGCCTCGGCGCTCTCGATGGCACGAGACGTCGAGCCGGACCGACTCGCGTTGCACTACGAGGGCGCCGGCATGATCCGCCAAGCCGCGACATGGGCGGAGGTCGCCGCAGAGCGCGCAGGGCAGACGCTCGCGTTCGACCGAAGCGCCCGGCTCTTTCGGAAGTCGATCGAGCTTCGCGAGCGCGTCGATGGCGCCCCGTCGAAGCTGTTCGTCTCCCTCGGCGACGCGCTGGCCAACGCGGGGCGCGGACGAGAAGCGGCCGAGGCGTACCTGCGCGCCGCGTCGAGCGCACCCGAGCTCGAGTCGCTCGAGCTGCGCCTGCGCGCAGCCGATCCGCTCTTGCGCAGCGGGCACATCGACGAGGGCGTCGAGCAGTTGCACACGGTGCTGCGCGGGCTCGGCATGGCCGTCAACGACTCGCCGCAGCGCGCGCTCGGGTCCTTCGTCGTCACCCGCGCGAGGATCGCGATCCGCGGAGAGGAGCCCGCGCCCGCGAGGCCGGCGACGGACCCGCGCGAGGTGCTCCGCGTAGACACGTGCCGCGCCGCGGCGCAGGGGCTCGGGGTCGTCGAGACGATTCGTGGTGCAGAATTCAACACGCGCCACCTTTTGCAGGCGCTCGAGCTCGGCGAACCCTATCGTGTGGCCCGGGCGTTCGCGATCGAGTCGGGCTTCAGCGGGACGATCGGCCACTCGGCGCGCGAGCGCACACGGTCGTTGCTCGAGCGCGCCAGGACGTACGCGTCGAAGACCGACAACCCGCACGCGCTCGGGATGGTGTGGCTCTGCGACGGCGTCTCGTCGTGCATGGAGGGTCGCTGGATCGACAGCATGCGGGCCTGTCATCGTGCGATCGCGGTGTTTCGCGACCGATGCGTGGCGCCGTGGGACCTGGCGCAAGCGCAGTTCTACTCGCTCGCGCCCAAGGCGTGGACCGGCGAGCTCTCCGCGATCGAGCGCGAGATTCCTCCCTTGTTGGCCGAGTACGACGAGCGGTCGGACAGGCTCGCCTCGACGTCGCTGCTCACGTATCTCGCGTTTTTGCCGGCGATCGGCCGCGACGACGCGCCGCGTGGTCGCAAGGTCGTCGACGACGCGATGGCGCGCTGGTCGATTCGAGGATTTCAGGTGCAGCACTGGTGGGCGCTTCGCGCGCACGTCGAGTGCGATCTATACGAGGGCGACGGGTCCACCTCGCTGTCGCGGCTCGAAGCCCAGTGGAGCGCGCTCGAGCGGTCGCTGTTGTTGCGTGTTCAATACGCGAAGATCGAGGCGCTTCAGCTCCGCGGACGTGCGCTGATCGCCGCTGCGTCTCGAGGGCTCTCGGGACGATGGCTGCTCGCGCGCGCCGAGCGCGACGCGAAGGTGATCGCGGGTGAGGGACCGTCGTGGAGCGCGGGGCTCGGCGCGTTGCTCGAGGCAGGAATCGCCGGGAAGCGCGGTCGACGCGACGCCCAACGAGCCGCGCTCGAGCGCGCGGAGCGCTGGCTCACCGTCGCGGACATGCCGCTCTACGCCGCGGCGGCGCGGTTCAAGCGCGGAGTGCTGCTCGGCGGAACAGCCGGGGACGCGCTGATCGAGCGCGCGACGCGAGAGGGCGCTGTCCTCGGCGTAGATCGAATGGACAGGGCGAGCGAGTGGCTCGCGCCTGGCGCATGACAGACGAAGGGAGCGCGACGAAGGGGAGATGAGCAAGACAGAGCTTTCGTTTCACGAGCAGATGACCGGCTATTTCACGTGGGGCGCGGACGATCCGCGCACCGGCGAGCAGTCGGGCAAGCAGACCAACTCGTGGTTCGGCTTCGACCTGACGATATTCGTCGACGACCTCGACGCGTTCTGCGCCGATCGCAACTACGCCGCGACAGTGTCAGGAAAATACCTGGGAAATCTCTTCGGTCCCGGAGAGGTGAAGCTCGAGTCGGGGACGTTTCGGTTCATGTCCACGGGCCGCGGCGACACGAGGCTGATGGAGCATCGCCATCAGCTCGAGCACAACGGCAAGAAGTACTCGTTCGAGGGGACGAAGTACCTCGACGACGACCCGCTTCAGGTCGACATGATCCACGACCTGACCACGCTCTACTCGGTCATCAAAGACGACGCGGGCAAGATCGTCGCGTCGGGGGTGCTGCACTTTCCCATGAAGGACTTCGCGAAGCTGGTGGCCAGCTTCGACACGCGCGGGCCTGGCGCCGGCTGGGGCGCGAAGATGAAGTTTCTTCGTATGTTTCTGCGGCAAGAGCTGCACGTGCTGCTCGAGGGATTTCGCGAGCCGCCCGCGCCGTCGAACCGTCGTCGTTCGCTCGTCGCGCCGCGCTCGAAGCTGGCCACGCGCTACGACGCCGTGATCATCGGCTCGGGCTACGGCGGCGGCGCGGTCGCCAAGACGCTCGCGTCGTGGCGCGACAAGGTCACGGGAAAGGCCAAGAGCGTCGCCCTCTTCGAGCGAGGCAAGGAGTGGCGCGCGGGCGATTTTCCCGATGAGCCTTGGGAGCTTCCCGGCGCGCTTCAGCACAAGCTAAACCCTGGAGGGCTGCTGGAGTTTCACTTCGCGGGCGACATCGACGTGCTCGTCGGCAACGGCCTCGGAGGAACGTCGCTCATCAACGCCAACGTGATGATCGAGCCCGAGCACGACGTGTTCGAGCGGCCGCACTGGCCATCGCTGCCTTCGCTGAAGCCGTACTTCGATCGGGCCCGCAAGGTGATCCAGCCCTCGATCGATCCCGATCCTCCGCTGAAATCCCAGGTGTTTCGCGCTGCTGCGAAGAGCACCAACGGCTGCACGGCGGACGAGCTCGTGCCGCTCGCGGTCGCGTTTTCGAGGGTCGATCGCACTGGCGACACGGGCAACGTGCAAGACAGCTGCACGCGCTGCGGAGGCTGCGTGACGGGCTGCAATTTCACCGCGAAGAGCACGGTGGACATGAACTATCTGTCCATCGCCGAGCGCGCGGGGCTCGAGATCTACACGCAGATGGAGGTGCTTCGCGTCGAGTCGAACGGCCCCGACGTCACGCTGGTGGTCTTCGATCACGCGGCGGGCCAGGAGCGTACGATCACCGCCGGGCAGGTCATCATCAGCGCGGGAACGCTCGGTTCGTTCTCGATCCTCGCGCGCAGCCAGGCCGCGGGGCTCCCGGTTTCGGCCGCGCTCGGCCATCGCTTCAGCGGCAACGGCGACGTGCTCGGCATCGGTTACAACGGCGAGAAGCAGACCGCGCAGAGCTTCGGCACGACGATCACATCCGTCGCAAAGTACTGGGGAAATGCGGACAAAACGAAGCATTTCATCATCGAAGAGGGCGGCGTTCCTCGCGCGCTGACGGCGCTGGTGAGGGGGTTGCTGATCGCCGCGAAGCCGTGGGGAATGGACACGAATCAAACGCTCACGAACGAGCTGCACGAGTGGCTTCGCGAGAAGGCTGACCTGCTCGGGTGGCAGGGACGCGGAGCGCTCGAGCACTCGCTGACGTACCTGGCGATGGGCTTCGAAGAGAAGCTCGGTCGACTCTTGCTCGACGGCGGAAAGGTCAAAGTGGATTGGCAATACCCCGAAGAAGAGGCGTACCTGCGTCCCATGCACGAGGCGATGTGGGCGACGACGAACGCCATCGACGGGACGTACATCGACCCGGCATCGCTTCCGGGCCTCGAGCTCTTGACCGTGCATCCGCTGGGCGGTTGCGTGATGGGCGACGATCCCGAGGCGAGCGTCGTCGACGCCAAGGGCGCGCTGCACGGGCACAGCGGCAAGGTGTTCGTCGCGGACGGATCGATTGTCCCGACGCCGCTCGGAGTGAACCCTGCGCTCACGATCGCGGCGTTGGGCGAGTACATCGCCGAGTCGATCACCAAGGGGTGGTGAGCGATCGATCGCGGCGATCGCCGGATCGAGGCTTCGGTCCCGTGCGCGAGCGCGTTGACTTGATTATGCGCACATAGATCAAATCGCCGCAGGCGCCATTGAAGAGCGCCCCCCTCAGCGCATCACATCGCCGGCGCGAGCGCGACGCCGCGGAACTGTGTGTTCATCGGCGCGGTCGCGAGCACCGTCGGCGCGCCGGGCATCATGCCGCGGTCGACGTAGCGAACCACGCGCGACGGGTTCTCACCGGTGACCGCGACGAGCACCACGTCAGTGCCGTCGAGCCACGCGGCGAGGCCGCGCACGCCGGACATGATGTCTGCGTTGAACGTCGCCGCGAGCGCCCATGGACCGCCGCTCGTCGCGCGGGTCCAGCGCTGGATGCCGCCGCCCATCGCCGGAGAACGATCGTCGGCGACGTACAGCACGTCGATGCCCGGGACCGCCGAGTTGCGGTCGAACGCGACGAAGCCATACGACGACGGCCCGGACATTGTCGGGAAGCCCGGCTCGGGCGTGCCCATCGCGCCTGCTGCGGTGGGTGTGCCCGTTCCGATGGCGAACACGCCGTAGAAGTTCGGGGCGGTCGACGCCGATGCGTAGAGCTGCCCGCCGAAGATGGAAACGATACGCGTGTTGGTCGGCATCGCGAGAACGTTGATCGGTTCTGCTGCCGCCGCGAGCGGCTGGTAGTGAACGCCGCCCGGCATGCCGTTGCCGCTCACGTAGAAGGACGTTCCGTCCGCGCTGAAGGCGCTTCGTACGTTGTTGGCTGTGTACGCCATTCCGAGGGTGGTGCTCGAGTTGGTCACCGTGTCGGCGCCGATGCGCGCCACCACGCGCGGAACCATCGTGGATGCGCTCGATGCGACGCTCGCGAGTCCCGGCGCCGTCGCGTAGCCTGCGAGCGTCACGAACCGGCCGTTGCCCGAGCGAAGCAGCGCGCCCTCGCTCGTGGCGGTGCCCGACAGGGTGACGGGACGATTCATCGCCATCATCGCGGTCGGCAAGCCGAAGGTCGCTGCGCGCGTCGCGCCGTTGACCGAGCTGCGGCGCTCGATGAACACCGCCGTCGAGGCGTTGGTGAGCGCGGCCATTCCGTCACCGACGCGAGAGATCCACAGCTCGGGTCCGGGTGCTCCCGCGTCGCCGACGCCGGTGTCTGCCGTCACGCCCGAGTCGACGCCGGTATCCGCGCCTGCTTCTCGAACGTCCGCAGGGACGCCTGTGTCCGTCCTCACGCCGGTATCCATCCCGACGCCCGTGTCCGTCGCGACGCCTGTGTCCGTCACAACGCCCGTGTCGGCCGAGACGCCAGTGTCCATATCGACGCCGCTGTCCGTCGCGACGCCCGTGTCCGTGTCGACGCCCGTGTCGGTCACGACGCCCGTATCCGTCGGGACGCCGGTGTCCTGCGGCGGTTGAGCATCGACGCGGGTGTCCGTCCGTGCGTCAGAAGCGTCGGGCATCGAGGGTGGGTTGGAGCACGCTGCGAGCAGCGCGCTAGCAGCAAAAAGGCTGATTTTCTTCATGGAAGGATCCTCACAGTATCGGTGATTCGAGCGAGCGGGTGTAGCAGTGATTCGGTCGCGCGTCGGGTTGTTCAAGGCGCGGCGTTGGCGCCGCCTGGCGTGAGCCTGTTGCGTACGAACGCGCCGGTCCCGTTGGGCAGTCGTCCCCAGCTCTCGCCTGCCATCGCGGCGTTCATGGGGTAGAGCGCGGACTCGACGATGCGGTTGGAGGGATCCAACAGGTGCAGCGCTTCTCCGCGGCTCGCGCTGATGCCGAAGGTGCCGTGATAGCAAGTCATCGGGCCACCATCGGAGAGACAGCGCATCTGCGGGCCAGCGCCGGCCTCGGCGAGGTCGACGACGAGCAGCAGGAAGGCGCCGGGGGCGAGCGTCGTTCCTGCAGGAAACCTCGCGGCAGAAGGAACGCGGGCGTCCATGTCCGCCTCGCTGTCGGTGACGCCCCAGCCGCTCAAGTCCGCCGGCGACGAGCCCGCGTTGAAGAGCTCGATCCAGTCTTCGCCTTCGGCGCGGATCTCGTTGATCGTGACGCGCGAGGCGCCCGGAGCCACGTCGATCGGAGCGACGCCCGAGTCCGTGGTGCTCGTCGCGTCCATCTCGACGCCGCTGTCCGTGGGCGCGGCGCTGTCGACGTTCTGGCGATCGACGCCGGTGTCGCGTGTAACCGCGACCTCGGCGCAACCCGAGATCACGAGCGAGACGGCGAGCGCGGCGAGGGGGGAGTAGAGCTTCATCGAGGACCTCGAATTGTGATGTGTGTATTCAATTGACGAACTAAAACACTGCGCGGGTGACGGCGCGGATCTCCCACGCTGCTGATCCCGGAAGCGCGGACAACGTGGAGGGGCCGGCGATCGAGCGGCTCACTGCGACCCACGCAGACAGCGGGTCGGCGAGGCGGACGCCGGTGCCGAAGAGCACCGTCCACAGCGAGTCGTCCGCGAGTGCGAGGTTGCGGTTCCAGTAGGTGACGCGGGCTGAGAGCAGCCAGCGCTGGACGGGCTCGACGCGGGCGAAGGCCTCGGCGAGGACGCTCGTGCGCTCGCTCGAGTCTGCGACGCCCCACGCGACGGTGGTCATCGCTCCGCCGCCGTATCGCGGTCGGTCGAACTGCGCGCCGACCGTGAGCCGATCCGAGCGCGCGCGGCCCGTGCCCGAGGAGCCGAGGACGAACGAGGCGACGAGCGCGAGCTCGGGCAGGCCGAGGGTCGCGAACGGACGGAGGTCCATCGCGAACTCGAGGTTCTTTCCGCGGTTGAGCTCGCGCAGCGCGTAGCCCTCGCCGTTGAACGCGCCGATCGCGAGCGTCCCGAGCGAGCGAGGGAGCGCCGCGCGCACGGTGACGCCGAGGTCCGCAGGCGACGCGAGGCCAGTGCTCTCGAGCGAGGCTGGCGCGATCGCGCGCGAGGCCCACGCCACTTCGAGCGTCGGGATCGTCAACGTCGGAACGACTCCCGCCTGCGCTTCGAGCCACGAGAACGGCCGCCACGCAGCGAACCCTTCACGCACACGAAAGAGCAGGCTGTCTCCGGCGACTCCGAGCAGCGCGCCTTCCGACGCCGAGCGCACCGCTTCGAGCACGAGCCTCGCTCGCGCAGGACCCCACGAGACCGCGAGCGCCGCGTGCGCGCGGCCGAGATCGAAGCGGTGAAACCAATCGGGGCCCGCGGGTGTGTCCGTGATCCGCAGCGCGTACTGCGCGATCACGTCGACCCCTGCGCGAACGAAGAGCCGATGCGCGCCCGCCTGCGTCGAGAACGCAAAGCGCCCTGCAGGGGTCGGCTCCGCTCCGATGTTGCCGTGTTCGACCTCCTGCGCGCTCGGCGCGGCGGGCGCGGTAGCAGGCGCGGGCGCGTTGGCTGTCGTCGCGCCAGTCGTTGCGGGAGCTGTCGCGGGCGTGACCGCTGGTGTCGCCACGGTCGACGTTGTGCCGCTCGTGTCTGGAGCCACCTGAGAAGACGCCGGAGGCTCGGCGACGGGCATCGACTGACCCATGGTCATCGAGCAAATCATCGAGCTGATGGCGAACGTGAAGATGGCTGTTGATCGACGTTTCATCGCGTTGCCTCTGCGAACAAGAGAGCGCGTGCGTCGGTGCTCGGCGCGTCTTCGGGGTCGGGCACGAATCCGAGCAGGGGACCGCGCGCGCGGAGAGCGCTGCGAAAGCGCTCCCAGTCTTGCGCAACGACCGCCGCGTACGCGACCGATGCGCTCGTGTGCTCATCGACGAAGCGCTCGGGGCTCCCGTCGCTGACCGCGCGATCGATCGCGGCGGCTGTGAGCAGCCCTTCTTCCGAGGAGCAGTGGACGCGCGCGAGGAGCGCGCCGATCGCTCGTGCGGTCGCTTCGAGCGCGGCAGTCGTGCCGTTGGCGCCCGTGAGTCGCGCGGTGCGAAGGCTCTTGTGCGCCTCGCGTTCGGCGCGGATCTGCACGGGCATTCCGAGCCAGTGATCGGCGGACCAGAACGGCTCTCGGGCCGCTGTGCCCCAGGCTCGGTACGCGCTCGATCGCACGCGCTCGGACGCGGTGTCCGCCCACACCGCGGGCGGGACCGTCCCCGGAGCGCCCGAGTCGCCGAGCTCTTTGATCTCGAGCACGACGTCGTCGTCTGCGGCGTCGGTCGGCCCGCGAACGAGCACCAGGACGCGGATGCGCGGCATGCTCGCGACGCCGCTGCCGAACTGACGAACGGCGTCGAGGACCGCGAAGAACTCGCGTTCGCGTTGGGTCTCGAGCCGCTCGCGATAGCGCTCGAGCAGCGCTGGAAGCGACTCCATCGCGAAGAGCGGCAGCTCCTCGAGCGTCTCGGTCGGCGCTGCGGGATCAGGCGCGCCGCGAAGAAAGCGACGCTGACCATCGGCCATCACGGTGAGCTCGGTGAGCTCGGCGCGAGCGATTCGATCGCGATTTCCGCGACGAAATAGGTCCTCGAGGGGAGGGGCGCCCGCGCCATCCGCGCGGCGCTCGAGGGGCGCTCCGCGAAGGTGGGCGCGAACCGCGTCGAGGTAGGCCGACACTGCCGCGCGGGCTGCGGCCGGCGCACCCGCGATGAGCGCCGCGCGCGCGGCAGGATCGCTCTCGTTCGACTCGTTGGCGGCGAGCAGGACGCCCGCGGCCAGCCGCCGCAAGTCCCAGTAGTACGGAACGCGATCTGCCGCGTCGAAGTCGTTGAACTCCAGCCCGAGCGCGTCGTCTGCGCCGAGCAGGACGCCCACGTTTTCTGGGTGCGCGTCGCCGATCCCGGCGACGAGCGCTCCGGGCGCGAACTCCGTGCGCGCCGCGCCGGCCTCTCCTTCGAGCGCGTCCCGCGCGAACACTGGATAGGTGCCGCGATAGAAGTCGTAGAGCCTCGCGTTCATGCGCTCGAACTTGCGCGCCACGAGGGGAGCTCGGACGCGAAGCCAGGGGTGCTCGGCGCGCACGATGGTCGAGACGAGACGGTCTTCGCGAAGCTCCGCTGCGGGTTCGCAGGAGAGCGCCGCCGAGACAGAGAGCGCCCCGAGCAGTCGCGAGATTTGCACGGCGCTCGCCTACCAACGAACCGAGCGAGAGCGGTAGCGCTGCGAGCAGCTGTTTCGCCCGCGCGACGGAGGTGTTGCGCGAGTGACACAATAGAAAGTCGATCGAGCGACGAGGGACTCGAGCATCGGAGCTGTCACGGACGTGGTGATTGCTTCACACGCGCCGGATGGAGCTTCGTCACGGGCGTCCGTCACGCTGCCCGCCATGAACGCCGCCATTGATCTCTCGACGTCGACCTACGGCTACCAAGACTGCGCGATCGTCCGCGTCGACGTCTGCGCCATCGAGCCCTCCCCGGTGTACCCCGCGATGTTCGCCGCGGCGATCTTCGATCCGCGCGCCACGGGCCGACCCGGCGTGCGCGTGGTGGCACAGCCCGACCACCGAGGACTCCTCGCGTCCATCGAGCGCGCCAGCTGCACGCTCGCAGCGATGAGCGCGAGCCACGCGGCGCGCGCGATCCTCGAGGGATTGCCAGCCAAGATCGTGTGCGCCGCGGTGGCGCCAGCGGACTATTCAGCGATCGCGGGCGAGCCGCTCGTTCCGTGGGCGACCGTCGGAAGTCGTGTGATCGAGCTCCCTCCACGGGCTGTGCTCGTCGCCCCCAACCAGCACCTCGATCAGGATCCAGAGTGCGTGCGCGCGGCGATCGACGCGTACTGGCAAGGAGCGCTCCACGCGATTCGCGAGCCCGCGATGCTGTCGGTGGTTCTCGCGACCGAGCTCGGGTTTTCTCCGGCGGCGGCCGAGCGCGAGGCGCGTCGATCGCTCGCGGCGTGGCGTCTGGAGCCCGCCGTGCGCGCCGAGGGGCTCGAGGGCGTGCTCGCGACGTTGGGCGGATCGCTCGCCGCGCGGGCAGCGCGTCCCGAGTGGCTGCTCGACGAGCGCTTCGTGCGCGCTGACTGGCTCTGGCGCGGCAAGGCGAAGTAGTCGTCCTCGCTCAAGGAGCGAGCGGCGGAGCGTCGCCGCGGGGCTCGGCGGGCGTCGCGACCTCACGCAGTCGGGATACTCCCCGAGACACTGCGCGCACGCCCGCGACCCGCTCGGTCTGCGCGGTGCTGACGTCGATGCGGTCGTACAAGAACCACGCGGACTCGACTCGTTCGTTGGTCACGTCGAGCACCATGTAGCCGCGCTTGACGAGCTCGATGAACGACAGATTGGGCTTCATCGAACGGATCTCGTTCGCGAACGTCGTGCCGATCGCCGCCGGAAACCCTGGCGAAGTGACCGCTGGACACACGAATTCAACTGCCACCGCGCCCGCCCCCGTCGTGCGGTCGTACGTCACCCCCTCCGGAACGACGTCCCACGCCCACGACGAGTGGATGTCTCCGGTCAGCACGACGACGTCACGGACGGGTCCTCTCGCGAGCAGGTCGAAGAAGCGCTGTCTCGCCGCGGGATAGCCGTCCCACTGATCGGTGTTGGGGATCGAGTCCAGCGCGGCGGCCATCATCACTTGCTGTCCGAGGAGCTTCCATCGCCCGCCCGCGTCGGCGAGCTGCGTCGCGAGCCACGCTTCTTGCTGTGCTCCGAGCAGCTGGCGCATCGCGTTGGTTCGCTCGGGGGACGACGGGCGCGCGACCTGGGCGTCTCGGCCCTCGATCCGCGTGTCCAAGAGCACGAGGTCGACGAGCGAGCCGAAGCGCAGCCGGCGGTAGATTCGCCCGTCCATTTGCTCGCGGATCGGCATCCATTCAGCGTACACCTGCTTCGCCACGCGCTTTCGCTGCTCCCAGTCTCCGTCGGCCGCCGTGTGGTCCTCGGCGCCGGACGTGTGCGCGTTGTCCGCAAACTCGTGGTCGTCCCACACGGTGATAAACGGGTGCTGGCGGTGGGCGTCCTGCAGGTCCGGGTCTCGACGATAGTGCGCGTACCTGCGCCGGTAGTCTTCGAGCGTCTTGATAACGTGTGGTGGGTCGTAGGGGCGGACCGCGCCGTAGCTCTTTCCGAAGCACGGAGCGTCGAGGGCGGTGGCGTACTCGTAGATGTAGTCGCCGAGGTGAACGACGGCGTCGAGGTCCGCGCGCCGAGAGAGCGCCTTGTACGCGTGAAAGTATCCGTGCCCATAGGACGAGCACGAGACCACCGCGAAGCGCAGGCGCGAGATGTCCCCGTCGGGCGCGGTGCGCGTGCGACCGATCGGAGAAACCGCTCCCATCGCGCGAAACCGATAGTAGTACGTGCGGCCCGCGCTGAGCCCGTTGGCGTCGACCTTGACTGTGAAGTCTCGCGCGGCGCTCGTGCTGATCATCCCCGTTCGCGTGATGGTCGCGAAGGTGCGCTCGGTCGAGAGCTCGTAGGTCACCTCGACCATCATCGTCGCGGCTGGCGGCGTGACGCGCGTCCACAAGATCACCGAGTCGGTCAGCGGGTCTCCGCTCGCGACGCCGTGGCGAAACACACCCTCGCCAGGACCGAACTCGCTCGCGCGTGCGAGGCAGCCCCCGTCCGGCAATACGCCGGTGTCCGCGGGCGGCATCGTGCTGTCAGCGCCAGCATCGAGCTCTGCGTCCGGCTGCGATGCGTCGAGCGAGCCCTCGGGCTGCGCATCGGCGGGAGCCGCGCCTGGTCCACACCTCGGAAGCAGCCCTGCAGCGAGCGACGCTCCCAGCGTCGTTCGAAGAAAACGCCTTCGTTCGATCTTCATCGCGCGCGAGGCTCTCACGACTCCGCGACGCCATTGTGACGATCTCGGGACGGCGTCGGGTCGAAGCGATCTCGCGCGGGCAGGAACAGCGCCACGCCACGCGACGCAGGGGACGATGACGGCGCGGATGTACGCGCAGATGACCCCGAGTCATGCTGTGAATCTTCGGTCAACTCTAGCGCTCGTCGTGTCCACGAAGGCACCTACGCTCCTCGAGTTCGACACGAACGACTCGCAAGCTCTGCGCTCGACGAGGCTCGTGTCGATGAAGCACACCATCGTGTTGTCCGATCTGCATCTGTGGGAGGCGGCGCCTGGCGACGGGCTTTGGATGCGGTATCGACAGCGTCGGTACTTTCCCGACGAGCGAATCGCATCGCTGCTCGATCGACTCACGCTGGGCTCGGCGCCTGGCTCGATCGAGGTGGTCTTCAACGGAGACGTGTTCGACTTCGATATCGCCCGTCCCGACGGCTGCGAAGACCCTCCGCGCGACCTTCGAAGCGCGGTCGAACGAATGCACTCGATCCTCGATGACCACGAGCGCTTTCTCGACGCGGTCGCGACCGTTCTGTCGCGGGGGCAACGCGTTGTGTTCATCTCCGGAAACCACGACCTGCCGCTCGTCCTCGAGCCCGTTCGGGCGGCGTTGCGAGCGCGGATCGAACGCGCCCTCGGCCGGGTTGGCGTCGAGCCCGCGAGCGTGCCGCGACGGATGGGTCAGCTAGGGATCAAGGGCTGGTTTCACAAGACGCACGACGGGATCTTGATCGAGCACGGACAGCAATACGACTCGTACACGAGCGTCCCGCACCCGCTGTGGCCGGTGTCGTCGAAGCGGCCCGAGCTGCAACAGACGCTCGGGTCACTCACGATGCGACACTTGATCGGTCGACTCGGGTTCTTCAACCCCAACGTCGACGAGAGCTTTCTGCTCTCGCTGGGCGGATACTTCACGCACTGGCTGCGGTACTACGCGTTTACGCGACGCTCGCTCGCGCTTCGATGGGTGTTCGGTACGCTGCTCGTGGCGGCGAGCCTCCTGCGAGAGACCGAGCGCAAGCACGGCCCGCGCGACGTCGTGAGCATCGTTCGCGCTGCGCACGAGACGGGCTGCGACGCTCAGACATTGCTCGAGCACAGCAACCTCGAGCAGCCCGCCGCGCTCGAGCGCGCGGTGCGACTGCTCTGCCTCGATCGCTTCGCGCACGCGCTCGCGACGCTGCTCTCGCTGTCGCTGTTCTGGCTCGATCGCAGCGCGGGCCTGATCGCGCTCGCCGCGACGGTCGCGCTGGCGGTGCTGTTTCGATTCGTCGTTCCCGAAGGGGAGCTCGCGGAGAACTATCGCTCGGTTCGTCGCGCGCAGCGCGCGATCGCGAAGGTTCATGACGCAAGAGCGGTGGTGTTTGGACACACGCACATCCCCGAGGGAGAGTGGGCGGGAGGCGTCTTCTTTGGCAATTGCGGCTCGTGGGCGCCGATGTACCTCGACATCGCCTGCGCACATCCCGTCCAAACCGCGCAGCCCTTTGTGTGGCTGCGCAGCGAGGGCTCGCTCTTCGAGGGCGGCCTCTACCGATTCGACGGCGTCACGATCACGCCTGCGTCCGCCGAGAGACCGACGGTCACCCTCCGGAAGCGCCACGGTCGAGTGCGCGCTGCCCGCCGGGTCGCTGCCTGACCGGCGGCCGTCCCGCGCTATCGCTCGAAGTCGCCGCGCGACCACGCGTCGATCATCTTGCGCGCGATGCTCACGGGCGGCGGCAACGTGGGCAGCGCGTCGCGAGAGAACCACCGCGCGTCCTCGAGCTCTCCGCGATCCACGATGAGCTCGCCGCCGTCGTACTCCGCGATAAACCCCACCATGAGCT
Organism: Deltaproteobacteria bacterium Ga0077539; assembly: GCA_001465015.1. Lineage (GTDB taxonomy): Bacteria > Myxococcota_A > Polyangia > Polyangiales. The sequence continues at coordinate 9,297 of LNEO01000273.1, read as the reverse complement.
GGTGCGGAAAGGGCCAGGGCTGCGAGCCGAAGTAGCGCACGTCCCGCACGCGCGCCCCGCACTCTTCGAGCGCCTCGCGCGCCGCGCACGCCTCGACCGACTCGTTGGGCTCGACGAAGCCCGCGACGAGCCCGTACATCCCCGCGGGATAGCGTGCCTGGCGGGTCATCAGCAGTCGATCATCGTGGTGGATCAGCACGATCGCGCAGGGCGAGACGCGCGGGTACCACTCGTGCGCGCAGCTCGTGCACCGCCGCACGCGGCTGTCTGCGACGGCCTCGAGCGGATGGGCACAGCGCGCGCAGAACCGATAGTGCCGCGCGAAGTACACGAGCTGCGCGCCCAGCGACGCTGCGTCGAACGCGCTCGCGTCGAGCAGGGCGTGCAGCGGACGAAGCGGCGAGAACCGTGTCCCTTCTGGGGCGATGGCGTCGTCGGACACGATGCACGCGAAGGCTGGTTTGCCGTCGAGCACTCCGAGCGCGAGCTCGTCGCGCGTCTCGAAGGAAGCTGGAAGCGGCCCGACCCAAGGCGTCGCGCGCTGCCCCTCTTGGTCGCGGACGAGCAGCTCTTCGCCGCGAAACAGAAACCAGATCCGTTGATCGTCCTTCGCTTGCAGCGCGGTCTTCGCTTCGAACACGGCGCGGTTCTGGAGCACTGCGGGCGCGAGGACAAGCGAAGGCCGCGTTGAATCTTCGATTCTGCCAGGCGTCTTGGTATCCTTCGGTCGATGAAGTCACGAAGGGGTGTGTGGGTGATCGCTGCGGCGTCGGCGCTGGGGACGTGGGTTTGGTCAGGCGCAGCGATGGCCGACGAGGACGAGGAGCCTCCCGCCGTCGTTCCTGAAGACCCTGGCGAGCCTGTGCTCGACGCCGAGACGATGAACGCGGATCGCCGCGCGCGCCTCGAAGAGCGCGTACAAGATCGAGAAGAGGTCCGCCTCCGCGGCAGGATCGAAGAGACGCAGCGAATCCTGCAGACGCGCGTTCGCTGCGAGATCCCGTGCACGGTGTCGCTGCGCAGGCCGATCGTGCTGCGGGTCGCGGGAGACGGCGTGGCGGCGACGGACTGGTTCACCGTGTCCGCAAACGTGCGCAACCTCGTGATCTCTCCCGGCTCGGGTCCCGCGCACACGGCCGGTCTCGTGCTCGGGGGCATCGGCATTCTCGCGACGGCGGTCGCGGCGATCGTGACGCCATTTATGTTGTCGGCTGGATCGTTCGTCGCTGCGGCGCCAGCGCTCGCCGGGTTTTGGGGCGTCGCGCTGGTCTTCGCCGCCCCGGGAGCGGGGCTGTACTTCGCCAACATCACCCGCGTCCGTGACGAACACGGCCGAACGTACTGAGTTACTCGGAGATCTTGGGCTCGTCCCAGTCGGTCCACGGGACCTCGTGTCGCGCGAGGTAGGCCTTCACTGCGACGCCGAGGGTCGCGAAGAAGAACTCTCGCCCGATCTTTTGCTGAAGGCCGTAGCGCTCGAGGCGATCTTTCACAGGGTCTTTCATCTCGGCGAACGCCAGCTCGACGCCGCGCGCGAACAGCTCGTTGTCGAGCTCGAGCAGCGCTTCGGCGGCGGTGGTGTCGACGTCGGTGATCGGCTCGGCAGCGACGACGACCCAGCGCGGCTTGGGTGAGCGCTGGTCGACGAGCTCGATGATCCTGGCGCGAAACGTGTCGGCGTTGGCGAAGAAGAGCGGCGCGTCCCAGCGAAAGATCATCAGGCCAGGAATTTCTCTGGCGTCTCGATAACGTGTGACGTCGTGGTAGCCCTTGACGCCCGCCGCGCGACCGAGGATCGCGTCGTGCGGTCGCCAGGCGCGGCGCACGAAATCGAGCAGCGAGAAGGTCACAGAGAGGGCGATTCCCCAGAGGACCCCGAAGGCGACGACCGCGACGAAGGCGAAGATCGATAGCAGAAAGTCCGACCGTCGCACGCGGGCGAATACTCGGAGCTCCGCCACGTCCACGCTGCGGAGGGCAGCGACGATCACGATCGCGGCGAGCGCGGTCGTCGGAAGATCGCGCAAGAGCGCAGGCGCCGCGACGAGCAGGAGCACGATGGTGAGCGCGCCGACGATGCCTGTGACCTGCGTTCGCGACCCGGCAGACTCGGCGACGGGCGTCCGCGACGCGCTGCTCGTGACCGGAAATCCCTGAAAGAACGCCGCTGCGACGTTGGCCACGCCGAGGCCGACCAGCTCTTGATTGGGGTCGACGCGATAGTGATTGCGTCCGGCGAACGTCCGCGAGAGCACGCTCATGTCCGCGTACGCCACGATCATGATTCCCGCGGCCGCGACGAGCAGGTCGCTGATCAAGCTCGCGCTGAGCGGCGGCAACGAAGGTCGAGGAAACCCGCGCGGAACGGCCCCGACCACGCTGATCACCGACCCGAGCGAGAAGAACCGCACGGTGAGCGTCGCGCCGATGACGGCGAAGAGCACCATGGGCAGCTTCGGCGCGAGCTTGCGCGCGACGACGATCACGGCGATGCACGCGCAGCCGATCGCGAGCGCCGGGACCTTTGTGCGACCGTCCGCGATCCCTCGAGCGAACTGCACAGCCCCCTCGAGCACCGACTCGGCTCGAACGCTGAAGCCGAAGAGCTTTGGCAGTTGCGCGACGAGGACGGTGAGGGCGATGCCGTTCATGTAGCCGACGCGCACCGGGCGGCTGAGAAGATCGGTGACGAACCCCACTCGAGCGAAGCCCGCGGCGACGCACAAGAGACCCGTCAGAAGCGCGAGGAGCGAGCTCAGTCAAACAGCCACGGCGCCGTCGCCGCCCGCGCGGTGAACGACCGCCGCCGCGATGAGGGCGGCGAGGGCGGAGTCTGGTCCGAGCACCATGATTCGCGATGGGCCGAAGACCGCGTACGCGATGAGCGGCACGATCGTGGCGTACAAGCCTGTGATCGGCGGCAATCCCGCGGCCGTCGCGTAGCCGAGCCCCGCCGGGACGAGCAGCGCAGAGACGACGATCCCCGCGACGAGGTCCTTTGCGAACCACTCGCGACGATAGTTCGCGAGCACCCACAGCCCCGGCACCCATCTCGGCCAACCGCGCTCGGGCGGCGCGGGAACGCCGATTCCCCCCGCGGATTGCGCAGGGGGAGGGATGCTCGTGCGCGGCGCGGGCTCCGTGGTGCTCACGGCCCAGAGTGTACTGATTGTTCTGCCTCGCAGTTGCAGTGGATGCGTTCGGGCGCTTCGTGCACCCTCGCGCGATGGTTGTTCTAGACCGAGAGCTCGCGGTCGCCCGCGAGGCCGCTGCGCTGGGATCGACGATCGTCGCGGAGATCTACGAGAAGGATTTCGCGGTCGACTGGAAGGGTCAGGACGATCCCGTGACGACCGCGGACCGCGCGGCCAACCAGGCGATCGTGGCGCTGTTGCGCGAGCGATTTCCAGAGGATTCTGTGTGCGCCGAAGAGAGCGGCGTCGAGGACAACCGTCGCGCCGTCGCGCGCGGCGGTCGCGTGTGGTTCGTCGATCCTGTCGACGGCACCAAGGAGTTCATCGCGAAGAACGGAGAGTTCTGCGTGATGGTGGGCCTCGCGATCGACGGGGTCGCGATGGTGGGCGCCGTCGTCGCGCCCGCGTGGAAGCGCGCGCTCTGGGGCGCGGTGGGCGAGGGGGCCTTCGAGTCTCGCGACGGAGCCGCGCCATCACGCCTCGTCGTGGCCGAGCCCTCTGACAAGCCACGAATGGTGGCCTCGCGCTCGCGGCCCGATCCTCGGGTCGAGCACGTCGCGCGCGCGCTGGGGATCGACGGCGCCCGCCCGTGCGGCTCGGTCGGGCTCAAGGTGGCGCTGGTCGCTGCGCGAGAAGCGGACCTCTATGTCCTGCCGTCGGGCGGCGCCAAGCTCTGGGACAGCCTCGCTCCGCACGCGATCGCCGTCGCAGCGGGGGCAACCGTGAGCGACGCGCGCGGCGAGCCGATCGCGTACGCGGGCGTCGAGCTCGCGCTCGAGCACGGCATCGTCGTGGCGCATTCGGCGCTGCACCGACGGGCGATCGACGCGCTACGCTCTCTGCCGTGAACTTCGCCGAGCGTCGCGCGCGCGCCATGGAGCGAATGGGACCACAGTCAGTCCTCTTGCTCCCTTCGACTCCCACGTACATTCGCAACAACGACGTCGAGCACGAGTACCGGCCCGACAGCGATCTGTACTACCTCACGGGTTTTCGCGAGCCGTCTTCGCTCGTGGCGTTGGTTCCAGGACACGCCGAGCACCCGTTCGTCGTCTACCTCCGCGCGCGCGACCCAGCGCGCGAGCTGTGGGACGGCGCGCGCGTCGGGCTCGACGGCGCGCGGACGATGTTCGGCGCCGACGCGAGCCGCGACATCGGCGACATCGACTCGACGCTCGCGGATCTCTTGCTCGACCGACGGCGGCTCTACTACGCGCTCGGTCGAGACCGCGCGATGGACGACCGAGTCCTCGCGGCCCTCGCCAACGCGAGGCGACGCGCGAGGCGAGGCCGGATCGCGCCCACCGAGATCGTCGAGCCATCGACCATCCTGCACGAGCTTCGCTGGCACAAAGACGAGGCCGAGCTCGCTGCGATGCAGCGCGCCGCAGACATCAGCGCCCAAGCGTTCGAGCGCGCGTTCGCCGTGCGACAGCCGGGCATGTACGAGTACGAAATCGAGGCCGAGCTCCGCGGATGCTTTCGTCGCTTGGGCAGCGAGCGGCCGGCGTACGAGCCGATCGTCGCGAGCGGCCCCAACGCATGCACGCTGCACTACGTGCAAAACGACAGGCGGATGGAGTCGGGCGACCTCGTGCTCGTCGACGCTGGCGCCGAGAGCGGCGGATATGCGTCCGATGTGACGCGGACGTTTCCTGTCAACGGGCGATTTTCTCCAGCGCAACGGCGGGTGTACGACGCGGTCCTGCGCGCGCAGATCGCGGCGATCGCCGCGGTCCGTCCGGGCTCGACGCTCACCGAGGTTCACAAAGTCGCCGTTCGATCGCTGACCGAATCGATGGTCGAGCTCGGGCTGCTCGCGGGCTCGCTCGACGAGCTCATCGAGCGCGAGGACTACAAGCGCTACTACATGCACGGGACGTCGCACTGGCTCGGGATGGACGTTCACGACGTGGGGCGCGAGTGGATCGACGGCGCGCCGCGAGCGCTCGAGCCAGGGTGCGTGCTGACCGTCGAGCCTGGGCTCTACATCCGCGCAGACGACGGCGCGGCCCCTGCGGAGTACCGCGGAATCGGCGTTCGCATCGAGGACGACGTCGTGGTGACCTCCAACGAGCCCTATGTGCTCACCGCGAAGATCCCCAAGGAGCCGTCGGCCCTCGAGCGCTGAGCCGCGCCGCGATCGAACGGCGTCGATGCGCGACGAAACCTTCGAAACCTGACGCTCTTTCTGCCATCGGATGGACCGCCCATGACCCAACGCAACGGAATCTACGAGCTCATCCAGACCGTCCGCTTCGAGAGCGCGCGCCGCTTGCCGAAGACGCCGCCAGGACACCCCTGCAACAACGTCTACGGCCTGGCGTTCTACCTGGACATTCACGTCGAAGGTCGAATGGACCCGGAGACCGGGTGGGTCTTCGACTTCTCGGAGATCGACAAGGCGATGAAGCCGCTGCGCGACCGCATCGATCACCACTACCTCAACGACATCGAAGGCCTCGAAAACCCCACGAGCGAGGTCCTGGTGACGTGGATCTGGGACCGGCTGAAGCCCTCTGTGCCAGGGCTGGTGCAGCTCGTGCTTCGAGAAAACGACGTATCCCGCGTAATCTATCGCGGCTGATCCCTGCCGCTCCGAGCGGCGGCGATCGCCCTCGCGGCCGCAGACGTTGCGCAGGCCCTGCTGCGAACGTTGTGAATCCCGCGTCGAACTCTGCTATCACTCGGGCATGCACCGCTCCTCCAACGAGCCCGCGCTGTATTGCGACGCGTGCTCCATCGAGATCGACGGCGAGCCGGCCGGACACGGGTTGCTCGTGTTCGTTCGCGGCGACGACGTGGTGCGCGAGGAGCCTCCCCTGTGCGAACGCTGCGCGCTCGCGATCAGCGTGACGGCGCTGCAGCGATGGGAGATGGAGGAGGACGACGGATGAAGCTCTGTGCGCTCGACCCGCGCTCGTCGTTGCGCCGCGCATGAAGTGGTCGGCGCGTTCCGCGTTGGGGCCCATCTCGTCGGACGCGATCGTGTCGCAGGCGGCGGTAGACTACGCGCAGCGCTCGTTCGCGGACGCTCCCGAGCTCGACGAGCGCGTCGATCAGGCGTTTGCCCGCTTCGACGAAGAGCAGCCGGCGCTCGCTGCGTTTCTCGCGGACGAGTTCGATCGTCAACGAGACGAGACCGCGCAGGCGCTCGGCTACTTCTTGTCGGTGTGCATTCACGAGGCGTTTCGAAGGGCGTTTGGCGCTCGTCTCGAGAGCGTCGATGAGTCCGCGGTCGAGGTCGCGCGCGCGTCGCTCGAGCTCGACGAGACGATGCGAAGGGAGGACTCGGCAGAGCCGCTCGAGAGCGATGATGTCGTCGCGATGCTGCAGCCGCACGTGATGACGCTCGTCCGCGAGCAGCTCGACTCGGTGCTCGCTCCGGACGACGACGCGATGCTGAGCGACGTCGAGACCGACATCGACGTCGACTGCGTGAGCGCTGTGTATCGTGCGCTCCTCGTCGCGATTTTGGCGCTCTCGCGCGCTGTTCGCCCCGCGAGCGGACAAGCGGCGCGCAAGATGCTCTCGTAGCGTCGCCGGGCGATCGAAGGGGACGCAATGCTCACCCGCGGAGACACGCTCGGAGGCCGCTTTCGACTCGTCGACAAGGTCGGCGAGGGCGGGATGGGCGTGGTGTGGCTCGCGCGGGACGAGAAGCTCGCGTGCGACGTCGCGCTCAAGGTCTTGCACGCGGCGCTGCTCGACGACGAGCACTCCGCCGCGCGGCTGCGCAACGAGGCTCGGGCGGCAGCGAAGGTGGCTCACCCTGGGATCTGTCGCGTGCTCGACGTCGGTGAGCACGAGTCGACCCCGTTTCTCGTGATGGAGCTCTTGCGGGGGATGAGCCTGTCGGCGCTGATCGAGCGCGAGCGTCGCGTCGCGCCCGAGCTGGCGGTGTCCATCATCGAGTCGGTGCTCGACGCGGTCGCAGCGGCGCACGACGAGGGCGTTCTGCACCGCGACATGAAGCCCGAGAACGTCTTTCTCTGCGACGACGGCGCGGTGAAGGTCCTCGACTTCGGGGTCGCGAAGATCCTGGACGAGGCCGAGCGCGTGCGCCTCACTCGCACCGGCGCGCTCATCGGAACGCCCGCGTACATGGCGCCCGAGCAAGCGCGCGGCCTCGCCTCGGACGAGCGCGCGGACCTGTGGGCCGTGGGCGTGATGCTCTTCGAGATGCTCTCGGGCACGCTGCCGTTCAGCGCCGCAAACTATCAGGGAATGCTCGTAGCGATCGCGACGAGTCGCCCACCCTCGATCCGCGATCGCGGCGTTGCGATTGACGATGAGCTCGCGGCGATCGTGGATCGCGCGATGGCTTCGGAGATCGAGGATCGCTGGCGGGACGCTCGTCGCTTCGGCGAGGCGCTCGCGCAGTGGCGAGAGCGTCGCGGGATCGCGCGAGTGTCTCCGAGCGTTTCGACGACGGGATCGAGTCGAAAGACCCCGCGGCGCTCGCCGAGAGAGCAGGCGATCCTCACGCTCACGGACCCCAATCGAGCTCGTTCGCAAAAGGGGCTCGTGCTGCTCGTCGTGCTCGCGCTTGCGCTCGGGGTCGCCGCGGCCGCTGCGCGCGTCGTGGGGAGCGGGCGTAGCGCGAACGTGTTGTCCGACGGCGGAGCGCCCATCGGCGATACAGGGGTGAGCGGCGCAACGGCGCAACCGCCCAACGACGGCGGGGTGTCTGCAGACAGCGGCTCGGCGCGAGCGAGCGTCTCGGACGGAGGGGTCGCAAACGGTGTGATCGCAGCGGTCGCCGATGCGGCTGCGACCGACGGTTCGAGGGTGCTGCGACGCGCTCGCGGGCGTCGGCCCGACGGCGGAGCGAGCGCGGGAATCGGCCGCGATCCGGACTTTTGAGCGCGCGACGAGCGTCGACGCTGGGCTCGCCTTGCCGAGCGTCGAATCGCGTGATAACCGCCGCGTCGATGCAACGGGTCGTGGCGGCGATCTTGGTGACGGCGGCGCTCGCGTTGGGCGCGACTCCAGCGGCGGGGCAGAGCACGCTCTCGGACCGCGTGTACATCGTGCGGCAGGGCGACACCGTGTCGCGGATCGCCGAGCGTCTGCACGTGACGGTCGCGGACCTCGTCGCGCGCAACTATCTGCAACGGCCTTACAACCTTCGCATCGGTCGACGACTCCGTCCGCCCGAGAGCACGCCGCGCGAGGTCCTTCGCACGCTTCCGCACCGCGATGGCACTCCGGGCGAGGCGCCGCGCGGCGGAGCGTCAGCGGCGCAGGCTCCCGCGCCGCCGGGGCAAACGCGGCTCCGTCGCGAGGGTGGCGGCGCGGAGCTGTTCGACTTGAGCAAGACCGACGCTCGTGCGGCGCGGCGCCTCGCGACCTTCTTGCGAGCGGACGCCGAAGAGGGACAGCGGCAGCCGCCGCCGATTCCGCTGCATCCGCGGCTCGCGTACGCGTTGGCGCGCATCGGCGGGCACTACGCCGGTCGCACGATTCGCATCTCGGCCAACAACCGTCCGCGCGGCGACGAGCCGACGGGTCCGACCGCGAACCACACCCGCGGCACGGCGGTCGACATTCGCGTCGAGGGCGTTTCGTTGCAGGCGCTCCACGAGTTTTGCCTGACGCTCGACCGAGTCGGCTGCGGGCATCATCGCCGCGCCAACTACGTGCACGTGGACGTGCGTCGCGAGCGCGCCACCTGGGATGACACGGGCGCGATCCTGCCGCTCACGAATCATCGGCGCGGACCGTGAGCCCGTAGCGGAGGCGAGGCTTCGCCGCGCTACCTCGCGCGCTCGTCGCTCTCGCGCACCTCGCCGATGCTGACGTTCGACACCTGGGGACTGCACGGGACGGACCACCGTTGGTGAGTGGGCATTCCGTGCGATAAGTGACCGGAAGAACACGGATAGCAGAGTCTCGATTCTGCGTATCCAAAATCGACGGATACCTGCTTGACGATCCCCCCCCCACCCTTGTGGCAACTCTATGGAGGTCACTGGCGAACCTGCCGGGTGTGGCGGGCATAGGCGCCGAAAACTTCACGGCTGAAACAGAGAGATAGAGTAGCAAATCGAGCGACGAAACGACGTTCTACATCGAGCCGCGGAGCGCGGCCCCCACCCGC